>JBPCVQ010000132.1:0-10980 GCA_051010395.1 Geminicoccaceae bacterium | reverse complement strand
GCGCGACCGACCGTGAAGGTCAGATCGGTCGTCGACCCATCGGCGGAAACGCTCTGCACGATCATATCGACATTGATGCCGGCTTCGGCGAGCGGGCCGAAGATGCTGGCGGCGATGCCCGGTTGGTCCGAAACGCCGATCAACGTGACCTTGGCCTCGTCCCGGCTATAGGCGATGCCGCTTACCACTTGTTGTTCCAAGATTTCACCCTCGTCGACGACTAGAGTTCCCGGCGCATCGGAAAAACTGGAGAGCACCTGGAGGCGCACCGCATGGCGCATGGCGAGCGCTACCGAACGCGTCTCCAGGACGCGCGCACCCAATGAGGCCATCTCCAGCATCTCCTCATAGGTGATGCGCTCGATCTTCTTTGCCTTTTGCACGATCCTCGGATCACTGGTGTAGACACCCTCGACATCGGTATAGATATCGCAGCGATCCGCACCGAGTGCGGCGGCCAGCGCCACGGCCGATGTATCGGAGCCGCCGCGCCCGAGCGTGGTGATCCGCCCATCCGGCGAAACGCCCTGAAAGCCGGCAAGCACGGGGATCTGGCCCTGGTCGATTGCGCGGCGAAGGCCAGCGACGTCGCTCGATTCCACACGCGCCTTGCCATGGGCTCCATCTGTCGCAAGCGGCGCCTGCCAACCGAGGAAGGACCTTGCGGGCAGGCCTTCCGCCTGCAGTGCAAGCGCCAAGAGGCCCGCAGTCACCTGTTCGCCGGATGACACGACCGCGTCATATTCCGCCCTGTCATAATGGACGCCGCCCAACTCTTCGACCCACTCGACCAGCTGGTTGGTGGTGCCGGCCATCGCGGAGACATTCACGGCCACCTGGTCGCCATTTCTCCGCGCGCGCGCAACGCGGCCTGCGACGGCGCGGATCCGATCAAGATCCCCGACAGACGTGCCGCCGAATTTCTGCACCACCAGCGCCAAAAAAACCTCCCCTCGTTCGATCTTTGGATTGGCCAAAGCCTGTCAGCGTCTGGCCAACATCGAGGCTAGTCGGATGTCCACAACATTTGATTCCCTCCGCGCTTGATCCGACAATCGTGCCTCATCAAGCGGTTACATGACGTGCTGCCGACTTTACCTAGGGGAAGTTTATGCCGAGGACATTCCACTAGCCTTTAGATACCCGCGAGCGCAGACTGAAACAAGTCAAGAACGTATCGCCCGAACACATCGAGACTGAAGGATTTTGCCGCGTGCCCAAACCCGGAACCCTTTCGCCGTCAGCCGACCCGAAGGAGATCGAGCGCTTCGATGCCCTCGCCGGGGACTGGTGGGACGAAGCCGGTCCGATGGCGCCGCTGCACAAACTGAACCCGCTGCGCCTCGCTTTTATCCGCGATCGGATTTGCGCATATCGTGGCCTGGACGGTCGGACCAAGATGCCGCTCAAGGGACTTCGCGTCCTCGACATCGGCTGCGGCGGCGGGCTGCTTTCCGAACCGCTGGCGCGTATGGGCGCCGAGGTCACCGGTATAGATCTTGCGCCCGCCTCTATTGAAGGGGCGAAGCGGCATGCGGCCCAGGCCGGGCTCAAAATCGATTACCGAAATGCCGCCGTCGACGACCTTGTCGCTGATGGCGAGCGGTTCGATCTGGTCTGTGCGATGGAGGTGGTCGAGCATGTGGCCGATCAGCCGGCGTTCCTGAAGGGCGCGGCTTCTCTTGTACAGCCTGCGACCGGGGGCAACGGCGCCACCGAGGACAAGGGTTCCGCCGGGGGGGCCTTGATAATGGCGACCCTCAACCGGACCGTCAGCTCGTTTGCGCTCGGCATCGTCGCCGCCGAATATGTCTTGGGATGGCTGCCGAAGGGAACCCATAGCTGGTCCAGCTTCGTACGTCCTTCGGAGGCTGCGCGCGCGCTTCGCTCGGGCGGGCTCAAAATCGAGGATCTCACAGGCGTCGCCTACGACCCGTTGCGCGACCGCTTTCGCCTGACCCCTGATCCCGCCGTCAACTATATGCTGTTCGCGACAGCAAGGTGACCGGTTGGGACGCTGAGGAACTCGTGCTTCGTATTTCTTACTTTCCCGTCATCCTGCTGACGATCGGAAAGTAGAGACTGTAGGGAAGAAGGCGAAAAAGCTTCAGCAGAAAAGCGAAGCGGCGGGGAAAGGTGATTTCGAAGGCGCTGCTTTCCAGACCGTTTGCCATGCGCTCCGCCGCCTCGTCGACCTCCATAAGGAACGGCATGGGGAAGTCGTTCTTGTCGGTGAGCGGGGTTTTGACGAAGCCGGGGTTGATAAGCTGAAGCTTGATGCCGAAGCGATCGAGGTCAAACTTCAGAGCTTCGGCGAGATTGATCTGGGCGGCTTTGCTGGCGCCATAATAGATCGACGTCGGCAGGCCGCGATAGCCAGCGACCGAGGCGACGATGGCGATGTGACCGGCCCTGGCCTCGATCATGCGCTTCAGCAATGGATCGAGACAGTTGCCGGTGCCCAGCAGATTGATGCCGATCAGCTTGGCCAGGTCACCAGCAGCGAAGTCTTCCGCCTCCACCGGATGATGCGTCCCAGCATTCATGATCGCGAGCGCGATTTTTCCGAACTTGCCGGAGATTTGGTCGACCGTTCGAGCACAATTTTCCGCATCCGTGATGTCCAGGGGATAGGGGTGGATGGCGCCGGACAAATGGGAAGCTTCGTTCGCCAGGTCGCGAAGCGACTCCACGCTTCTGGCGCTCACGGCGACCGTGTCGCCGCGCTTGGCCAGGTTCAGGGCGAGGGCTCGGCCAATGCCGGAACTGGCGCCGGTGATCCAGACGACCCTGCCTTCCTGGCCTCCATCGCTCATCCGTTCTGACCAAATCCGCTCTGGCCAAAACGCTCGAGCGTGTAGTCGATCTCCGAGCCGTCCTCGCCGAGAAAGCGGAGTTTCACCCAGCGGCCGTCCCGATACCAAAACGTACAGGTGATATCGCCGGCCAGATCGTAAGGCGTCGCCTCGACGTCCCTGCCTTTGACCCTGACCGCCTCCGCCGGCTTCTTGATCACCTCGGAGCGGACGAGCTGGCCACGCTGAGTGTCCAGCCAGGCGCTGTTGGCCATGGCGGCCTCGTTCCAATAACTGGTGGTCAGCGTGTCGCCTGGCAGCTCAAGCCGGCCATCGACGCCGTCCACCAGAAGGCGATCACCGTCCCTCGTCACCTCGACTTTGTAGTCCGTGCCGTTATCGTCGGTCTCGGTCGACATCGACATCAGACGGCCATCCTCCCAGACCTCGCGGTTCCTGTGGCGGTAGCCGTAGAGAGGAATGAAGGTGAACTTCACATCGAACACGATCTCGATGTCGACGATCAGCCGCTTGCCCTCTTCAGCAAAATCGATGCGATGAAAGCCAAGCCGGCTGCCATTACGATAAGCCGTAAAATCCAGGGGCTGCGTGGGCTGTGAGCCCTGCGTGGGCTGCGAGCCCTGCGTTGACTTGGGGTCGGGTGATGAAAGCGCCTCGCCTGACGACGTCTGTGCAAGGACGGGCCATGGCAGGGCGATGGCGCTCAGCAACCCTGCGTGAGAGAGCAACTGGCGCCTTGAAGGTTTCAGAAGTCGCGATTTGGTCATGACATTGTCCATCCAACGGTCTGGCAGCACTGAAGAAACGTCGAAACCATCCCAACGGATCACCAGCAAAGTACAGACACCCCCGCCAACTCAGGCAAGTCACCGCCCCGCGCGTCGCGGGTTGAAGCGGTGGGTGGGTTGGGTCATAGTCCGGGCTTATCTTGCCGTCACCATGAGAAGTGCAGTGATGACCCGAGCCGCCACGATTGCCGAGGAGCAGGCCGCCATTCTGGAGGACTTTGCGCTGTTCGACGACTGGCGGGAGAAAATCGAGTATGTCATGGATCTAGGCAAGAACCTCGGAGCCTTTCCGGAAGAGCATCGGATCGACGCCAACAAGGTCAAAGGGTGCCAGTCCCAGGTGTGGATCGTCGCCGAACCGGATGAGGAGAGCGGCACGCTCAGCATCGTCGCCGACAGCGACGCCTTTATCGTCAAGGGCCTGATCGCCCTTCTGCTCCGCCTCTACGCCGATCGCCGGCCGGAGGACATTCTCACCAATCCCCCCGACGTGTTCGACGAGATCGGCCTGGGCAAGCATCTGAGCCCGTCACGCGCCAATGGGCTGCATGCGATGGTCAACCGCATCCGCCAGATCGCAACCGCCGCGGCGCACGGTGCGCCTGCAGCGGCTGCAAACTGAGAACCAAGTTACCCTTCTCATCGGCATTCGCGGCCGATTCTTCTGAGACTTCGATAATCCTCGGTTCAAAATTCCGATGGTCCTTGGCCCCTTTGCGGGTTTCATCGGCTGAAACCGGCATACCCGCTGACCTGACCAGTCTCTTCAACTGTCTTCACTATATGCTGAACAGGTTAACGCTCGGTTAAGACTGCCAAGAAAACCTCCGCTTGTGCTTCGGCGCGGGCGGGCGGATAAAAAGATGGGGGCTTGTCGACCTAAGGGAGGGGCAACGTGACTGGTCATCTCATCGATGAAAGCGCCAAAGGCGTCTACATCATCGCCGCAACGCCGTTCGATCGCGAGGGTGCTCTCGACCTGGAGAGCCTCGATCGCCTGATCGGCTTCTACATCGAGTCGGGCGTACACGGCATCACCATCCTCGGCATGATGGGCGAGGCACAGAAACTCACCTTCGACGAGCAGCGCCGGGTGATCGACCGGACGCTCAAGCAGGTGGCGGGCGAACTGCCGGTCGTCGTCGGGGTGAGCGCGCCTGGCTTAGCCCAACTCGGCGCGCTCGCCGAAGACGCCATGTCCGAAGGGGCTGCAGGTGTGATGGTGGCGCCGCCACCAGGACTGACGACCGATGAGCATATCGAAGGCTACGTCCGTCAGGCGGTCGATGCCGTCGGCTATGACGTGCCGGTCATTCTTCAAGACTACCCGCAGGCGACCGGTGTGCATCTCTCGGTGCCGCTCTTCAATCAGCTGATCGATGCGCTGCCGCAAATCAAGATGCTGAAGCACGAAGACTGTCCAGGTCTCGCCAAGATCACGCGCATCAGGAAGACCGCGGCCCGGGACGGACATCGGCGGGTCTCGATCCTGGTCGGCAATGGTGGGCTCTATTTCCCGCTGGAGCTCGCGCGCGGCGCTGACGGCGCCATGACCGGCTTTGCCTATCCGGAACTCCTGGTCGAAGTCTATGCGAGTTTCCAGGCGGGCGAGGTGGACGAGGCCTTCGATCTGTTCGACGACTATCTGCCGGTCATCCGCTACGAACAGCAGCCGGGCATCGGTCTTGCCGTGCGAAAGCAGATCCTGCACCGACGCGGCGTCATCGCCTCCCCTACTCTCCGCTCGCCCGGCCCCAAGCTCGACTCCGACGATCTCGCCGAGCTGGAAACACTGCTCCGCCGCCTGAATGACCGACGCGGACGGCCCTCAAACTGGTAGGCGCGTGGCGCGCCAGCCTTGACTTGGTGGGGCGTCGGACCACGCAGCGCCCTCACCTTCGCGGCGCCTGGGCACCTCTCTCCAGAAGAAACTCATCGCCACCACCCGTGAGCTCAGGCAAGTGAATCAGCTGGCGACGCCAGTCCGGGGAGGGATTTGACGTGATTGGCGAGGCCGGGAGTGCTGCCGTAGCACCGGTTCGGCTCGTCGAGGGCGGCACCATCCTGGAAATCGCTGGCGACGCCGCCTGCCTCTTCTACCAGCATCAGCCCGCCGATCACGTCCCAGCTGTTGCACATCAGGGTTGCGCAGGCATCGAGACGGCCGTCGCTGACATGGGCCATCATCAAGGCGGTCGAGCCGAGCCTTCGATGATCGGATCCCGCCTTAAGGATGGTGGTCAGCAGGCTGCCATAGGCGTCCACCGACATCTTGAAACTGAAGGTGGCGCCGATCACCGCATGCCTTGGATCGTCAGTGCCGGAAACCCTGATCGCCTGCCCATTCCGAAAAGCCCCGCCGCCGCGGCGCGCGGTGTAGAGCTCGTCATGAACGGGGTCATAAGTAATCCCCATCATCAGCTGCCCATCGACGACCAGCGCCACCGCGACCGACCAATAGGGAACGCCGCGCAGAAAATTCATGGTGCCGTCGATCGGATCGATGATCCAAAGCGGTCCGGCCGCAGCCGCGGCCTCGGTTCCCCCTTCTTCTCCGATGATCGCATCGTCCGGAAACGCTTGGCTCAGACCTGCACGGATGACGTCTTCCGTCTGCCGGTCCGCCAGGCTGACCAGATCCTGCATGCCCTTGTGCTCGATCTCCAGCTGGTCGCGACGGTGAAAGAAATCGAGCGCCAGCTTGCCAGCATCACGGGTGATCGCTGCTGCCGTCTTCAGGCGAATGTCAAGATCTTGGGGTGTCAAGGGCGGGTCCTCATCTGCATGTGGTGACGAATGTTTTCTTCGACAGCATCGCATGTCCCCACAGATCAGACCAGATGATGACCATCCGCCATGACGCCGCGATCAGACCCGACTGCGGTCCGAACAACGCTTAAATGATCGTTGTGGTCGCACCACTAGACATTGTCGATCAGGACCGGCAGCTTTCGCGCCTGCGTCACCCAGTCCGCGATTTCCTCGGGCGTCGGTGCTCTTCTGGCGAACCGCTCGGCGCGGTTGAAGTCATGGAGGGTGCGATGCAACGCATCCGGCGCCCAGGCGGCAAGGCGCTCGACGGTATCGACGCTCATCACCTCGAGCATGTCGGTGAATGTCGCCCCGATGCCCTTTACCCGGGCGAGATCGGCGCGTTTGGTGATGTAAGCGAGAGCAGCCATCTCAATTCCCGTCTTGCCGGAGAGGACCACCCGCGCCCGAAATGGCCCTGCCGCCTGCAAGAGCTGATGGCTGTTGGTAACCCCGCAGCATTTCAAGCGCGTACGCATCTGAAGATTGGTGCCGCGCACTTTGCTCAAATGAAGCGACGCGGCTTCGCCCTCGTGATCATGACCGTGACAATACTGCTCTGCCTTCAACATCTCCGAGCTCATCAAGCTCTCCTCGATCGCATGTTGATTGATGGAGGCAAGCAAAGCCGATTACGGAAAAAAGCAATGTGATGGCAATCACAGGGTCGGTGCGGCCGACGGCGTTGACTTGGTAAAAGAGGTGATCGCGCCCCTTTTTGGCTGTGCAGAATTCGGCTGGATACGGTCGACAAGGACCGGTGTCGGCTTCAAGCGATTTCCGGACGGGTCACCACGGTGATGTGCTACTTCCGGCTGGTGCCGAGAACGGCCACTCGACTGACCTGATTTGCAAAAAAAAAGCCGGGCGCAAAGGCCCGGCGGAGCTAATCAGGGAGGCTTAACGTCTGGGAGACGTGAGGATCAGAGACCCTCGAACCTTCAGGCATCTCACCTGAAGCACGGACCGACCGAGAAGTCAGTCCTTCCGCGATCCGGGTCGACTAAGGGGGGAGAGGACCCGTGCCGCATCACTCCCCAAAACATGGCATAAGGGTGGCACTCGGTATGTGACCCCCGTCACAATGACGAAGATCGGCTTTTGCGGCCATTCCGGCCATGAGCTTCACGCGCTGCGCCATGCGCGGATGGCCCACTGTTGGCAAGGTAATTCTGATCTTTTTTTCACACCGCCGGTCGGAGCTGCCATGCGTCCGGTCCTTTGACGCGGCGCTTTTCATGGCCGCTGGCCATGATGCTCGGAGCAGGACATCCCAACTCCGGTCTTACACACCACCACCTTGAGGGGTGACCGCCCAAGCCGATACGTTCTGGCCGCCCCGTTACACCATCTTAGTGTCCTGATCGAGAAAGAAGACAAGCTTCGATCTCGTTCAACTCTCTCGGCGCCTTATGGATCAAGGCCTCAGCCATCCGCGCGGTCACATCGCAGTTCGTTTGGGCTGATGCCTGTAAACCATCGAAGCTCCGATCGATATAGTGAAGCTTGGACGTTAGAGCATGCTGGGCGGGTGTGAGCATCCTCCTACGGTCGTCTTCCACAAACCAGCTGTCAAATCGCTTTTCGATAAGGTCACTTAAGTGCGGATAGCGACGCAGCAGCTTGAGAAGGTCATGGTGCAGAGTGATCCGCCCAGATCTTTCCCAATCCAGAAGACAGATCCGGCCATCCTCTCCCAGGAGGAGATTGTCCAGCGCCAGATCGCCATGGCCTGCAACAACAACCGTCAAGCCATCAAGCAATGAGGTCATGTCTCTGATACTGGACAAGAATCTGTCGAGGTCACCGTCTATTGTGGTCCAATCCACGAGTTTGGCGATGGTTTCAACTTTTCTTGCTAGTTCCGCCAGATCCAAAAGTTCTCTTACCGGAACCAATGACACGCCGTTCTCTTCGTAGAAATCGAGAATGGCCGGCAGACCGAAGGACGATAACCAAGCCTCGGCTTTTGTCCCGCGTGGCCGCCACCCCTCCACGGTTTCCTCAAGCAGATAGGGACATTCATCACCCAAGTTCGAGGCGAGCAGGGTTGGAATCCGAGCCGAACATGGGATACGTAGATTGTTGCGGGCAGCAATCTCGTTACGAAGCAGATTTCCTGACATCCCGGGTGTGATGGTCTTTAGCGTGTATCTTCCTGAACAACCATAGAAAGCCCGCATATTGCTTTTGAAGACAATGACATAAGCCCTGCTTCGAATTTGGAATTTGCTGGCTCGCAACCGCGCCGATGCCAGTTTTATCGGCGTAAGCTCGGCGAGGCCGGGCTCAGCCTTATGCCGACTTATCAGCATGTTAACGGATTGACCAAGCAGCATATCTTCGCGAATTAGACGGTCACCAATGAGACGGAAGAGATGCGGGTTCTTCGACGGCGGAATATATCCCGAGAGCCGTGCCTCGACTTCCTCCAAGTGGGAAAGAGAAGCAGCGACATCATGATGTCTGACTAACATGAGATCAGGTGATCAAGAACATCGGGCGGAACGTCTCCACCCGATTTTTGATGCCCTCCATTTTTCCCAGGTATTTAACAGTTTTTCGATTGTCTGTAATCGTAGCGACTTTTCGTTCTACATATCGCTCTATCGACGTCTCATCCCCCTCAATGAATTGTGGAGGATGGGCGCCATATTTCTTGTGAATACTGGGAATCTCGAGAAAGAGCTTCTTCTCGGTTTTTCCAATCAATACACGGATCATATCCCAACTTACGTCTTCTCCGTAGAGCTTTGCCCAATAGTGATTGACTGAAAGGCAGAGGATCACATCAGCAGATGGCAATTTCACAACGGAATCAGGATCGAGCGCCATGTGCATGAAGGCCAAACCAGGCGTCTGCGACTGCTTTGCTGCAGCCAGCGCAAACTCTCGACGACCGGGCTCCAGTCCGATAGCAAGCAAGCCCAATTTTGCCGCCCGTTCCGTGAACGCTCCGATATTGCAACCGATATCGATGAGAGACTTTTCCTCCCCGTCCAGCTCGTTATTGATCGTTTCCCACCGTGTCTGCATGGCGTGATCGCGCTTGACCTGGTAGGCGGAATGTTTCGTAAGTCTTCTCTTAATCTTTTTTGCAAGCGATGCCATTTCGTTTCCGACCTAGAAGGCGACGACATACGAGTTCGCCGCAATGTTTGACGTTTCCCAGCTAGACACCAGGTTTAGGCTTTGAATTCAATGGGCTGCCCCAGCTGCCATTCTGGGCAAACCTATCGAAACCATGATCACCAATGTCGATAAACAGTCACTGACAACACCTATCAACCCAAAGATTTCCACAAGTATCCAAAGAGCAAAATTAGAAGCGATGAAATTGTGCGGACCCTTTCCACGCCTGAGATGCACTCGCTCAGCCGCCGATGCTGTAAGTCACGATAAGGACTCCCAACAGAAGGCGCGAGACTTCCCGATGGGAGCGACTATGTAAAGGCCCAACGTCATCACATTGTTCGCAAGGCACACGGCGAGACAACCGCCTTCGCCTTGACATATAGCTTCCTCTAAAGGCTCCGGATCTTTATTGCCGATCGCCATGACGCGTTGGAGCTACGCGCCTTGGCACGTCAGGAGAAGAATGGCCGTGTGTCGTCGCCGATGATGCCGATCGCATCAAATCTCTATCCCGCCAGCCGTGGATAAAGAAGGTCATTTCAAAGTGAAAACGGTATTACAGCGAAAAGAGCCATCGGTTCCATTTTCGCGACCAGCCCTTTCCTTGCCAAAAGCGATCAAGCTGCTAGATTTGATCGATGTTTCGCTCGTCTTTTTCGGCGGGTCGAACCTATGATATCCCTTGAGCATATGATCGATTGCACCATAGTCGACCACCGCAAGGAGGTCAGAGAATGACGTCTGACAGGCCTGCAGAACATAAAGATATCGCAGCCAGGCTTCGAGAACGCCGCAAGGATATCCTGGTCTTGATCGAAAGCCATGGAGAGGATGGCAAGCCCGTCGAGCTCGATCAGACCAAGGTCGGCCGCCTTTCCCGCATGGATGCCCTGCAGCGCCAGGCCATGGCAAAGGAAACCGAAAGGCGCCGACAGCAGGAGCTGGTGTATATCGACGAAGCCCTTGGCCGCCTCGAAAATGGCACCTATGGCGACTGTCTCGAATGTGATGAGCCGATCGCCAAAAAGCGCCTCGCCTTCGATCCAAGCGCCCGCCTCTGCATCGATTGTGCGGAGCGGCACTGAGCGTTTTCCGCCCAATTTCGCCGGCCCCATTGATGCCACGCCATGGGCGTCCCACCAGAAAGGGGTTGACCGACGCCGCCATCCATGCGGAAAAACGGCCCTTATCGTCGATCATCCTGATCAAGTCTCGCAAAATGGAGCCTTGCTGCATGCGACGCCTCGCTCAAATCTTCTGGAGTCTCGTTTTCGCCATGACCATCGCCACCGGCACGACCGATGCCGCCGACCTCGAAAATCAGATCTTTCTCGATACCGCCAATGGCCGGGTCGTGATCGAACTTCGCCCCGACCTCGCACCCAAGCATGTCGAGCAGATCAAGGCGCTGACCCGTGAGGGCTTTTATG
>JBPCVQ010000131.1:0-17365 GCA_051010395.1 Geminicoccaceae bacterium | reverse complement strand
GCGGTTACTGGACGGTGGCGGTTGGTGTTGCGATGAGCTTGCTGTCGACGTCGTCGATGGCGGACGATTCCGCCTTGGCGTTTGGACGGGTGGCCATGCCTGAGGAAGTTGCGGCTTGGGATATCGATATCCGTCCCGATGGCGTTGGGCTGCCTGCGGGCTCGGCCTCGGCTGAGGACGGCGAAGAGTTGTTCTATGAGCGCTGCGCCGCCTGCCATGGCGAATTCGGCGAAGGCGTGGATCGCTGGCCGGTGCTGATGGGCGGGTTCGACACCCTGACCGAAGATCGACCGGAAAAGACCGTTGGCTCCTATTGGCCCTACACCAGCACCCTTTGGGACTACATCCACCGCGCCATGCCCTTTGGCGAAGCGCAAAGCCTTTCCGACGACGAGGTCTACGCCGTTTCCCTCTACGTGCTCTACCTGGACGATCTGGTGGAGCTCGACGCGGTCTACGATCAGGAAAGTTTCGCCGCAATCGAGATGCCCAATGCCGAGGGTTTCCTCATGCCCGATCCCAGGCCGGATGCACCGGCGGGTAAGCCCTGCATGAGCGATTGCGACGTGCCCACCGAAATCGTCGGCAAGGCGCGCATTCTCGACGTCACGCCGGATCAGGAAAGCGAAGGAGCGCTGGTGGACTAGTCGCTCAATACGAGAAGGTCTTGAGGAAGGAACATGTGCAACTTCTGACGGAAGAAAAAACTAGCCCGTTCGTTCGAGGACGTCTTCTGGTGTCCCGGCTTGGCCTTCCATGTTTTCGAGGGCACCGCTGCAGAACATATCATCGAGGAGAGCAATCGTTCGTCGGACCTCGACACTGGAAAGGCTATAGTAGATTTGCTTACCGTCACGCCGGGTCGCGACCAGGTCGTCTTCACGCAGACGAGCAAGCTGCTGCGATAATGTCGGCTGGCGGAGATCGAGTTTTTCCTCTAACTCTCTCACCGAGTACTCACCATCACGAAGGAAGCAAAGAATTAGAAGTCGGTTGGGATTGGCAAGCGCCTTTAGAAAATCCGCAGCGCGCAGCACCTGCTCTTCCATATGGTCCATATACTACAGTTCCCTTGGCAACTTACCGACGCCCCCGACCGAGAAAGTCGGCAATTTGATGCATCTACACCATCAAACAATATTTGGTCGATTTTGCTTGAAATTTCAAGTGGAAATGTCTACTTTTCTTTCTTTTTGGAAAAAGACTATGAAAACAAAGCCGGAGAAAAAAGTCGAGAAAAACTTTATCCAACGATATTTATGTAGCCTGCTAGCTTGTTTATTGATGATTACATCAAATGCTACGGCTGGCGACTTGGCCTATGGAGAGTATTTGGCCGGCGAATGCGTCGCTTGTCATCGTGTCAATTCGGAAACGGCCATACCACCGATCAATTCACTGCCGGCGCCGTACTTCGTCGAAGCCCTTAGGGAATACCGAGAGGGCGAACGCGATCACGAACTCATGCGCAGTGTCGCGCGTTCGCTCGGCGATACCGAAATCGAAGCGCTTGCCGCCTATTTCGAACAGCTCGATAACTGAAAAAGACCGTCGCAAGACCAACAGGTGCCGATCAGGCATCGTCATCACCATGAGGGGAGTTTTTCCATGATCGATCTAACAAGACGCCGTTTTGGACTGGGTGTTGCAGCCGGCACGACCCTTCTCGCAGCGCCCGCCATTCTTCGCGCCCAATCCGCGGGACGCGTTGTGGTAATCGGCGGCGGCGCTGGCGGCGGCACGGTCGCCAAATATGTCAAGAAAGATGCGCCGGACCTCGACGTCACCCTGATCGAGGCGAATGCCCAATACACCACTTGCTTTTACAGCAACCTCTATGTCGGCGGCATCCGCGATTTCGACAGCATCACCCACAGCTATGATGGCCTGGCAGGCCACGGCGTGAACGTCGTCAATGCCCTCGCAAGCGGCGTCGATGCCGCGGCCAAGACCGTGACCCTCGAAGACGGATCGGTGGTCGAATACGACAAGCTGGTGCTGGCCCCTGGCATCGACTTCAAATGGGAAGCGATCGAAGGCTATGACGAAGCCGCGGCCGAGATTATGCCCCATGCCTATAAAGCCGGTCCGCAAACCCAGCTTTTGAAGGAAAAGGTCGACGGCATGGCCGAGGGCGGCACCTTCGTCATGGTCGCTCCGCCCAACCCGTTCCGCTGCCCCCCCGGGCCCTATGAGCGGGTTTGCATGATCGCCAAGCGCTTCAAGGAGAGCAACCCGAGCGCCAAAATCTTGATCCTGGACGCCAAGGAAAAGCACTCCAAGCAGGCGCTGTTCCAGGAAGCCTGGTCCAACTATTACGACGGCATGATCGAATGGGTCCCCGGCGATTTCGGCGGCAAAGTGACCGCGGTC
Organism: Geminicoccaceae bacterium; assembly: GCA_051010395.1. Taxonomy (GTDB): domain Bacteria; phylum Pseudomonadota; class Alphaproteobacteria; order Geminicoccales; family Geminicoccaceae; genus JANQPX01. Next base: position 14,992 of record JBPCVQ010000131.1, on the reverse strand, counting down.
GATGCCGCGGACATGACGATTACGACAGAAGATGGCGAAGCCTATAAGGCGGACGCCGCCAATGTCATCCCGGCGCAAAAGGCCGGCATGATCGCCCAAGCCGTCGGTGCCACGGACGACAGCGGCTGGTGCCCGATCGATCCGCACACCATGGCCTCGACCGTGGTCGACGACGTCTATGTGGTCGGCGACGCCTCGATCGCCGGCGACATGCCGAAATCCGGTTTCTCGGCGAACAGCCAAGCCAAGGTCTGCGCCATGGCCGTGCGCCATGCGCTTACCGGCTCGGACCTATTCCCGGCGCGTTTCAGAAACACCTGCTGGAGCACGGTCGCCGAGGCTGATACGATGAAAGTCGGCGCCAGCTACGAAGCCACCGACGAAAAAATCGCCAAGACCGAAGGCTTCATCAGCGAGGTCGGCGAAAGCGCCGATCTTCGCCTGCAGACTCGTGAAGAAGCCGATGGCTGGTATGACAGCATCACGGCCGACATCTTTGGCTGATGACACTGTCGGCCTCTGAACAAAGATGGGGATCGCCATGCCGCTCGTGTTAACGGACCTCGATCCCCATCAAAAGCGTATCGCTGGTGCGCTGATGGGGGCCTTCATCGGCGAGGCTTTGGGTGTCGGGCCCCATTGGTTCTATGATTTGAAGGAACTGCAGAAGCACTATGGCAACTGGATCGACGACTACACCCATCCCATGCCAGGCCGCTATCATGACGGCCTGAAGCCAGGCGATCTTTCTCAAAGTGGCCTCATTCTGGCTTTGACCATCGACTCGCTGCTTCAATCGAAGGGCTATGACGAAGACGACTTCCGCCAGCGCTTCGAGGATGAAATCTTTGCCAGGATCGACGGTGCGCCGATGTCCGGCCCCGGCGGCTACACCAGCCAGTCTGTTCGCGAAGCCTTCCTAAGATGGCGCGCGAAGGGCCGAGATTGGACCGGCATCGCCGGCCCTGCCGACTCGACGGAGGCTCTGGAGCGCACGATCGCTATCGGCGCCTTCTATGCCTCCGACCTAAAGGCGATGGCGGCTGCTGTCGACCAAAATGCCCGCCTCTTGCAGTACGATGCAACCGTTCGGTCGATGACCGTCGCGTTCAATGCAGTGCTCGCCTTGCTCATCCAGGGAAAGCGATTGGATGGCAATTTGTCAGGCGACCTGATGTCGTCTGCGAAGTCCGGTGATCTGCCATTCTATGTTCTGACGACCGGCAATCTGGCCCCACCGAATTCTGGGGAAGCCGATCCGCTGCGCGCGGAGATCTTCACATCGCCCGACGCCTTGCTTTCGCCGTCCTACATGGCCCGCGCGGCCATCGATCCGACCGTTCAGATCGAGCCGGCCTGGAAAGTCTCGTTGGTCTACGGCATGCCATGCGCCATCTATCACATGCTGCCGGCTGCCTATTATCTTGCAGCCCGTTTCGGTGACGATTTCGAAAGCGGCGTACTGCATGCGTTGAATGGCGGCGGCCAGAACCAGATTCGCGCGATGCTGACAGGTACGCTGATCGGCGCCCAATTGGGAATCGATGGGATTCCAGAGCGTTTCATCGAAGGTCTGACGGACGAAGAAGCGTTGCTTTCAAAGGTTATCGAGCTTGCCGTTTCGAGTTCCGCGGCTGCTCAGGAGAGTTGATCGCCGCCGGCCTCATGCCCTCCAGCGTCCGTCACGGACTGCTCAGGCTGCGTGCGAAGCGGCGGATGTCGTCGATCAGGAGGTCAGGCTGTTCCAGCGCAGCGAAATGGCCGCCCCTGGGCATTTCGGTCCATTGCTGGACATTGTAGAGGCGCTCGACATAGGAGCGCGGCGGCCAGGCCAACATCTCCGCCGGGAAGAGTGCGCAGGCAGTGGGCACCTCGACGCGGCTCTCATCCTCGGACAGGACGCGGCCGCCCTCCTCGCGCCGGCCGTAATAGATCCAGGACGCGGTGTTGAAGGTGCGGGTCGTGACGTAGACCATGATGTTGGTCAGGAGCTCATCTTTGGAATAGACGCTCTCGATGTCGTCGCCGTGCGTGTCCGACCATGAATTGAACTTCTCGACCAGCCAGGCCGCAATCCCCACGGGACTGTCCATCATCGCATAGCTGAGCGTCTGCGGCCGTGTCGCCTGTTGTACGCGATAACCGTTTTCCATGACCTGGTCGCGCTCGAATTTGGCCGTCCAGTCGCGCTCGTCGTCGGTCTGGGGGCCGGCGGCATGGCGCATGGTCAGAATGTTGATATGGATGGCAGCGCAGGCGGGCGCATGATCATAGCCGAGCCACGAAGAGATCGCGCCTCCCCAGTCGCCGCCCTGGGCCAGATACCCTCGATAGCCGAGCATGTCGGTCATCAGCCCGTTCAGGACGTCAGCGATCTTGCGCGGCCCATAGGGACGAGGCGGACGGCCAGAGTAACCGAAACCCGGGAGCGACGGCGCGATCACGTCGAAGGCGTCTTCGATGCAGCCGCCGAAGCGTTCGGGATGGGCGAGCGGCTCGACGATCTCCATGAACTCGACGATGCTGCCCGGCCAGCCATGGGAAATGAGCAGCGGCATCGGGCTCGGGCCGCTTCCCTTTTCATGGAGGAAGTGGATGTCGATCCCATCGACCGGGGCGATGAAATGGGAAAAGCGATTGATCGCCGCTTCCTGCTTCCGCCAGTCGAACTCTTCCAGCCAATAGGCACAGAGTTCCTTCATGTAGTCGAGATTAGCACCGTAATCCCAGCCGCCATCGTCAGGCATTTCATGCCATGGGAAAGCCTCGACGCGACGGCGGATGTCGGCCAGTGTCTCGTCGGGCACGGCGACTTTGAAAGGCCGACAGGCGGCAGGAGTCTCGTCGATCACACTCAATCTCAACCTTGTTTGACGTTCTGACGCCAACCAGATTTGACAGAGCACTGGGATTTACACGAGTGACAGACTGCTCGGAAAAAGGGGACAATTTATGCCGATCGGCCTGAGTTCTGCTCCATGTTGTCAGCCTTCACCTTTCCTTAACTCGACCCAGCTAGAAATGATGCCGTCTCGCTGGTCCATGCGATCCTGGGATTCCGTGCCCGGCTCAACCAATTTTGCGGGCGCGCGGATTCCCGCGATCGCATGGATCCGATACCAAGAATGACAGGCAAATCTTAATGAAGGATTGCGATCGACGGATCTGGGCAGGTTTGGAGCCTGGATGACCAAAAAGCCCAATCCCGGCGTGGAGGCCGTCGATCGCGGTTTCGTGCGGTCAGCCTCATGCCTGCGATGGCCAAACACTGAGCTTGGCCAAACCACCTCATGTAACGTCAACCGGCACTCGGCAGAGGTGCGATTACCGAATTGTTCCACAAGGTCAACGCCGCGTCCGCGACGTCAGAGCAGCTTCCTCACCTCCTCGGCGATGATCTTGATGCCGGCTTCCAGCCTTTCGACCGGCACGAAGGCAAAGCCCAATCGAAGGCCGTTCTTGTGGGTCTGGTCCAGATAGAAGGTCTGCCCCCTGTCGATCAGGACACCGCGTTCACGCAGACGCGTGCGCAACAACGTCGCGTCGAACCCTTCGGGTCCGGTGAGCCAGAAGGATGTGCCGCCCCTGTTGTCGAACTGGTTCAACATTCCGAGATGGGTCGAAATGGCATGGCGCATCGCTTCCCACCGACGCTTGTAGCGGCGTTCGAGCTTGCGCAGATGGGCGTCGAAATAGCCGAGCCGGATGAAGAGCGCCACGACCTCCTGAATCAGGGTGGGCGGGTGGCGGAACATCGTGCCGCGCACGATGCGTGCCTCACGGATGATATCGGGGTGAGCCACCATGAAGCCGATGCGTATGCCCGGTGAGATCGTCTTGGACAGGCTGCCGACATAGATTACCCGTTGGTTTTGGTCCATCGAGCGCAGCGATGGCGAGATCCGGGCCTGGAAATTCATTTCCGCTTCATAGTCATCCTCGATGATCAGGAAGCCCTTCTTTTCGGCTGCCTCCAGAAGCTCCCGGCGCCTTGCCGCGGACATCGTGACCATCGTCGGAAACTGGTGACTAGGCGTGGCGAAGACCAGCTTTGCATCAACAGGTATCGCGGAGGGGATGAGCCCTTCATGATCGATCGGCACCCCGACCAGGTGGTTACCAGCCATGCGGAAGGCGTTGAAGGCGCCGAAGAAGCCTGGATTTTCGACGGCGATCGGCCGGTCAAACTGAGAAAAGAGCGTGCCCAGAACCGACAGCGCATTCTGGGCGCCCAGCGTAATCAGGATTTCGTCGGACCTGGCGACGATGCCGCGCGAGCTCAGCAACCGCTGACGTAGTTGCTCGATCAGATATGGGCTGTCGCTTTCGACGGAATCCCCGGTCCAAAGCGAAATATGCTTGCGTCCGAGGGCAAGGCGAGAGCACTCACGCCAATCGTCGACCGGAAAGAGGTCAGGGTCGATCTGATTATAGATGAAGGGATAAGGATAGCTCTTCCAGTCGAGCGGATTGTCCAGGGGAATGAGAGACGAAGGTGGAAACGTTACCGGCGATGCGATCCCTTCGTCGCTGTCCCGGTCCGCATCAGGCTGCTCGGGCAACGCCAAAACCTCGCGGTTCACGTAATAGCCGGATCGATCGCGCGCCACGATCAGGCCAAGGTCGATCAGTCGCGAATAGGCGGCAAAGACGGTGTTGCGCGAGACAGCCAGCTGGTCCGCCATCTGTCGACAGGAAGGCAGCGGGACATCGGGCGAGATCGCATTCGCGGAAATGGCGGCGCTGACCATTTCGCAAATCTGATCACGCCGGCTTAGACTGGACCCTTCCGGCAGCTTCCGAAAGAGCGGCAAAAGATGGTTCATCGGCGCTTCCAATCGGCTACGTCACGTCCGGTGTCTATTGCCCCGCTCTGTCACGGCAACTCACCCAATCGCCACATTGCTGCCTTTTAGGGTGCCAGCTGTCACCCCTAATCGCATTATCTGTCACTTTTCGTGCTGTGTCGTATGCTGGTTATCTGTTGGGAGAAATCGCAAAATCAGGGAGGTCGATAGACCGATGGCTTTTCAAAAGCACTTGTTGACGGCTGTCGCAGCACTTGCGCTGACGGTTGTCGCACACGACGCGATGGCGGAAAAAGTCCTGAAGCTCGGCACCGTCGGACGCCTTGGCATGCCGATCGGCGATGCCATCGATCAAGCCCTGATCCCGACGCTGGAAGAGGTTTCCGGCGGCGCTCTGAAGATCGAACCGCATTATCGCGGCTCGCTTTGCGGCGAGCAGACATGTGGCGAGCAGGCCAATCAGGGCCTTTTGCAGCTCTGGACCAGCTCGACCGCCAATTTCGGCAGCTTCGGCACGGAGCTCGCCATCTTCGATCTGCCCTACATCTTCAAGAGCATCGAAGACGCTGATCGTATCTCCAGGGAGTGGCTGTCGGACCGGCAATGCGAGCTGGCAGCCGAGACCACCGGTCATAAATGCCTGGTGGTCTATTCAAGCGGCGGCTTTCGCCAGCTCGCCAATGCCGAGCGCCCGGTCCATGCGCCTGCCGATATGCAGGGCATCAAATGGCGTGTGACCAAGAGCCCGATCGAATACACGCTGATCAAGAACTGGGGCGCCGTGCCGGTTCCCTATGACTGGACCCAGCTCTATCAGGGCCTGCAGACCGGGGTCGTCTCCGGACAATATGTGGCCGTGCCGTGGCAGCACATCGCCAAGCTGCACGAAGTCGCAAAATACTTCACCGAGATCGGCGGTGCCTGGTCGGGCAATCAGCTCGCGATGGACATCACCCAATATAATGCGCTGAGCGATCAGGAGAAGGAGTGGCTGCACACGGCCGCGCAAGCCTTCGGCGACAAGGTGAGCGAACTCGACCGCAAGTGGGTCGACGATGGCGAGACCGCGATCAAGGCTGCGATCGAGGAATGGTACGTGCCGACCGATGCCGAGCTTTCGGAATGGCGGAGCGGCGCGATCTCGGCCTGGATCGATGCGAAGGGCACCTTTGATCCTGAAATCGCCGAGCGCATCCTGAAGGATCAGGGGATGGACGACTTCATCGCCCAGCTGAAGGAAGCAGGCGCGCTCTAGTGGTATGACCACTTCATTTGGTTTCCACCTTGTTGGCCAGGATTGGCGGTATGCGCCCTAGCTTTGACAAGTGGCCGAGGGAATCTTCCGATGTGGTCGTGCCACTAGTCGCCAAGCTGGTCAGGTTTGCCCGTCCGTGAGACAAGAGGGGTACGCAAGTAGAGCGTGCCCCTACTTGCTTTCAAGGCTAGGTCTTTAATGGAAATTCTCCTTCTTCTCGCCGTCCTCGTGGTTCTGATCCTGGCGGGCGCACCGATCGGTTTCACGCTCATCCTGATCCCGGTCGTCTACATTCTGATCACGGATGCCGCACCGCTGATCCTGATCCCGAGCCAGATGTTCAGCGCGATCGACTCGGTGCCGCTCACCGCCATTCCATTCTTCATGCTCACAGGCGAGCTGATGACCAGTGCCACGATCACCGATCGGCTGGTCGAACTGAGCAAGCGCCTGATTGGACGAATGCGCGGCAGCATGGCGCAGGTCAATGTTCTGGTCAGCATGTTCTTCGCCGGCATGAATGGCTCGGTCGTGGCGGATACGGCCACGGTCGGCTCGCTGCTGGTGCCCGCGATGAAGCGGTCCGGTTACCCGCCGGCTTTCGCCGCCGCGATCACCGCGGTCAGCTCCACCATCGGCGGCATCATCCCGCCGAGCATCATGATGATCGTGCTCGCCAATGCCGGCGGCATCTCGGTAGGAGCCCTGTTCGCCGCCGGCATCATCCCCGGTCTTCTGATCGGCACGCTCCTGATGGCGATCAACCACGTCATTGCGGTGCGCAACGATTTCGAGCGCAGCGAAGAACCTTTCAGCTTGAAGGCGCTTGCTCTGGTGAGCTACCGCTCCTCCTTCGCGCTCCTCATTCCGATCGTTCTGGTCGGCTCGGTGGTCGGCGGTATCGCCGGCGTGGTCGAGGCGGGCGCGCTTACGGCAACGATCGCCATGTTCGTCGGCCTTTTCATCTACCGCACCATCACCTGGACGAACTGTAAAGGCGCTTTCATACGCGCATTTCGCAACTCGGCGATGGTGTTCATCATCATCGCCGCATCGGGCCCCTTCAGCTGGCTCCTGACCTCGCTCGGCGCCAACCAGCAGCTGGAGGCATGGCTGCTCGGCTATGCCAATGATCCCCTGCTGTTTGCACTGGCGCTGGTCATGTTCATCTGCCTGCTCGGCATGGTGATGGACAGTGCCGCCAACATCATCGTGGTCGGGCCGGTGCTGGTCGACGTCATGGTCAAGGCGGGCTATCCGGATGTGCAGGCAGCCCTCGTGGTGGTCGTCGGCTTTCTCATCGGCTCGGTCACGCCGCCCGTCGGCGTCGCCTATTTCACCTCAGGCGCCATTGCCAAAGCCAGGCTGGAAAGTGTCGCCATCGCCATGCTGCCCTATCTTGTCGCGCTCTTCGGACTGCTCTTCCTCCTGATCGTCATTCCCGACATCACCATGTTCCTGCCCAAGCTGATGGGTTTTGCACCATGAGTGTTTCGGAAAAGGGCCCGCCGGCCGGCGCATCAGCGCAAGAAAAAACGGCGGACGGCCTGCCGTCCTTCCTCCGTGTGATCGACAGGCTGGTGCACAAGATCCTGACGGCGTTCTGCGGCATTCTCTTGATGCTCATGGTCGTCTTCACTGTCTATTCGGTCGTCATGCGTTATTACTTCGAGGATCCGCCCGTGTGGGGCGACCTTCTGACCGTGCTCAGTAACATCTGGCTCGTATTCCTCGCCCTTGCGCTCACGGTCCGAGACCGTGACCACATCGCGCTCGACCTTGTCTATACTCGGCTGCCGCTACGGTTCGCTTTCTTCGTTCAGCAGTTCTGGTCGCTCGTGATTTTCGGACTGGGCATCGTCATCGTCTGGTACGGGCTCCAGGTGGTGGCGACGATGGGCGGCAAATATTGGGAGATGTGGTACTTCGCCTGGGAGGATGGCGGGTTCGTTTTCAAACCCAATTACATGCCGAAGAAATACGCGATGGCAATCCTGCCCATCTCCGGCGTCCTGACCAGCATCGCTGCTCTTATGGCGGTCCTGGAAGATGGCATCCGCTATGCTAACGGCACCTTCCGACTGGGTGGAGGTGACGAAGTCGAGATTGCCGATTCGTAACGGTGTAACGGCCGTTTGATGCGCTCAACCGAACCGCCGGCTCGCCAAGACCGCCTCGGTATCATGCTCTGGAATATCGCCGATTTCAGCCATCTTGGCGTCGAGCTCACTCAGCATGGTCCGGAAGACATCAGCATATGCCGGGTCATCAGCGATGTTGAAGAGTTCAAGCGGATCGTCCTCGCAGTCGAAGAGTTCCCATTCAGGCGGCTCGTCACCTTCCACAGCGCCGAGCTGGCCTAATGCGGAATTATACCAGTAGATCAGCTTGTAGCGCTGGTTTCTTAATCCGTAATGCGCCCAGGCATAATGGAACTCGTCTTTGTGCATCCAATAGCGGTGATAGGCTGAAGTCTGCCAATCCGATCTGGTTTCACCCTCGAAAACCGGACGCAGCGAATGGCCCTGCATGTAGGTCGGAACGGGTGCGCCAGCATAGTCGAGAAAGGTGGGGGCAAAATCGACATTGGTGGCCATGTCGTCCGAAAGTGCGCCCGCAGCAATGCCCTGGGGATAGCGCACCAGAAACGGCATCTGCAGCGATTCCTCGTACATGAACCGCTTGTCGAACCAGCCATGTTCGCCAAGGAAAAAACCCTGGTCGGATGTGTAGATGACCATGGTGGTCTCTTTGATCCCGGCTTCGTCCAGCCAGTCCAGCAGCCGGCCGACATTCTCGTCGATCGAGGCGACGGTGCGCAGATAACGCTTGATGTAGCGCTGGTATTTGAAGGCTGCGAGCTCGCCTTTCGTCTCGAAGCGAAATTGTTCGCCGGTGAGCTGATCGATCAGGACGAGGTCACGGACATCATCGGGATCCGGCACCTTGCGGTCGGAAAACCCGACCGCCATGGGTTCGCCGACCTCGATCCCCCCTTCCGGCTGAACCAACCCGAGATCCCGGTAGGTCATGTCCGAACGAATACGCATTTTCGCCGCCGCCGCCCCGCGCGCCCGGTTCTTGTAATCGTCGTCGAACGTGTCCGGCATCTTCACATCTTCGCCCTCGTAAAGGCTTCGATATTTCGGGTGAGACTCGAAGCTTCGATGCGGCGCCTTATGATGGCACATCAAAAAGAACGGGCGGGAGGGATCACGCGCCTCAAGCCAGTTCAGGCATTTGTCCGTGATGACATCGGTCGCGTAGCCAGGCACGATCTTCTCTTCACCCATCTCGATCATGGCGGGGTCGAAATAATCCCCCTGCCCCGGCACCACCGACCAGTCGTCGAAGCCTGTCGGCTCATGCGCGCGGCCCTCGCCCAGATGCCACTTGCCGAAAATGGCGGTCTGGTAGCCGGCCATTCTCAGATGCTTCGCCACATTCGGCAGACGATTATCGATGGGCGTGGCAAGCGTCGTGACGCCGTTCACGTGATTATAGGTGCCGGTGAGGATGGAAGCCCTGCTCGGCGTGCAGATGGAATTCGTGACATAGCAATGGTTGAGGCGCATGCCCTCGCTTGCGAGCCGATCCAGGTTCGGCGTCTCGTTCAGCCCATAGCCATAGGCCGAGATCGCTTTGGATGCGTGGTCATCGGCCATGATGAACAGAATGTTCGGCTGCATGAGACCTTCCCCTTGGTACATGAACTTCTGAACAGTCGCCCACCCTTCAGAGACGACGGCTTCCTGAATGTCCGGGCCATATCGCAAATGAGAAAAAATCACAATTGGACAGGACCGGATCGATCGCCAAACAAGAAAATGCTGCCGGGCACGGTATGCGCCCTCACCGTCAAAAACGGACGTGCCCCGTAGACCGGAGCTTATCCGTGAACTACCAATGTGAGAGGAGCTGAAGAATCCTCTCGCAGAAGAGTATGCAGATACGCCGCAGAGCGGACTGGACAGAAGCTCCCAAAAGGGAGGCGATAGCGACGTGATCAAGTCGAAACCCGTCGTCACGATGCGCGCCATTACGAAGCGGTTCGCTGGCGTCACGGCACTGGATGACGTCGATCTCGACGCCTATGCCGGCGAGGTTCTGGCGATCGTCGGTGACAATGGCGCCGGCAAGTCGACCCTCATCAAGATCCTCACAGGCGTTTATCAGCCGACCAGTGGCACCATCGAGATGGATGGGCAACCGCTTCTCATGACCAGCCACTCGGATGCCATCGAGCGCGGCATCGATGCGGTCTATCAAACACTCGCCCTTGCCGATCACCTGGACCCGGCGGCGAACATGTTTCTGGGAGCCGAGCTGACCAAGTCGGTGCTCGGCATTCGCTATCTCGACAACGCCAGGATGCGCACCGAGGCCGCACGCACGCTGAAGGAACGCCTCGGCGTCACCCTCAAGAACATGGATGCCCAGACGGAAAGCCTTTCCGGCGGCCAGCGCCAGGCGGTCGCGATCGCACGCGCGGTCTACCACGCTGATCTCCGGGTGTTGGTCATGGACGAACCGACCGCAGCGCTCGGCCCGCAGGAGACCGCACGCACGCTGAAGCTCATCGAGGTGCTGAAGGAGCAGGGACTCGCGATCATCCTGATCTCCCATTCACTCGATGATGTGTTCGCAGTCTCCGATCGCATCCAGGTGATGCGGCGCGGGCGCAGCACAGGCGTGGTCATGACGGCGCAGTCTTCGCAACAGGAGGTGCTCGGCCTGATCGTCGGCGGAGCGGAAGCAGCATGACGGGTCGTACGACGACCGCGGGTCACACGGTGACAGCGTCAACTGGCTTGCAGGAAAAACTCGAGCCTTATCTCGCCATCATCGGACCGCTGGCGATGATTTTTTTGGTACTCGCCGTCATGGGGGTGGTCGAGCCGGCCCGCTATTTCCGCCTGTCCAATCTCAACATCATTCTCCTGGAAGCCGCCCTCTATCTGCCGCTGGCGATGGCGATGACCTTCGTCATCACCCAGCGCGGCATCGATCTTTCGATCGGCTCGGTCGCGGCGCTCACCGGCATCATCATGGCGTTCCTGATCAAGAGCTACGGCTACCCGCCCTGGATCGCCGTCATCATCGCCATCGGCATCGGCGGCGTGTTCGGCCTGATCAACGGGCTGATCATCACCAAATTTCGGGTTCCCGATCTGATCGGCACGCTCGCCATGGACCTGGTCTATCGCGGTTTCGCACTGGTCCTCGCCAAAGGCCTGGTGCTCGCGCGTTTTCCCGATCTGATCACCGACATCGGCCGCGGCAGGCTCTCCTGGTTTCTGCCCATTCCCGTGATCATCGGCATCGTGGCCTTCGTAGCTGGTTACTTCCTCCTCAAACGAACACACTTCGGCCGCTATTCGATCGCGATCGGCTCGAACCCTGAGGCGGCCGAGATGACCGGCATCGCGGTCAACAGACACAAGATCTATGCCTATATGCTCATGGGCGCGATGGCGGGGCTTGCCGGCGTGATGCTGACCGGCAAGCTGAATGCGATCCAGGCGACGTCGGCTCCCTATTTCAACCTGCATGTCATCGCCGCCGTGGTCGTGGGCGGCACGTCGCTGTTTGGCGGACGCGCCTCGATGCTCGGCTCCTTCGCGGGCGTCCTTCTTCTTTCGATGATGATCAATGCTCTGGTCACGCTGCGCATCGAATTCTTCTGGCAGTCGGTCGCTTCTGGCGTGGTGATCATCACCTCGGTCGCCTTCTACACCTGGCTGCAGAAGAAGGACCGGGATGGCTCGAAAGGGCTGCTCGCAGGCATGGGATCGCCCGACAGTGTCAAACTCCTCAAGCTCGCAGGCATGGTTCTGGGCGGCCTACTTATCCTCATGATCATCGGCTTCCTGCTCGCCGGAGATGCCGTGCCGAGCGGATGATCACTGAACGCCAACCGTGGCCGAAGCCACAACAAAAAAGGGAGGTTACCGCTATGAAGACAGTTCGAACCGGAATGTTGATCACCAGCGCGCTCGTGCTCGCAAGCACCGCTATCGCCGCCGATCTGCCACTGAAAACACTCCCCGATGATGACCAGCGGGATCACTGGCTGCCGGAACAGGTGAATGTCGATGGCGCGCTCGAAGCGCTGCAGGCGGCGACTGGCGAGGCGGCTACGCCGTTTTCCGGCACCCAGGACGCACCGATCCAGATCGCCTTGATCTATCCATCCGCCGATGTGTCGGATTTCTGGGCCAGGAATTATCTGGCGCTCACCAAGCGGCTGGAACAGCTCGGCATTCGGTACGAAACAACGGAATTCGCATCCCGCCAGATCGAGCATGAGCTGCAGTCGACTTACGCCACTCAGGTCGAGCAGGACGCCGACCTCTACGACTACGTGATCTTCGGCCCCTCCGAACTCGCAACCCAGGCCGACAATATCGACAAGCTCGCCGGCAATGACGGCTTCGTCACCTATGTCTGGGCATTCCACACGCCGCTCAAGGACCTATCCAATCAGCCTGCAGCTTGGTTCGATTTTTCTTCGGCCTACGGTGCTCAGAAGATCTGCGACTACATGCTGGAACGCCTTGGCAGCGACGTCACCTTCGCGCTCAATCGCGGCATTCCCGGCGTCACCGACAACCAGCGCTCCGGCGACTTCATCGATTGCGTCAAGGAAAAAGGCAACTGGACCGTCGCCTACGAGCATTATGGGGAATATCAGCGCGAGGGCGGGTTCGACGGCACCAACTCGATTTTGCAAGCCTACCCGGAAGCCAAGGTCATCCACAACGCCAACACGGCGATGGCCATGGGCTCGGTCGAGGCACAGGTCGCAGCCGGTGTGCACGGCGAGATTTTTTCAACGGGCTGGGGCGGCACCGGCCTCGAACTCGATGCGATCCGCCGCGGCGAGCTGGATGCGACGCCCATGCGCATGGGCGATGATGTCGGCGCCGCCACGGCGGAAGCCATCAAGGCCGATATGGAGGACCGGGCGGGTGAACTGCCGCTGGTGTTCCTCGGGCGCATCACGGTCGCCCATGATGAACTGAGCGCCGAAGAAATTGATGCGCTCGAACAGGAAGCCTTCCGCTTCTCCGGCGTCGGGGCTTTGGAACGGTAGACCGCCGCCTGCCTTCAGTGTTTGAGGGGCGCTCGACATGAACATCGAGCCCCCTCACCTTCCGACGCTGTTTTCCTGACGTCCCGTCATTCAGCGCTCTCGTAGAAGCCACTTTCGACGGTAGCCGCATAGTCATCGAGAGCGCTGTCGATCTTGCCCTGCTCCTCGAAGAAATCCGCCACCTCCTTGACGAATTCCTGGACACCGCCTTGCATCCAGCGTTCGGTGAGCTGCTCGTCCTTCGTGTAGAAGTCGAAGAGAGAGAGCACGATGTTGGACTCTTTGAGCTCCAGTCCGGCCGCTTCGGCGATTACCATTTCGGCTTCGTCGGGTTTATCCTCCAGATACTCGACAGCGCGGTCGCTGACCTGAAGGAACTTGGTTACCAACTCGGGATATTCAGCTGCGAAAGCGTCAGTGGCGGCAATGATGTCGAAGGCGCGAATGCCGAGGCGTTCCTGCTCATCGGCACTGAGCAACTCCCAGCCATGGCCTTTCATGCGGCGAAGCGGACCGCCCCAGGAGCAGCCCATCGCAAGCTCGCCCTTGGCAAAAGGTCCCTCGATATCCTGGGGCGACATATCGATCACATCGACCTTGGAGACATCAACCCCGAGAATGGTGAGGCTCTTCAGCATCTTGTAGTGGGTGACTGTATTCAGCGGCACGGCGACCTTCCTGCCTTCCAGCTCATGGGCGTTGGCGCGGTCGATCGCTTCCTTCCTGTAAATCACGCAATTGTCGTTCTCGGCATAGGAGACGGCAACGCCCACCGCCTTGATCGGCGCCCCATCGGTGACGGCAAGCGCGAAGGGAACGATGCCCATGGAGTAGGCGATATCGACCTCGCCCGCGACCATCGCCTCGGCCATGGCGACACCGGTGTCGAAGGCGCGCCATTCGAACGGTACGCCGAGTTCTTCATCGTACCATTTCTCGGCCTGGGCGACCTGGTTGGCGGTCGGCCATTCCGCGAAATAGGCGACAGTGATCTTTTCGGGATCGGCGGCAAAGCCGGGCGTCGCCAGCGAAGCCGCCGCCAACGCCAATACCACGCTAGTCAATCGAAACATCGAAAATCCTCCGCTGATGCGGGTGCGTTCAATCGGTCTCGGCGAGCGGCACGATTAGGGTCGGCACGTGGGAACGCCGGAGAACACTCTTGGCGACCGAACCCAGGAAGGTGTGGTTCACGCCACGTTCGTGGGAGCCCATGACGATGAGATCGCACTTATGCTCGCGACTCGCCTTCAAGATCTCCTCCGCCGGGTAGGATTCGCAGACCTTCATCGACTTGATCCTGGCGCGCACCTTCTTGTCCTCATCGCTCTGATCAGCCCAGAACGCATCCTGCTTTTCGTCCAGAAGTTTCTTCGCACGATCAATCCGAAGATCGAGCATCTCGTGGCGGCTTTTTTCGCTCTGAACATAGACCTGAAGCGCGAAGACAGCGTCGTCGGAGAGGCGTTCCAGCACGTGCAGGATGTGGATATCGGCGCCAGTCAGCTTCGCCAGATAAGCCGCATAGCCGAAGGCAATGGGCGCGTTGTGCGACAGATCGGTCGAATAGAGGATGTTCTTGACACTGAGCTGCATGACTACGCTCCTTCCAATTCCGGGGCCAGCGCTTCGCTGGCAAGTTCAGGGTCCGGCGCCTAGCCGGCGCCAGTTAGTAGCCGAATACGCTTGGTAGCCAGAGCGTCAGCTGCGGGAAGAAGGCGATCAGGAAGATGGCGATGATGTTGACCAGGGTGAATGGCAGGATCCGCGTGAAGATCTCCTCTATCGTCGCGTTCGAGACGCCTGATGCGATGAAGATGTTTTCACCGAGCG
>JBPCVQ010000130.1:0-2772 GCA_051010395.1 Geminicoccaceae bacterium | reverse complement strand
ACAGCAACCTTCGATCTTCATCGGTTGACGGAACATGCTGATACCGTTAGGTTTTTTTTGAAAGACCTTGCGGGGGTGCAGAAACATGAAGAGCAAGACCCTGACCAGGGCCCATTTGGCCGAAGCGGTCTACCAAGAGGTGGGGTTATCACGTAGTGAGTCAGCGCAGCTCGTCGATTCGATCCTGACCGAAATCGGTGACTCATTGATTGAAGACGGAATCGTCAAAATTTCGTCGTTCGGCACGTTTTCGGTTCGCCGCAAGGGCCAGCGCATCGGGCGCAATCCCAAAACGGGTGAGGAGGTTCCGATCCTGCCGCGCCGGGTCCTTGTTTTTCGCCCTTCCCAGGTGTTGAAGGACAGGATCAACGGCATCGAGACGAGTGGTGACGAGGATATGGATTGATGGCCAGCATCATACAGAGCCCGTCTGCACCGAATGATCGCGCCGCCAGCGGTACTCGCCGCGCCAAGTCGGCCGGCGCTTTTCGAACCATCAGCGAAGTTGCCGATGAACTAGATGTCGCTCAGCATGTTCTGCGTTTTTGGGAAAGCAAATTCCCACAAGTCCGTCCGCTGAAGCGCGGCGGTGGTCGCCGTTATTATCGCCCTGAAGATGTCGATCTGCTGCGCCGCATTCGGAGCCTTCTCTATGACGAAGGCTACACCATCAAAGGCGCGCAAAAACTCTTGAAAGGCCAACGCCGATCACCAGCTGATCGCGCTCCTCGTGAAAACGGTAATGGCCGAACGACGGTGGATCAAGAACCAACCAGCAGCTCTCGAGAAGCTCTGCACGCCCCGTTCGATGCGCAGCAAAAACAGGCTCTGACTGCGGTAAGATTGGAACTTGTCGAACTCCGCAACAGCCTTCGAAAACTAACATCCTAACCCGTTGTCCTCAGCTAAAATCATCGATATAGTCCGCGCAGTCGTCGGAGCGTAGCGCAGCCTGGTAGCGCATCAGTCTGGGGGACTGGGGGTCGGAGGTTCGAATCCTCTCGCTCCGACCAATTAAATCAATGAGTTACAGAGATGCTGTTACCCAGCCTTAGCTGTTTGGGTAACAGCTGGGTAACAATTCAGAAGAATTTTTGTCGTTTCGGATTTACGCAACCCGACAAAAATATAGACGCTCCCTCATGGAGTAACCTAAGCGTTTGGCTTGATTAGGTGCTGACGTTTGAATGGGTAGCGCGGATGGACGCAGGAGTTTGACGCAGCTCATGCCAGCTCGATCATGCTTCCTAACGTCCACATGCGTCAAAGCGGCGCATGAATGCTCAACTAATGTTGAACGCGGGATTGGTGCAATCAATCAAAAACAGACGGTTGCCCTTCCTCAAACTAGGCCGCCTGAATTTGCAGAAGTGCCCAAGTCGAGATTGCTGAGCAGGCCACACTTCAGCATTCCTCAGCATCGGCTTTGGCGTGTATCCATCCAAATGGATTTGCTGGCCATCCAGAGCTAACAAATACAGTAAATGCCCTTAGGGTCTGAGGACTAGGCTGAACCCGATGTTCGATCATCCAGCCAAGCTAGCAGATCGCCGATGCGATATCCGATGCGGCGGACGCCAAGCTGCACATAGCGTGGCCCCTTCGCGTTTTTTCGCAGCCGTCGAAAGTGCGCTACAGACAATCCGCAATGACGAGCGGCCTCGGATTCTGTGATCACGCGATGCTCCACGGGAAACTCTTTGATATCAAGCTCAAGCATGGTGGAAGCTCCACTCTGGGAGAACTTTAGGACCGCAGTCCGTGCGCTCGATGACTGTCGGAAACAGCCAGCGATTCAGCGCGCGTGCCTGCCCAATCTCGGATGAACACATCCAGCTTCATGGCAGATACACTTGCTGAAGGGGATTGCGCATGTTGCGGCCTCGGGATGGCCTGGCGCCGTACCAGTACATGGCATGGAGCACGAACATCTCGGACTTGCCTTCACGATAACGCTGATAGAAGAAGCCGAGCAGCAGACCCAAGAATGCTACGAGAAATGCGGCGTCGAGAAGAAAATCGATCGCCAGCATCAGGGTCGGCGGCGCAGAATCGCCCATGCGCCACAACAGGAAATAAGGCGGGTCATCGGCGGTGTGGGGTAGCGGTGTCATTGGTTGATCCTCGGTGGTCTATGCACCGACTCTAAGACTTTCCTCATCATTAATGTTGGCCGCACGGACACCAAAATCGGGCTCGGTGCGGGCAACATCAGAGGTTGGAGACCGACCATTCGACAAATTCATTCGGTCAGCTCGCGTGCAATATGGGCAGCGCCAGGTTCGATGACGATCGGGTATAGTGAGATATTGGGCGTCTTGCTGCTCGCAGAGTACCGCTTCGGGACCACCCTGCTTAAGCGCCACGATCAGGGGCCAGACATCCTCGATTCGCAAGACTTCGTTACGGCCCCTGGCAACCATCATGCTTTGATGGGCGTAGATCTCGTAACTATCATTGTCCCTCTAATACCAAGCCGCTTAGCGATTGACCGTTTTTGCCCATGATCTTGTGGTGATACTTTTGAGCTGACCTTCGATATTGAGAAGGCTGGTCCATGCCCAGCAGCAGGCATCCACGATGTCCTCGTAGGTGTCATAGACCCTGGCATTGAGGAAGTTGTGCCGGAGGAACTGAAAGAGGTTCTCGATGGGGTTCAGCTCTGGTGAATAGGGCGGCAGGAAGAGCAGCGAGATGTTGTCGGGGAGATCGAGATCGTTGGCTGTATGCCATCCGGCCTGGTCGAGGATGACGACGGCATGGGCGCCGTCG
>JBPCVQ010000129.1:0-15591 GCA_051010395.1 Geminicoccaceae bacterium | reverse complement strand
CTCCGAGATTGGGGTTGAGCATCATGCGAAAGCTGAAGGTGGCGGCGACCGGCGTGATCGCCATCGGCAGCAGATAGATCGCACGCAGCCAGGGCGCGGCTCTGGTTTCCTGATGCAGCAGCACCGCGATGCCGACACCGATCACCAGCTGCAGCAGGACAGCCGCTACCGTGAAGACCACGGTGACACGGAATGCCGACCAGAAATCAGCTGATCCCATCAGCTGGGCATAGTTCGAAAACCCTTGAAACGACCAGGCCTCGCTTTCCAAGAGCGAAAAATCGGTGAGGCTCAAGAACGCGCCGACGATGAACGGAAACAGCGTCAGCGACAAGAGAAAGACGACCGCCGGCAACAGCATCCAGAGGATGAACCGCCGGCGTTCGGCCAGGAAACTTCCGTTCATTCAGGCCTTGATCGCGGCATTGGCCTTTTCGGCGGCTTCTTTCATCGCGGTCTCGGCGTCCTTGGTGCCGTTGACCACCTCATTGATGCCGATCCCGAACGGTTCGAGGATTTCGCCGGATTTGGGATGGAACCAGCAGGCCTTCATGACGTCGCCGTCGGCCCCTTCGAGATTGGCGAGCGCCGCCTCCGCCGCCTGCTCGCCGAAGGCTTCGCGGAAGCCTGACGATTGCCATGCGGAACTGCGCGGCGTGGCGAGGCCGGCCGCTGCCGTCTGGGCGGACGTCGGCTTGCTGGTGACCCATTGCATAAAGAGCCAGGCGGCCTCTTTGTGCTCGGACTTGCTGTTGATGCCTGCTAGCCAGTGCCACATGTTCGCTTTGGCAGGCTTGTCGCCAGCACTCGGCATCGCGCCGTAAACGGCATTGCCGGCGACCAGGCTCTTCTCGGGATTGGCGATGTCGGTCGCGAAGTTGCTCGAATCTAGACCGATCGCCACGGCTTCGGTCATGAAGTCGTTCAGGCATTCATACCAGTGGTAATTGCCGACACCCAGCGGCCCGGCATCGCGCAGAAGCTTGCCATACATGTCGATTGCGGCGATCGCTTCCGGGCTGTCGATCTTTACGACACCATCCGCATCGACGATTTCGCCACCGTGCGAAAAGATAAAACCGCCCGCCGGCCAGGGGCCACCATCCGGGGCCTTGGCGCGCATGGCGATGCCGGCAGTGTTGTCATTCTTGAGAGCAACAGCGGTGTCGTAGAGCTCGTCGAAGGTCGTCGGCACCGAAGCCCCCGCGGCGTCCAGGAGCGGTTTGTTGATGAAGAGCGTCTGTGCCTCCGCCGTGATCGCCATCACGTAGCGCTCGCCGTCATGCCAGACCGGGAAGGAACGGGCGGAGGAGAAGATGTCGTCCTCTTCGTACCAGGCGGCATCGAACAGATCGGCGTTGCCGTAATGCTGATCGAGCGGCTCCAGCCAGCCCGCCTCGATCGCCTGGCCGAGCGAGAACACCATGTAGACGTCGGGCACGGCACTGCCGCCGCCGAGCTTGATGGGAATCTCCGCCGTATATTCGCTCTCGGACTGCAGCTCGGCGCTGATCTCGATACCGGTAAGCTCGGTGAACTGCGGCAAGAGCGGCTGCACCGCATTCATCCAGGGATGTTCCAGCCCGCCGAGCACGATGCTTTGCCCTTCGGCCTGACGCCAGTCAATCGCGGCTGACTTGTAGTGCTCCATCATCTCGTCGGCATAGGCGCGTGAAAAGATCGGGATGCCAGCTGACGAAAGCCAGCCGGCACCGGCGAGCAGGCTGGACGCACTCATGAAATGTCGCCGTGTGATCCGGTTGTTTGCGCGCATGAAAGATGGAAGTTGATGTCTGGCCAATTGAGCCTCCCCTGATTCTTATCGTTGCCCAGCTTATTGAACGGCCTGGGCTGTTGATCGCTTCGTGAAGCCTTATACTAGGGCTGGTCGCTGCTATTGTCAGCTTTGACATGCGAAACAAAAAAGCGCTGATCCCATCAGCGCGTGACAGATCAGGAGGCGGAATGAGCGAGGCGTCCGTTCTGGGATCCTATGATTACATCGTCGTTGGCGGCGGTGCTGCCGGTTGCGTGACCGTCAATCGCCTGGTCGAGAAGCATGGTGCTCGTGTGCTGCTGCTCGAAGCGGGCGGCGAGGGCGACCATCCCCTGATCAAGATGCCTGCCGGATTTTTCAAGTTCCTGAACGGCAGTCCGTTCCTGACCGAGCATGTGTCGGTGCCGCAGAAAAACCTCGGCGGCCGCAGCGTCTCGATCTGGCAGGGCAATGTGCTCGGCGGCGGCAGTTCGGTGAACGCCATGGTCTACATGCGCGGTCGCCACTCGGACTACGACCATTGGGACGAGGTCGCAGGCGGCGCCGGCTGGAGCTATGCGGACATGCTCCCTTACTTCAAGCGCCAGGAGGGCAATCAGCGGCTCAACAATGAGGCCCACGGCATGGACGGCCCGCTCAAGGTTTCCGACCCCGTGCATATTTCCGAGATGAGTTATCTGTACCTGAAGACCATGCAGGCGAGGGGCGTGAAGCTGGTCGACGACTTCAACGGCGGCGATCAGCGCGGTGTCGGTTTCATGCAGTCGACCACCTTTCCGCGGGAGCGCTGCAGCGCCGTCCGAGCCTTTCTCGATCCGGTGCGCAACAACCAAAAACTCGATCTGCAAACCAACGCCAAAGTCACGAAGATCCTCTTCGATGGGAAACAGGCGACGGGTGTCGCCTTTCATCGCCACAATCAGCTTTTTGAAGCCCGCGCCGAACGCGCGGTCATTCTCACAGCGGGCGCCTTTGTGACGCCACAGCTCCTGATGCTCTCGGGCATCGGCCCGGGCGATCACTTGCGGGAGCATGGCATCGAGGTGCTGGTCGACGCACCCGGCGTCGGCTCGAACCTGCATGACCACCACGAAGTGCCGCTGATCGCCACCACCGATCGCGCTTACGGTTATTTCGGCGAGGACCGCGGTTTTCGCATGCTGGTCAACGGCCTCAACTATCTGATGTTCAAAGGTGGTCCGGTCGCCAGCACCGGCGTCGAGGCCTGCGCCTTCATCAACCCGCTCGATCCCGATGGTGAACCGACGATCAAGCTTTATTGCGTGCCCTCGATCTACGGTGACAAGGAGGTGCTGGGCCAGGAGCCCACCCACGGCGTCACCTTCACGGCCTGCGTACTGCAACCGAAGTCCCGCGGCTCGGTGCGCCTCTGCTCAGCCGATCCCGAAGCCCTGCCGCTGGTCGACCCGAACTATCTCGACCATGCGGATGACATGAACCTCCAGGTCGCCGCCATCCGCTACGCCCGCGAGGTCATGACCGTCCGCCCGATGGCCGATACGATCGACCGCGAATTAATGCCTGGTGCTGATGTGGCCGATGAGGCGGGGCTTCAAGCTCATTGCCGCGCCACGGTCAAGACCAACTGGCACCCATGCGGTACCGCGCGCATAGGCCGTCCGGACGACCCCATGGCCGTGCTTACGCCTGACGCCAGGGTCAAGGGCGTCGATGGTCTTTGTGTCTTCGATGCGTCCCTGATGCCGACGGTCCCGCATGGCAACACCAATGCGCCGACCATGGCGGTTGCCGATCGCGCCGTCGATCTGATGTTGGGGTAGGTTCGGTGCATAGCCCCATGTCCCGATAATGCCCGCACCGGAGCGGGTATTGCCCTTGCCGCACATTACCTGACGAAGAAGCGGCCGACCTGAAAAGCACAGTCGTATCAACCCAAAAGTGGCGGGAACCCTATGCAGATTTTCGACCCTGAGAGCGCCCATAAGCACGACCGAAACAAGAAAATCTACGCGATCTTCGAACTCGCCTACACGCTTGTCGACTTCAGTGCCGCGGTGTTGTTCGTCGTTGGCAGCATCCTGTTTTTCAATGAAGGCACAATCACCATCGGGACGTGGTGCTTCTTGATCGGCTCGATCTTCTTCGGATTGAAGCCCACCATGCGCCTGGTCCGCGAGCTCTGCTACATGCGCGCGGGCGAATACGAAAAAATGCCCTGAGCGAGGATGGGGGATCGGCTGCATGGCAGACGTTGACTATGTGATCATCGGCGCTGGATCGGCTGGCTGCGTGTTGGCGAACAGACTGAGTGAGAATGGGCGCCACCGTGTTCTGCTGCTGGAGGCGGGCGGCAGTGATCGGAATTTCTGGGTTCGGATGCCGATCGGCTACGGCAAGACGTTCTTCGATGCGCGCTTGAATTGGAAGTATCTGACCGAGCCTGATCCGGGAACCAGGGGGCGGCGGTCCTATTGGCCGCGCGGCAAGGTGCTTGGCGGTTCGAGTTCGATCAATGCCATGGTCTTCATCCGCGGCCAGCACAGCGACTTCGATGGTTGGGAGGCGCTGGGCAATCCCGGCTGGGGCTGGCGGGACGTTTTTCCGGTCTATCGGCAGATCGAGGATTATTCAGGCGGTGCTGACGCTTGGCGCGGCGTCGGCGGACCGCTCTCAGTGCGCAATATCGAAGCCGACGTGCATCCGCTCTGCAATGCCTTTCTCGCCGCCGGCGTCGAAGCAGGCCTTCCGAAAAACGCCGACTTCAATGGGGCCACCCAGGAAGGTGTCGGCATCTATCAGATCACAACGCGCGATGGTTTTCGCGCATCATCGGCGACGGCGTTTCTGAGGCCGGCGATGAAGCGCCCCAACCTCAAGCTGGAGATCGAAGCGCAGGCGACCCGTATTCTGTTCGAGAACAAGCGGGCGGTCGGCGTTGCTTATGTTCAAGGCGGTCAAACCCACGAGGTGCGGGTGAACCGTGAGGTCATCCTCGCATGCGGCGCGGTGAACTCGCCGTTCTTGCTGCAGTTATCCGGCATTGGTGATGGGGAACTGCTACGGCGACACGACATCGATGTCGTTCTCGACAATCGAGCGGTCGGACGCAACCTCCAGGACCACATCGGTGTCGACTATTACTACCGCTCAAACGTGCCGACCCTCAACGACGTACTGCGCCCATGGCACGGGCGACTTGCGGTCGGCCTTCGCTATCTCCTCCGCCGGGACGGTCCCTTGTCGCTCAGCGTCAATCAGGCCGGCGGCTTTTTCCGCTCCAATCCGACGTTCGAAAGCCCCAATATCCAGCTCTATTTTTCCCCGGTCAGCTATACCAAGGTGCCACCGGGCACACGCGCGATGATGAGCCCCGATCCCTACTCAGGCTTCCTGATCGGCGTAACTAACTGCCGGCCGACCAGCCGGGGTTTTCTTCAGATCCGTTCCGCCGATCCGCTGGCACCACCTGAAATTCACCCAGGCTACCTCTCGACCGATCACGATATTGACGAAATGCTGGAGGCGGTCCGCTTCATCCGAACGCTCGCGGCGAGCGGGCCGTTGGCTAAGGTGATCGAGGAGGAGGTGCGACCAAGTCCGGACGTCACCTCGGACCACGCCCTGATCGACGACATCCGCGCGCGCGCCAGCACGATTTTTCATCCCTCCGGCACCTGCCGCATGGGGCCGGACCCGGCAACCGCCGTCGTCGATCCTCGCCTTCGCGTTCGCGGGCTCGAAAATCTCCGGGTGATCGACGCCTCGATCTTTCCGACCGTGACCTCAGGCAATACCAATGCGCCGTCGATCATGGTCGGCGCACGAGGAGCGGAATTCTTGCTCGAGGATGCACATTGAGGCGCACTTGTCCGTCAACGGTTCTCGGCGAATACTGAGATCCAGCGCATCGGAGACCGGCATTGAAAATCAAGAGCATCGAGACCTTCTGCAATGAGTATGTCGGCTTCGTCAGGGTAATATCCGACAGCGGAGCTGCGGGCTGGGGGCAGGTCTCGACCTATAACGCCGACATTACGGCAAAGGTCTTGCACCGGCAGGTCGCACCCTGGTCGCTTGGTGCCGACATCGACGATCTGGACGACCTCCTTGATGTGATCACCGAGCGTGAGCACAAATTTCCGGGCTCCTATCTCCGCCGCGCCATGGCCGGGCTCGACACCGCGATCTGGGATTTGCGCGGCAAACTCGTGGGTAAGGCAGTGGTGGAGCTCTTGGGCGGCACACCGAAAAAACTCAGAGCCTATGCCTCGTCGATGAAGCGCGACATCATGCCGGAAGACGAAGTCGCTCGCTTCCAGCGTCTGCGTGACGAGAAGGGCTTCGATGCGTTCAAGTTCCGCATCGCTGCCGAGTGCGGGCGCGACATCGACGAATGGCCAGGACGAACCGAAGCCATTGTCCCGGCGGTGCGGAGGGGATTAGGGGGGAGCGCCTCGCTCCTGGTTGATGCGAATAGTGGGTTTTCGCCGGCGCGTGCGATCGAGGTCGGGCGGATGTTGGAGGATCAGGGTGTTACCCATTTTGAGGAGCCTTGCCCCTATTGGGAGCTGGAGCAGACTAGGCAGGTGACGGAGGCGCTCGCGATCGACGTCACCGGAGGCGAGCAGGACTGCGATCTTCCGACTTGGCGTCACATGATTGAGATGCGCGCCGTCGACATTCTCCAGCCCGATGTCTGCTATCTCGGCGGCATTGCCCGGACGATGCGCGTGGTGAAGATGGCCGAGGCGGCGGGCCTGCCGATCACGCCCCACTGCGCCAACCTCTCCATGGTCACCCTGTTCACCATGCATCTTCTGGGCGCGATCCCGAACGCCGGCAAATATCTCGAATTTTCGATCGAGGGGGCGGACTATTACCCCTGGCAGGAAGGCCTCTATCGAAAAAGCCCTTACGACATCGAGGACGGCAAGGCGACCATCCCCGCCGAGCCCGGTTGGGGCGTCGAAATAGCACCTTCATGGCTGGAAAAGTCTAGCTACCAGATTTCAGAACTCGACTGACGTGACCAAGGCACCCGCATCGATCTTCTCGGACGATTTCAAAACCGCCCCCTATTGGTGGGGGGCAGCGTCCCTGGCCGAATTAAGGAACCGAGTTCTACCCGAGCAGACCGATGTTCTGATTATCGGTTCAGGGTACACCGGCCTTCACGCCGCTCTCCAAACCGCGCGCGGCGGCCGCGCGACCGTTGTTCTGGACGCCGAGGATGCCGGCTTTGGCTGCAGCACGCGCAATGGTGGCCAGATCAGCACCAGCATCAAGCCCGCCTATGTCGAGCTGACCAGGCGCCATGGTGCCAGGACAGCACGGGCCATTCTCGAGGACGGCCGGGACGCTTTGGCGTGGATCGGCGAATTCGTGGCGGGCGAGGGGATCGATTGCCACTTCAAGGTGCCCGGACGTTTCCACGCTGCGCACAATGCCGCCGCCTACGAGGCGCTCGCGCGTTCGATCGATGAGCCGGGGCCAGACGGCCTCGAGGACGAAGCGCATCTCGTTCCGAGATCCGAACAGCGAAGCGAGCTTGGCACCGATGCCTATTTCGGCGGTGCGATTTTTTCCAAACATGCCTCACTCGACCCGGGGCGCTATCATCGGGGCCTGCTCAACAAGGTGATCGAGGCAGGCGTTGAGGTCGTGAGCCATTGTCCGGTCACGGCCATCGAGCGCGAGTCGGGTGGCTTCTTGGTCACCACCACGCAGGGTGCGGCCCGCGCCCGCGATGTCGTGCTGGCCACCAACGGTTACACTGGGCCGCTCTCGCCCTGGCAGCAGCGGCGGCTGATCCCGATCGGCAGCTATGTGGTCGCCACCGAGCCGCTGGCGCCAGGCCAAATGGACGAGCTGATACCGAAGGACCGCATCGTCAGCGATACGCGAAAAGTGGTCTACTATTACCGCGCCTCGCCTGATCGAACGCGTATTCTGTTCGGCGGCCGGGTCAGTTTTCGGGAGACCGATCCGCGCTTGAGCGGTCCGAAGCTCCATGCCGAGTTGGTCAGGATTTTCCCGGACCTCGCTGGCACACGCATCAGCCACTCCTGGGTCGGCTTCGTCGCCTACACCTTCGACGAACTGGCGCATACGGGCGTACATGAAGGCATCCACTACGCCGCCGGCTATTGCGGCTCCGGCGTGTCGATGGCGAGCTATCTCGGCATGCGCATGGGCCAGCGCGTGCTCGGGCTGAAGGAGGCGGCAACCGGCTTCGATACCATCGACTTTCCGACCCGTCCGTTCTACGCCGGCAATCCCTGGTTCCTCGCCCCATCGGTCATGTTCTATCGCTGGCGTGACCGGCTGAACTGGTAAGGCGCCATGCCGGTCGGATCACCATCAGCAATGGCTTGCTATCAGGGCGGGTGTCGGCGAAGGTGAATGACAAGAATGCGACGTCATTCCGACACCATCATGTCGATTGCATCGATTGAAAAGGAGGCAACATGTTCGGGAAATCCGCGTTGAAACTGACGACATGCCTTGCGGGCGCGCTGATGCTGTTCAGCACTTCGTCCGTTCAGGCGGAGACCCTTCGGCTGCTCACCTGGGGCAGCTATGCGCCGGATGACGTCATCAAGCTGTTCGAGGAGAAATATCCGGATATCACGGTCGAGGTGACGTTCTCGAACAATGAAGAAATGATCGCCAAGCTTCGGGCGACCGGCGGCGCCGGCTACGACCTCGCGCAGCCCAGCCATGACCGTATCTATGCGGCCCAGCTCGAATACAACATCTACAAGCCGATGGATCTGTCCAAGATCGATACCAGCGTCATGCAGGCCAACCTGCTGGATGGCGTCAAGGCCAACACCACGATCGAGGGCGACGTCTATTCGGTGCCGCATCAGTGGGGCACGTCCGGGCTGATGGCCGACAAGACCAAGGCGCCCGATTTCGACAGCTGGGATGATCTCTGCGATCCGCAATATGCCGGACGCACTTCCATGCGGTTGAAACGGACCATCCTTCTGGGCACCGCATTCTCGCTCGGCCATGATCCGTTCGCGGCTTACGAGGATCTCGACAAATACCAGCAGATCCTGGACGAGGTGACGGACAAGCTGATCACCTGCAAGGACAACGTCAAAACCTACTGGCAGGGCGGCGACGATCTCTCAGCGCTGATGCTCTCAGGCGAAGTCGTCGCCTCCGAAACCTGGGACAGCACCGCCTACAAGCTGTTCGATCAGAACGCCGACATCGTCTTCGTCCCGCCGACGACAGGCGCTCTCGCCTGGATCGATACGTTCACGATCCCGAGGAAGGGTGAGGCTGATGAGGCCGCCTATAAGTGGATCAACTTCGTGCTGCAGCCGGAAATCGTCACGATGATGTCGGCAAGCACCGGTGCGATCGCCGCAGTCGACGGCGGCATCGATCTGCTGCCGGATGACAAGAAGGCAGCCGTTTCGGCGGCGTTCGACGCCGACGCTCTCGCCAATCTGAAGTTCTTCGCGAACATCCCGCCCGGTATCGAGGACATGGAAGGTAAGGCGCTGGAGCGCATCAAAGCCGCCACCGGCGGCTAACTGGTCAGCGACCAGTGGCTGACCTATCGGCGACTGATGGGTCGACGACGATATAAATGGGAGGGGGCACGTCCCCTCCCGCTCTTTCCCGGCAGCGACATCCCACCATGTTCGATCTTGTCTGTGAAAACGTCACCAAGCGCTTCGGGACGTTCACCGCCGTCGACGACGTCTCGTTCAATGTGCCGAGCGGGTCGTTCTTCTCGATTCTGGGGCCGAGCGGCTGCGGCAAGACCACGCTGATGCGCATGATCGCCGGCTTCGAAGAACCGGCCGCCGGTGATATCAAGATCAAGGGAAGCTCGGTCATCGGCACACCGCCTAACAAGCGCAACGTCAAGATGGTGTTCCAGCATCTCGCACTTTTCCCGATGATGAATGTCGGCGAGAACATCGCCTATGGTCTCCGCTGTCGCGGCATGGCCAAGGCTGACATTAAGAAAAAGGTCGGCGATGTCCTGGAGCGTATTGGCCTTCCCGATGTCGCCACCAAGGAAATCAACCAGCTCTCCGGCGGACAGAAACAGCGTATCGCGATTGCGCGCTGCATGGTGCTGGAGCCGGATGTGCTGCTGCTTGACGAGCCGCTCGGCGCCCTCGATCTGAAACTGCGCGAGCACATGAAAATCGAGCTCAAGCTGCTGCAGCATCAATTCGACACCACCTTCCTCTACATCACCCATGATCAGTCCGAAGCGCTGGTCATGTCCGACAATGTCGCGGTTATGAATGCCGGCCGCTTCGAGCAGATCGGCACGCCGCAGGACCTCTACCACCATCCCAAGACAGCCTTCGTCGCCGGTTTCGTCGGCGACAGCAACCGCTGGAGCGGACGCGTCACCGCGACCGACAACGACAAGGCCAGGATCGAAACGTCCTCCGGTGCTGTTTTCGTTGCCCATCGCGCTGGCGACAACTCGCCGGACGAAGGCAATGCAGTTGACCTGTTCGTGCGCCCGGAGGCCATCCGTATCCTGCCCAAAAGCGGCTTGAACGAGGCGATGGCAACCGAGAACTTTCAGCCTGGTATCGTCGACAGCCTCCTTTTCAACGGCGCCAACAGCAGGGTCCTGGTGCGCATCGGTGATGACCAGCTCGTCGAGGTCGACTTCATGCACACAGACGGTCATGCCAATCTCGGCCAAGGTGATCATGTCGAGTTGACCTGGGCGCATGCCGACGCCCGCTGCTACCGTGCTGCGGACTGATCGGCGGTGTTTCAGAACGACGCCCAGCGCCTCTCGCTGATCCTGCTGCTGACGCCGTTCCTTCTTTGGATCCTGCTCCTGATCATCCTGCCACAGCTCGGCATCACCGCCCTCTCGCTGCGTGAAAAGATCAGCTTCAAAGAATACAGTTACGGCTTCGGTAACTACATCGAGTTCCTGAACGAGCCGATCTACTGGAACACCTTGCTGCGAACCGCGGTGATGTCGATTCTGGTCACGGTGCTGGCGCTGTTCGTCGGTTTTCCCGTTGCCTATTACATCGCCAAGATCGCGCAGACGCGCACCCGCGGCGCCCTCTTTCTGCTTTGCCTGCTGCCGCTCTGGGTGAGTGATCTGGTGCGCGCTTTCGGTTGGATCGTGCTGTTGCGCGAGACCGGCATCGTCTCCGGCATTCTTCAGTCGATCGGCATCATCGATACCCCGATCGAGATGCTCTACAACGACGTCACTGTGGTGATCGGCCTCGTCTACACCGTGGTTCTTTTCATGATCGTGCCGCTGGTCTCGACGCTCGATGGCATGGACAACAGCCTGCTCGAAGCCGGTTATAATCTAGGCGGCGGCCGCCTGACCGTCCTTCGCCGCATCGTCATTCCCTATGCGATGCCCGGTATCGTCGCCGGCTGCATCATCGTGTTCATGCTGACCGCGGGCAGCTACCTCACCCCGATCCTGCTCGGCGGCAAGAACAGCAGCTGGTTCACCGAGCAGATCTACGACCAGTTCATCACCCGCTACAACTGGGAGTCCGGCGCCACCTTCGGCGTGCTGCTGCTCACCTTCACCTCCTTCGTGGTCTGGCTCGGCCTCAGGCTGACCGGCCAGAACCTTGCCTCGACGGTCGCGAAATGAACGTCGCCGCACCGCAATCACCAGCGCTCAGATGGACCTACAACCTCTATCTCATCGCCTTCTTCGTCTATCTGGCAGCACCGCTCGCAGCGGCCGGCATCTTCGCCTTCAACGACTCGCTCTTCCCCACATTGCCTTGGAAAGGCTTCACCCTCGATTGGTTCTTCAACGACACCGAGCCCAAGCTCGGCATGTTCCATGATCGTCGCCTTTTGCGTGGTCTCCAGAACTCACTCTTTATCGGCCTGATCGTCTCCGCGATGTCGGTCGCGGCGGGAACCACGAATGCTTTCTTGTTCGAGCGCCGGGATTTTCCCGGAAAAAATATCCTCTACATCTTCATGATCGTGCCTCTGGTGATCCCAGGCGTGATCCTCGGCATCTCGATCCTGGTGCTGGCGAGCACGATCGCGAACGGCGTCGAGGAAACATTCGGTTATGACTGGTCGCTATTGAGGCCAGGGCTGTTCCTGGTCATTCTCGGCCAGTTCTCGTTCCTGACCACGATCACGTCGCTGGTCATCGCAGCACGACTCAAGAAGTTCGACATCTCACTTGAAGAGGCGGCTCTCAATCTTGGCGCTGGCCGTTTCCGCGTACTCCTGACCATCACCTTGCCGTTCCTGGCGCCCGCGATGATCGCTGCGTTCCTGGTGGCATTTTTGGTATCCTTCGAGAACTTCAACACCACGCTGATGCTGGTCGGCTCGGACGCGCCGCTGACCATCACGATGTATGATCGCATGGTCAAAGTTGGCTCGACACCTGTGCTGAATGCCGTCTCCTTCTTCCTGATGATCGGCTCAGGCTTGCTCGCCCTGATCAGCATCATCGTGCAGAGGGAGAAGAAGGTCGACGCAGGGCCGTGATCGGGTGTCGAGCATCATCGCATGTCGAGCATCGACCTTAGCCTGAATTCGGGATGCCGTCCGGGCCGAGCACGATATCGAACATCGCGCGCATCGCATCGGCATCCGCTTCCAGTGGGACGGTCACAAGTTCGCTTGCACGTCCCAAATGCCGATAGAGGCCGTCCCTTTCGTTGTCCGGATTGCCGGCCACATACATCTGCGTCGTCAGCACATCGACATCAGCACCGAGGACTTTGACGTGGATATGCGGTGTGCGCCCGGGATAGGTGACGGGCACGATGGTTCGAAAGCGATAGCCGCCTTCATCATCGGCGATCGTATGGCCAAATCCCTGGAAGTTCGGATCGGCTTCGCCGTGCCGGTCGCCCGGATGGTGGTAGACGCCGAAGGCGTCGCATTGCCAGATTTCTATGCGAACACCGGACGCCGGACGCCCATCAGCCCCGAGGACCCGCCCACCCAGATTGAGCACTGTGCCCGATGCGATCTCATTTCGTCCTTCGACCTGAACCAGATCATTGTCATGATCGAGCGGTAGCTTGAGCGGATAGAATGGCCCTTCGGCTTGCGCGGACGTTGCCAGCAATGCGGTGGCGGAAGCAGGCATGGCCCCGAGCGTCGCAAGACCAGCACCCACGCCAAGAAACTGCCGTCGCCTGGTTCGCTTCATCAGTCTCCTCCTTCTTCACGTATGTGGTATGACCACTTCATTCGGTTCCCGTCGCATTCGCTGAACACGCCTAGAATTCAGTTGGTATGCGAGCTTTACTCAGCAAAGTCTCGGGAACCTTCTGTATCGAATACACCCAGGTCTGGTCGAGAGGACATACATTTCCGCAACGAGACCTTCGCTTGTCCACGCTGGCGGGCACCCCCGTCGATCTTTTGTCGACCTGATGGGGCGGTATTTGCTATAGGCGTTGTTCAATTAGAGCGAGCATTTTTCGGAGCCGATATGTCGCGTCCGACTACACCCCGCTCCATCACTACGGTGAGGTGCCTGAAGGCTCGACGACGTCGATCACGGAAATGGAACATGAGCGCGCGGTCGCTGCGAACAAACCACGCCTGATCTACGTCATGGGCGAGAACCACCCCGTTCCGCCCGAGATGGGGGGCGGTGCTGAGAAGCTCAAAGCGCTCAAGGCCAGAATTCAAAAGGATGTCGTTGCGGGGACTTTCAAACAACCCCTTGATCTCTATAGATGCGTCCGTGGTGCGCTCGAAGATCTAAAGGACCAGCTCAAAGGCGATTAGCCCGAAGACTCCCTAGAAGCGGCCCGGCGCCTGTATCGCCGAACCCCAGTCCCGAAGCCGCCGATGCCCTATATCGCCCAGCTGCTTCAACGCTGCAGGCGAATATCCAATCCACCCGATCCGATTGCTTTTACCATAACCTCTGCATGCAGCGAGGGAATGATCGTTCGTGAGACTGGTGCCCTATATGTGACACATTCTTGTTATCTCTATGCTTTAGTATTTTTCCGAAGCGCATTCAGATCATTCGAAAGTGATTTAACTTTACGTAGACTAGGAAGAGTCTTTAGCATGATTGGTTGCGATTTTAACGCAAATATTTGCCCAACTAGAAGCCAGAAAGTTATCGAAAAGCGAGGCATCCACCTCAGAAATCCAGCAATCAATGCTTACATAGCAGAGAAATCAATATGGCAAGATGATCTTCATATCCGCCTCTTGCATCTCCGACTGTTAAATGTGCGATAGAGCGGCAGCGCCCAGACCAGAAGAACCGAGAAGGCGAGGAAGGCCGCGATCGGCCGCTCGAAGAAAATCAACAGGCTGCCATCCGACTTGATCATCAAGGTCACGAAGTTGAACTCGAAGGCGCCGCCGAGAACGATGCCGAGGATCGCAAGGACGACGGGAATGCCGTTCTCCTCGAAGATCCAGCCGATTACGCCGAAGACCAGCATGGTGGCGACGCCTAAGGTGGTGTTATTGATCGCGAAGCTTCCGACGATGCAGCAGGCAAGCACAAAGGGGAGGAAGTAATGGGTGGGTACTCGCAGGAGATGGCGCGCCGCGCGGATGACCACCCAGCCAAAGGGGACCAGGAGAAGGTTGGCGATGAGGAAGGCGAAGAAAATCGCATAGACCAGTTCCGGCGTCTTCACGAAGATGATCGGGCCGGGCTCTAAGCCCTTCAGATAGAGGACGCCGATCACGATGGCGGTGATGCTGTCGCTGGGAATGCCGAAGACGAGGGTCGGGACCCAAGCCCCGGATAGCGCGCCATTATTGGCGGCGCCCGCTTCCACGATCCCCTCTTCATGCCCCTGGCCGAACCGTTCGGGCTCCTTCGAGCGGCGCTTGGCGATGGCATAGGAGACCCAGGCGGCGATATCCGCGCCAGCGCCCGGAAGAGCGCCGATCACCGATCCTGCAAGGCCGCCCCGGACGAGGTTTTGCCAGCGCCCTCGAAGTTTGGGCAGAAGGCCGGCGAAGACCAGCCCTATGGCGGGCGGCTTCTGTCTTGCCTCGCGTGATCTGATATTGCGCAGGATTTCCAGCAGCGCGAACATGCCGATCATCGCCGGGATGAAGCTGACGCCGCCCATGAGTTCGATCGAGCCGAAGGTGAAGCGCGGCTGGCCCGCGACCTCGTCGATGCCGATCGACGCGATCCTTTGAGAGGCGATCCCGTTGAAATGATCGCGGCACAGCTCAGGCCGAGAAAGGCCAGCCAGAAATACTCGACGGAGGAGAAATTCGTCGCGAAACGGGCGAGCAGCGGGGCGGCGACCATCAATAGGGTCACGCCGATGACGCCACCAAAACAGGCTGATGCCATCGAAAGGCCGAGCGCGCGTTCGGGGCGGCCTTGGAGGGACAGAGTGTGGGCGTCCTCGACATAGTCGGCGGACGCGGGCGTGCCGGGGATGCGCAGCAAGGCACCCGGGATGTCGCCAGCGAAAATCGCCATCGCTGCGATCGCCGAGATGGCGGGGACCGGGTCCATGAAGAAGGTGATCGGAATCAGGAGGGCGACGCCCATCACGGCGGTCAGACCGGGGATAGCGCCAATCGTGATTCCGAGAAGGCTGGCGATGACGGCAATCCCGCCGATGATGGCCAACACGCCGATCAGGCGGTCGTCGAGTTGCATCGCGTTCTATCCAAAAGCTGCTGACACCTCCCGGACTCGTACGAGACCGGGGGGAGGCGAGCTCGCTACTTAGTCCGCCCTGAGAAACCTTTCAACATCTTGAATCGGAGCGATTCTTTTACGGAATTGCTTGTGCGATAATGCCAGAAACCACTCCCTGAGGCCCTCATTTCTGGTGTTTTCTCATGAAGCCTGTCCG
>JBPCVQ010000128.1:0-12460 GCA_051010395.1 Geminicoccaceae bacterium | reverse complement strand
CTCGAACAGCACGGTGAAAAGTGTGGGATCCTTGCTCCTGCGCACCGCTTCGAAATAGCCGAGCTCGCCCTTGGTCGCGCGAAAAGCCTTGAACGCGATCCACCAGGCAACCGCCTCGAACACCATGGCAAGTGCCAGCACGATGTAGTTGATGTAGGCGTTTTCCAGCGGTTCCGGATGCAGGATCTTCTCGATCCCGTGATAGACCGAGATCCCGGCCCCGCCTGCGAAAATCAAAATCGCCACCACGAATGCCCAGAAATAGAGCTCCATGCCGTAGCCGAAGGGATGCGCATCGTCCGGCGGACGGTTGGAGCGCCTGATACCGTAGAGCAAGAGCCCCTGATTGCCGGTATCGACAACCGAATGCACGGCCTCCGACAACATCGCCGCACTGCCGGTGATCCCGGCCGCGATGAATTTGGTGATGGCGATCAGTCCATTGCCGATCAGAGCCGCGTAGATGACGGTTTTCGATGAAGAAGCTGCCATTAGTGGTGTGACCACATCATTGGGTTGTGACCGCCTTCGAAGAAAGAGCTCGGGAATCGAAGGGTATGCGGTCTCTCGTCGGGTTGGGATCGGAGCCGTTTCGCGGGAGACATGTCACTCGTCCTTCGGCGAGAGATGCCGGAGGAAACGGGCGATACCCCTGACGTCGCGTCGAAGCACCTCGTGTCGCCTGGTCGCGTCGCGCTCCTGGCCCCAGCGCTCGATCTCGAACAGCTCATCCACCAGGCTGGCGTCGGTGGCGGCATCGGCGTCAAGCTCGCCATGCCAAAGGGCGAGTGCAAGGACCACGGAGCCAAGCGACGTGGTCGCACCATGAACACCGACCAGCGGCCAATCCTCGATCACCTCGATCACCTTTCGAACGTCGGTGAGCGTTGCTTCGGGTTGCGCTGTCGGGACCAGGGAGACGGTCAGATCGAAGGCGATGTCGTAGCGCTTCGCCATCCAGTCCAACGCCGGCTGCCAGGCCTCGTGCTGGCGGCGCACAAGCTCGTCCGGGTCGGGTGCCCGGTAGCAGACCAGATCGGTGCCCGCATAGTCGGCGATTTCCTGGACCGCAGCGCCTCGAAGCGCAGGCATGCGATCGAGGGCCGTGGTTGCAAGGCGTGTGATCGGCATGGCGTCGGGCTCGATCTCCTCGGCCTGCTGTTCCCACTCCTCGGCAACCACTTCGGCCAATCCTTCGATCGGCAGCAGCAACTCGGCTTTAGCCGGCGTCTTCAGCGAACGCCCGTCCAAGAGAACCCGAAAGCCACCATCGGCGACATCGACGCCGGTCGTTTTGTAGAAACGCTTCATGCGTCAACGCTGTCCAGAAAATCCAGAACCTGCTCGAAGCGATCGATGACGATCTCTGCTCCCGCCTCCGAGAGCGCCGATACCGGATGGTAGCCCCAACTCACACCGATCGGACGTGCACCGGCGGCAACAGCCATTTCCATATCGAAGGTCGTATCACCCACCACCAAAGTGGTGTCGGCCGAGGCGCCGGTTTCCTTCAATGCGGCCTCGACCATGCTGGGATGCGGCTTGCTGGGGTGGAAGTCCGCCGTCTGCAGCGTGACGAAGCGATCGCGGATGCTGTGATGCTCCAGCACCATGTGCAGCCCACGCAGGCTCTTGCCAGTGGCTACGCCGAGAAGCGTGCCACTTGCCTTCAATTCGTCGAGCGTCTCCGACGCGCCTTCGAACAAAGGCTCGGAAAAATCCTCGGCAAGGCGAAGGGCGGCGAAATGCTCCTTATAGAGGTCGGCC
Organism: Geminicoccaceae bacterium; assembly: GCA_051010395.1. Lineage (GTDB taxonomy): Bacteria > Pseudomonadota > Alphaproteobacteria > Geminicoccales > Geminicoccaceae > JANQPX01. The sequence continues at coordinate 10,693 of JBPCVQ010000128.1, read as the reverse complement.
AGGTGATGATGATCGGAAGCATCGAGTTCCGGCGCCAGAACCCCCATGGCGACCTCAAGCGAAAGCCCGACGATCGATCGCACCTCGGCTGGCGTCGGCGGCGCAAGGTTCTTGGCGCGGAACGTGCGGTTCATGGTCTCGATGATGACAAACTGGCTGTCGACCAATGTGCCATCGCAATCGAAAAGTATCAGGCTGACCATGATGCCGCTTTCAAAGCTGCTCGAAATCCAGGAGACGCGCCCCCGGCAATTGCGGATCCGGCTCGAAGCCAATCCAGGCGAACCCTTTTCGCATGGTATCCGATAGAGGGGCCTCCAGCGTCAAGCGCCCACCATCGGGATGCGGCAGGTCAAGCTCCCGTGCATGCAACATCAGGGTGCTGGGCGCGCCGGCCGGCCTTGCCTTCGGCCCACCATATTTCGGATCACCGAGGATCGGGCAATCCATCAGCGCGCAATGCACCCGAAGCTGATGGGTACGCCCGGAAAGCGGCTGCAGCGCAAGCCAAGCCGAAACCTTGCCGGCCCGGGCGATGGTGCGATAACGGGTCACCGCTTTTTGAGCACCATCGACATCCGCCTGCACCAACTCAAAGTCCGGCCTGCCGCGGCTCGCGGCCTTGGTGAGGGGTTTGTCGATGATGCCGTCTTCGAGCGGGGGGAGGCCGGCAACCAAGGCCCAGTAGAGCTTTTGCACGTCATGGCGCTGGAAGGCCCTGGAGAGTTTGGCGGCCGACGATGGCGTCTTCGCCACCACCAGGAGACCGCTGGTGTCCCGATCGAGACGGTGGACCAGACGATAGCGCTCGCCTTTGGGAGCGAGGGACAGGAGCATGCCGTCGATATGCCGTGCCGTCTTGCTGCCACCCTGGACCGCCAAACCTGCGGGTTTGTCGAGTGCGATCAACGCATCGTCTTCATGAAGGATCATAGCCCGAAGATCATCAGCATCCTGCGGTCGGAACGCCGGCTGCGTTGACTTGGGTTCGTCGCTGTCGGGGAGTGGAGGTACGCGAATTGTTTGCCCCTCGGCGAGACGAGCGTTGGCTTGGGCGCGCTTGCCGTCCACCCTCACCTGCCCTGTACGGAGCAGCTTCTGCAGAAGCCCATGCCCGAGGGTTGGAAAATGACGCTTGAACCAGCGATCCAGGCGAAGGTCGGCTTCGTCTGCTCGAACATCGCGCTGCTCGACGGTGCTCATGTTTTCTTATCCTTGGCCTGACGCTGTTTTCGAAGATCCGCCCAGCGCTCAAGGCGCGCCTTCACCTCGGCTTCGGCGCCCTCGCCGATCGGCTCATAGAATGCTTGGCGAGGCATATCGTCGGGGAAGTAATTCTGGCCGGAGAAGCGATCCGGCGCGTCGTGATCGTAATCATACCCCTTGCCGTAGCCGAGATCCTTCATCAATCGGGTCGGCGCGTTCAGGATGTGGGCTGGCGGAGCGAGCGAACCGCTTTCCTTAGCTGCCGCCATCGCCCGTTTGAAGGCCACGTAGACAGCGTTCGACTTCGGCGCCATCGCTAGATGCACGACCGCCTGGGCAAGCGCCAGTTCCCCTTCCGGCGTACCGAGTCGCTCAAAGGTCTCGGCAGCTGCAAGCGTCAACGGCAAGGCGGTAGGATCGGCCGCGCCAATGTCCTCGGACGCCATGCGCACGATACGCCTTGCCAGAAAACGCGGGTCCTCACCGCCATCGATCATACGTGCAAACCAATAAAGCGCCGCATCGGGATCAGACCCACGCACTGATTTGTGCAGCGCGCTGATCAGGTTGTAATGCGCCTCCTGCTGCTTATCGTAGAGCGGCATGCGCCGCTGCAGCACCTCCGCCAGACCCGTGGGGTCTAGCGTTGGCTCTGTTGGCAAATCGGCCAAGCTTTCGACGAGATTCAGGAGATAACGACCATCTCCGTCGGCGAGCTCAGTCAGGCGGTGGCGAGCATCGCCAGTGAGCGGCAGCTTGTGGCCAATCGCCGTTTCCGCGCGTTCGATCAAGGCAAGGAGCGGCGCCTCGCCGAGCCGGTTCAGCACGAGCACCTGGGAGCGCGAAAGGAGCGCGCCATTAAGCGCGAAGGATGGGTTTTCCGTGGTTGCCCCGATCAGGATGACCGTCCCGTCCTCGACCTGGGCCAGAAGTCCATCCTGCTGCGCGCGGTTGAAGCGATGAATTTCATCGATGAACAGCAAGGTCGGCTGACCGGTATGCCGACGCTTCTTCGCCTCCTCATAGACCTTCCGAAGGTCCGCCACCCCCGACATCACAGCTGAAAGCTGCGCCAATGGCTGCCCCACCGCACGCGCTAAAAGCCGTGCCAGCGTCGTCTTGCCCGTCCCAGGCGGTCCCCACAGAATAACCGAACTGATTTTGCCCCGCGACAGCATTCGTCCAAGCGGCGTCTCCGCCCCCAGCAGATGATCCTGCCCCACCAACTCCTCCAGCACTTCCGGCCTTAATCTCTCCGCCAAGGGGGCGGAAGGTCCGCCGGCCTTTACGGGTGTCTGGTCTGGACGCTTGGGTGTCTCCCCTTTAGTCGACGGTGCAGGCCGCGCCTGCTGCTGTGAGAAGAGGTCTTTCATCGGCCGATGGTCACGCCGAGCTGGCGGCCGCCGCGGGTGATTTGGAGGCGCCAGACGGCGGGAAGGCTGTAGAGGGTGTCGGTGAGCTCGGTGACGCTGTCAACGGGTTGATCGGCAACACTGGCAATCACGTCCCCGCGACGAAGACCTAGCCGGGCCGCCGGACTGTTCCTGACAATGCGGAGGATCACCACACCCTCGGCGAACAGGTCGAGACCGGCATCCTGGTTGAAGCCGGGTGATAGATTGGCGATCGTCGCGCCGGTGAGCGCGTGGCGGCCGTCTAGCTCGGTGACATCCGGTGCGGGATCGCGCGGCGGCAGTTCCAGCGGCAGATCGGTGCTCAGCACCCTGCCCTCGCGCCAGACGTCCAAAGCAGCGGGCTCGCCGAGACTGCCGACTGCCAGGCGAAAGTTGAGGCCGTGCTTGTCCACGATCTCAGCGCCATCGATCGACAGGATCACATCCCCCTTATCCAACCCGGCCCGCCTTGCAGGTCCGACGCGATGGACTTTGTTCAGAAGAACGCCGACCGGGCGATCGAGACCGAGGCTGGACGCAAGCTCCTGTGTTACGGTCTGCACCTGGGCACCGAGCCAGGGCCTCGCCAGGCTGCTGCCCCCCCCTTCGATCGAACGCACCAGCGCCTTCACCAGATCGATCGGAATGGCAAAGCCGATACCGATCGAACCGCCGCCGCGTGTGAAAATAGCGGTGTTCACGCCGATCAGCTGGCCATCAATGGTGACAAGCGCGCCACCGGAATTGCCTGGATTGATCGCCGCATCTGTCTGAATAAAGGAAAGATCCGAGCCGACGCCGGCGCCCGTGCGGGCAAGGGCGGAGATAATGCCCGACGTCACAGTCTGACCGATCCCGAAAGGGTTGCCGATCGCCAGCACCAGATCGCCGACCTCAAGCGCATCCGAGGAGCCCATCGGCAAGGCAGGCAGCGTTGATGGCGTCTCGATGCGCAGTAAGGCGAGGTCGGCTGCAGCGTCCGCGCCGACCACCTCGGCCCGGAATTCACGACGATCGTTCAGGACCACCATGATCTCGTCAGCGTCTTCGATGACATGATGATTGGTAACGATCAGCCCGTCGCCTTCGATGATGACGCCGGAGCCAAGTGAATTCTGCTGGCGTTTGGGTGCCTGACGCCGGCCAAGCCCCTCAAAGAAAAATTGGAAAAACGGATCGGAGAAAAACGGATCGCGGTCGGAAGCCCGGCTGGCTTTACGGGTGTAGATATTGACGACCGCCGAGGACGTCTCACGCACCACAGGCGCAAAGGAGAGCGCGATCTGCTCACGGCTCCTCGGCACTTCGTCAGCAGCCGCTGACACGGCGAACAATCCGGTCAACAGCAGAACAGCGAACGAAAGGCTCCTGAAGAAACGCCGGCGCCAGGAATCAACAGGGCCTTCGGCTAAGCCAAAGGCCCTGTCATCGTGATGTGTCGAAAGAGAACCAGATGGAAGCAAACCGTCGTCAGGCCGCGACCGCCTCGGCCTCCTCCTCGTCGACATTGTGGTGCTGCACCGGGCCGCTGTCCTGGCCCTTGGCATCGACATCGCGATCAATGAACTCGATGATCGCCATCGGCGCATTGTCACCCTGACGGAAGCCGGCCTTGAGCACACGAATATAGCCACCTGGACGTCCGTCATAGCGCGGCGCAATCGTGTCGATCAGCTTCTTCGCCGTGGTCTCATCGCGAGTCTTGGCGATAATCTGGCGGCGCGCATGCAGATCACCGCGCTTTCCAAGCGTCACCAGCTTCTCGACGAACGGCCGAAGCTCTTTCGCTTTAGGAAGCGTGGTCTTGATCTGCTCATGCTTCACAAGCGCCACCGACATGTTGGCAAACATGGCCTTCCTATGGCTTGACGTCCTATTTAGCTTACGGCCACTTAGACGATGGCGCATTTCTTAACTCCGTATGACACAATAGGCTTCTTCTCCCGATGAAGTCGGAAAAAGCAACCTAGACCTTAGTAAGGTTCTTCGATGCGGCGGGCCAGTTCTTCGATATTCTCTGGCGGCCAGCCGGTGACTTCCATGCCGAGCGAGAGGCCCATCTGCGAGAGAACTTCCTTGATCTCGTTCAGCGACTTCCGGCCAAAGTTCGGCGTACGGAGCATTTCCGATTCTGTCTTCTGCACGAGATCGCCGATGTAGACGATGTTGTCGTTCTTGAGACAATTCGCCGAACGCACGGAAAGCTCCAGCTCGTCCACCTTCCGCAGCAGATGCGGGTTGAACGGCAGTTCCGGCTTGCTGTCCTGCGAGGACGCAGACTTCGGCTCTTCAAAGTTGATGAAGAGCTGCAGCTGATCCTGGAGGATGCGCGCGGCGAGTGCCACGGCGTCTTCCGGCGAGACCGAACCATTGGTCTCAACCTGCATGGTCAGCTTGTCATAGTCAGTTACCTGACCGACGCGGGCATGGTCGACCTTGTATGCGACTTTCTTGACCGGGCTGTAGATGGCATCAACGGCAATCAGGCCGATCGGCGCATCTTCCGACTTGTTCATCGCAGCCGGGATATAGCCGCGGCCAGCCTTGACCGTCATCTCCATGGAAAGCTCGGCTTCCTCATCGAGATGGCAAATGACGTGGTTCGGATCCATGATTTCGATATCATGGCCGACCTCAATCATGTCGGCGGTAACAGCGCATGGCCCCTTGGCCTTCAGATAAATGCGTTTTTGTGTCTCGCTGTGCATGCGAATAGCCAGCGACTTCAGATTGAGCACAATGTCGGTGACGTCTTCGCGCACACCCGGCACGGTCGAAAACTCATGCAACACGCTGTCGATCTGCACGGCAGTGATTGCCGATCCCTGCAGCGACGACAAAAGGATACGCCGCAACGCATTGCCCAGCGTGACGCCAAAGCCACGCTCCAGCGGCTCGGCGATGATGGTCGCCTCGCGGTCCGGCCGCATCCCAGGCTGAATCTCGAGCTTGGGAGGCTTGATGAGCTCCTGCCAGTTCTTTTGAATCACGGGCTTACCTCGAACCTATTTCAATGGGAAAGCCCCGGCATTATGCCGAGGCCTTTTTGAACCTTCGAGCCTTTTGGTTTCGATGGTTCCTATATCGCAAACTCAGACCCGACGACGCTTTCTAGCGCGGCATCCGTTGTGCGGGATCGGCGTAACGTCACGGATCGACGTGATCTCGAATCCAACGGCAGAAAGCGCACGCAGAGCTGACTCACGCCCGGAACCGGGGCCGCGAACCTCCACCTGGAGCGTCTTCATGCCGTGCTCCTGCGCCTTCTTGCCGGCATTCTCGGCAGCGATTTGCGCGGCAAATGGCGTTGACTTTCTGGAACCTCGAAACCCTTGAGCGCCCGCCGACGACCAGGAAATCGCGTTCCCCTGTGCATCGGTGATGGTGATCATGGTGTTGTTGAAGGTCGCGTTCACATGGGCGACACCGGAAGAAATGTTCTTCCGTTCGCGACGGCGAAGACGTGGGGCGGACTCGTTGGCCATGTTACTTGGTCACCTTCTTCTTGCCGGCGATCGGCTTTGCCGGACCCTTTCGCGTACGCGCATTCGTGTGGGTGCGCTGACCGTGAACCGGCAGCCCCTTCCGATGACGAAGCCCCTTGTAGCAGCCAAGGTCCATAAGACGCTTGATGTTCATCGCGACATCGCGCCGAAGCTCGCCCTCGACCCGCTGGGTGCGATCGATGGTTTCGCGCAGCTTGGCGACCTCGGCATCGGACAGCTCATTCACTCGTCGCGAAAACTCGATGTCGACCTCGGACAAAATCTTCACGGACGTCGTCCGGCCGATACCGTAGATGTAGGTCAGGGCAACGCCCACGGGCTTGCCGCTTGGAATGTTTACGCCGGCGATACGCGCCACTCTTAGTCTCCTCAGACTCCGGCCAGCCCTTAGATAAGGCCTGGGTTCTTTCGTTTCAATGTCGGATAGGGCGAAACCGCCGCGATAACCGCGCGATTATAGGCCCGTTCCAATTCTCGTCAACCTGGTCTTTTCAGCGGCTATCCGCTGATCTCTTCGAAAACCTGCCTAGTTACCACATCGATATCAGCCATGCCGTCGACCGTCTTCAACACACCCTTCTTCCGGTAGTAAGGAAGAAGCGGTGCTGTCTGCTGGTGATATGACTGAAGCCGGGTGCGCACGGCCTCGGCATTGTCGTCCGAGCGCCGCTTGAACTCGATGCTGCCACAGTTATCGCAAACGCCATCTTGCTTCGGCTTTTGGAAACTGTCGTGATAGCCCGCTCCACATTTGGCGCAGCTGTAACGGCCGGAGATCCGACCAATCAGCGCATCATCATCGACGGCGAACTCGACCACAGCATTGAGCCTCTGTCCCTTGCGATCCAGGAGATCGTCCAATGCTTCGGCTTGGGCGACGGTGCGCGGAAAGCCGTCCAGCAAGAAGCCATTGACGCAATCCGCTTCATTGGTGCGTTCCTCGACCAGCCGGATAATAATATCGTCGGAGACGAGCTTGCCCGCATCCATCACGCTCTTTGCCTGCTTACCAACTTCCGTGCCGGCGGCGATAGCGCCGCGAAGCATGTCGCCGGTGGAGAGATGCGCGATCTTATATTCGTCGCGTATGCGTGCAGCCTGCGTACCCTTGCCGGCACCCGGCGGTCCAAGGAGGATCAGGATCATCAGCGCCGCGCTCCGCGCAGACGAGACTTCTTGATCAAACCTTCATATTGATGCGCGATCAGATGGGACTGGATCTGTGCTGTCGTATCCATGGTCACGGAGACCACGATCAGAAGGCTGGTGCCGCCGAAATAGAAGGGCACGGCATATTGCGAAATCAAAATCTCCGGCAGGATACACACTGCCGAAAGATAAAGCGCACCGACTGTCGTCAGACGGGTCAGGACATAATCGAAATACTCGGCAGTGCGCTGACCTGGGCGAATGCCGGGAATGAAGCCGCCATGCTTTCGAAGATTCTCTGCCGTGTCCTGCGGATTGAAGACGATCGATGTGTAGAAGAACGCGAAGAAGATGATCAAACCGATGAACATCAAGAGGAACAGCGGCTGACCGCGACCGAGAAGGGCCGTGATCTGCGCCAACCATTCCGGCCCGCCTGCACCACCAAAACTCGCCAATGTGGCGGGCATCAACAAAAGAGAGCTGGCGAAAATGGGGGGGATCACGCCGGAGACGTTGATCTTAAGCGGCAGGTGCGAACTCTCGCCGCCGAACATGCGATTGCCCTGCTGACGCTTCGGATACTGTACTAGGATCCGTCGCTGAGCACGCTCAATGAAGACGATGAACGCGATTACGGCAACTGACATCAATAAAAGGAAGACGATCAGGAAGGAGGAGATCGCGCCAGTGCGGCCGAGTTCCAGCGTGCTGGCGAGGGCCGACGGCAACTGTGCGATGATACCGGTGAAGATGATCAGCGAAATGCCGTTGCCGATGCCGCGTGCAGTGATCTGCTCGCCCAGCCACATCAGGAACATGGTGCCGCCGACGATCGTGATCACGGTGATCACCCGAAAGTACCAGCCTGGGTCGATCACGGCACCGCCGCCCGGTCCGCCCATCGCCTCGAGGCCGACGGCCAAGCCGTAGCCCTGAAAAGTGGCGAGCAGGACCGTCAGATAGCGGGTGTACTGGTTGATGGTCTTGCGACCACTCTCGCCTTCCTTCTTCAATTGCTCGATGGTCGGCGAGACTGCGGTCATCAACTGCATGATGATCGAGGCAGAGATGTAGGGCAGGATACCGAGCGCGAAGATCGACATGCGCTCAAGCGCACCGCCAGCGAACATGTTGAACATGCCCATGATGCCGCCGGCATTCTGCTCGAAAATCTGCGCCATCACCACCGGATCGATACCCGGCAGCGGGATGTAGGTGCCAAAGCGATAGACGATCAGACAGCCGAGTGCGAACCAAAGCCGCTTCTTCAGTTCTGTAGCCTTGCTGAATGCTGAAAAGTTGACATTCGCTGCAAGCTGTTCGGCCATCGACGCCATATTGGTCTCCGCCTACGCGTCGTCGCTGGTGGATGTACTGGTTTCCTCAGCAAAGCCCCTGGCCTGGCCGATCCAGTCGTCCCGATCGATCCTGCCCTTGAAGCTGAGATAACCATCAACCCAGGCGACATTGTCGGGTGTGAACTCAGCGATCTGCCAGAAGTGATAGATGCCGAGTTCGTTCAACGTGCCTTCGAGCTTCGGACCGACGCCGCCGATTTTCTTGAGATCATCCGGTTCGCCCTTGGGCGCATCCAGACCCGCAGGGCGGGTGCCCTCAAGTTCTTTCTCTTCGGCATCACCGTTAGCGCTTTCCGCTTCAGTCTTCAGCGCGACATCTGCCGTTGGTTTCGCAGTGGCCTTAGCCTTCGCAGGCTTGGCCGCTGGCTTCTCCGTGATCTCGACCGCCTCGGTGGACCCAAGCACGAGCTTGCCGCCGGCCTTTTCAAGAGCCTCGACCGCCGCCTTGGAGGCACTATCGACCTCAAGCGTAATCGCAGCCTTCAGCTCGCCGCGGGCGAGCAGGCGAACGCCGTCTTTCCGCTTGCCGATCAGACCGGCAGCACGAAGGGCGTTCAGATCAACTGTCTTTTTCGGATCCAGCCGACCTTCATCGATCGCCGCCTGTAATCGGTCCAGGTTGAGGGGGGCAAATTCTTTCTTGAAGGGATTGCTGAAGCCGCGCTTCGGCAGGCGCCGATAGACCGGCATCTGCCCGCCTTCAAAGGCGCGGGTTGCAGTGCCAGACCGCGCGCGCTGGCCCTTATAGCCGCGCCCCGCTGTCTTGCCGGTGCCGGAGCCCATACCCCGGCCAACCCGTTTCTTCGCCTTGCGCGCACCTGGATTAGGCGCCAGTTCGTTGAGCTTCATCGCCCTCTTCCTGCCGTGCGACGGCTGCGTCGACTTAAGTGTCTGCTGCCGTCCGTGTCTACATATGAAGCCCAGCACCCAAATTAAAGGGAGGCGGGCCTTCCGCCCCTCACCCTTCGGCGGCTTCGACCTTCACCAGATGGTGAACCTTGTCGATCTTGCCACGCACTTGGGGGCTGTCGGGCCACACTTTGGAGCGACCGATTTTGTTGAGCCCGAGCCCAACCAAATTTTCCCGCTGCCGGTGGTGCCGGCCGATCGGACTGCCGGTCTGCGTCACCTTTATCAGCCCGGCCTTTTCGTCTTTCTTCGCCGCCATCAGCTTGCCTCCGCGGCCGCCTCGGCACCGCTCGGATCACGCCTGCCTACGATGTCGCTGACCTTCTTGCCACGTTTGGCTGCGACCGAACGCGGCGAGTTAGTGTTCTTCAACGCGTCGAAGGTGGCCTTGATCATGTTGTGCGGGTTAGAGGTGCCGATCGACTTCGCGACGACATCGCCGATACCCAATGCTTCGAACACGGCGCGCATCGGACCGCCGGCGATGATGCCGGTACCCGGAGGTGCTGCGCGCAGCACCACATGCCCGGCACCGAACCGTCCCTCGACATCATGATGCAGAGTGCGCCCCTGGCGAAGCGGTACGCGGATCATGCCGCGCTTTGCCTGCTCGGTCGCCTTCCTGACAGCTTCCGGCACCTCACGCGCCTTGCCACCGCCGAAGCCGACCCGGCCCTTGCCGTCACCGACCACAACCAGCGCCGAAAAGCCGAAACGCCGACCACCCTTCACAACCTTGGCAACACGGTTGACGTTGACGAGTTTGTCCGTGAACTCCCCGTCGCTGCCACCTTGCCTATCGTTACCGCCGAAGCGTGCCATGGACTTTCCTTTAACCCTTTAAAATTTCAGGCCGGCTTCGCGCGCCGCATCGGCCACGGCCCTGACCCGGCCGTGATAGCGATAGCCACCGCGATCGAACACGACCGCTTCGACACCGGCTTCCTTGGCGCGCTCCGCGACCAGCTTGCCGACCGCTTCTGCCGCCTTCTGATCAGCACCGGACTTGAGATCCGGACGAAGCGACTTGTCGACCGTCGAGGCCTGAGCCACCGTGCGACCCGCCACGTCGTCGATCACCTGAGCGTAGATGTGCTTGGATGACCGAAAGACCGAGAGCCTGGCGCGACCGGAATTGTTCTGCTTCAGCGCATAGCGCGTACGCCGC
>JBPCVQ010000127.1:0-3189 GCA_051010395.1 Geminicoccaceae bacterium | reverse complement strand
CGATCGGCTGTCGGCGATCCACCTGGAACGATCCCGAGATCCGGGCTGCCGTGCCGTTCTATGCCGGGCTCGAAGCGCTGCATTCGCGTGCGCGAGAATTGCCGTCCGATCCGCGCTTTCCCGAACTCGCCCACATCATCGACGAACTCGTGAGCCAGGCAATCACGACGGATACGCCGTCTGCGCAACTGCTGTCTGACGCGCAAGCCAGCGCCGAAAAAATCTTCGCTGACGAGGGTGGATCATGACTAGATGTTACGATGCCGGGCAGATCAAGCAGCTTCGGCAGTCCTGGCCCATGCCGTCAGCGCCCCGTCCGATCGTGGTCATCGGTTGCGGCGGCATCGTTCACGATGCCCATCTCCCGGCCTATGCCAAATCGGGGCTACCGGTCGCCGGCCTGTTCGATATTGATCAAGGCAAGGCGAAAGGGCTCGCGGAAAAATTCGGCATCGATCGCGTTTACGAAAGCTTCGCCGACGCCGTCGCCGAGCCCGATACCGTGTTCGACCTGGCGCTGCCGCCGGAAGCCGTGCTCGACACGGTGAGCATGCTTCCTGAGGGTTCCGTCGTCTTGATCCAAAAACCGCTGGGTCGAAACTTCGATGACGCCCGCAAGATCGTTCAGGCCTGCCGGGAACGGCGCCTGACCGCCGCCGTGAATTTCCAACTACGTTTCAGCCCGATGATGTTGGCCGTCCGCGATGCGATCGAGCAGGGCATGATCGGCGAGATCACCGATCTCTCGATCCATCTCAACCTTCGCCAGCCCTGGGAGCTTTGGCCGTTCATGACCAAGCTGGAGGCGGTCGAGGTGATCATGCACTCGATCCATTATCTCGACTGGATCCGATCGGTACTTGGCGAGCCGGAAGGGGTCTATTGTCAATCGGTCAAGCACCCCGATCACCCTGATCTCGCTGACGCGCGAACCAGCACGATCCTCGACTATGGCGGCCATACCCGTTGCTGCCTGTCGCTCAATCACACCTGGAAACATGGCGGCCCCTATCAGGAGGCAGGCGTGCTGATCGACGGCCAGAACGGTGCCGCTTACGTGAAACTCGGGCTGCTTCTGAACTACCCCGAAGGCGAGCCCGAGGAAGTTCATATCAAGACCGGGGAAACCGACTGGACGTCCGTTCCCATGGCCGGCCGCTGGTTCCCCGACGCGTTCATCGGCGTGATGTCGAACCTTCAGCGCTTCGCCTCCGGCGAGGACGAGAATCTGCACACCGCAGTCGAGGATGCTGCCCGGACCATGGCGCTGGTGGAAGCCTGCTGGCAGTCGAGCAGGAGCGGGGCCACGCCCGTGCCGCAGCTTTGATCGACAATCACAGGGACTTCGCAAGGTGTGTGAGGACCGTTACGATCAAATCATCAAATCAGGGAGGAAAAAACATGAACAAGACTGTCACACGACGTCGCCTCAATCATCTTCTTGCCGGCACGGTCATCGCCGGATCGGCGCTGTTTGCGGTGGGGGCGATGGCCGCCGACCAAACGATCGGCGCCGTGCAGATGGTCGCCGAGCATGAGTGGTTCAGGACCGTCGAACTCGGCATGCAGGCGGCTGCCGATGCGGCGGGGGCCGAGCTTCTGGTCGCCAACGCCCAGGGACAGGTGGATACCGAAGCGGCGATGGTCGACAACTTCGTCGCCCGCGGTGTCGATGCGGTGCTGATCAGTGCGCTGAATTCCGATGCGTCGGTCGCCGCTCTCCAGCGCGCGGTCGATGAGGGCGTCACGCTGATCAATTACAACACCACCATCAACTCGCCGATCATGACCAGCTTCGTCGGCGTCGATAACTACGAGCTGGGCGCCCAGATGGGCCGTTACGTCACCGAGTATGTTAACGAGAACCTGGGAGGTTCAGCCAAGATTGCGCTCCTGACCATTCCGAAATACGAGGTCGGCCAGCAACGCCGCGAAGGCTTTGTCGACGAGGTCTCCAAGGCCGACGGCATCGAGATCGTCGCCGAGCAGGAAGGCGAGTTGCCGGAACAGGCGGCCAATACGCTGGAGACCATTCTGCAGGGCAATCCCGAGACCCAGCTCGTCTGGACCGCCAATGAATGCGGCCTGGTCGGCGCCCTCACCGCCAAGGCGTCGTCCGGCAAGGACGTCAAGATCTTTGGTACTGACATGAGCCTGCAGGTTGCGGCAGCGCTGAAGAATCCGGACAGCGGTCTGGTCGCCGTCTCTACTCAGGATCCCTACAATATCGGCTACAATGCGGTTCAGCAGGCACTCGACAAGCTCGACGGCAAGACCGTGGCGGCCGAAACGATCGTTCCCCTGGAAATGTACTACGGCAGCGACCCGGCGGCGGTCGACGCCTATCTTGAAAAGTACCAGTCGCTCGCTCAGTAGCATGGTGCCGGGCCGGCCGGCGTTTCGCGTTCGGCCGGACCCGACCATCTGAATGGTAACCGCCATGTCACGCCTGCTGGAAATGTCCTCGATCAGCAAGGGGTTTCCCGGCGTGCAGGCCCTATCGGAGGTCGACTTCACGCTTGACCGGGGCGAAGTGCATGCGCTGGTCGGCAAGAACGGCGCCGGCAAGAGCACGTTGATCAAAATCCTGGGCGGCGTTTTCCCGCCGGACGATGGCGATATGATGATCGGGGATCATGCCGTCACCCTGCCCTCGCCCCATGCCGCCATGGAAAAAGGCATCGCGATCGTTCATCAGGAACTCAGCCTGGTGCCGCATTTGAATGTCGCCGAGAATATTTTTCTTGGGCGTCTCGGTCGTGATGGCGGCTGGTGGCTCCGATGGTCGTCGCTGATCACCCGTGCAAGAAAAATTCTCGAACGGCTCGACAGCACGATTGATCCCGAAGCTACGGTGCAAGACCTAAGCGTCGCTCAGCAGCAGCTCGTCGAAATCGCCAAGGCACTGGCGCGCAACCCCGACATTCTGGTGCTGGACGAACCGACCTCGGCACTGGCGGATCAGGATGCAGAGCGATTGCTGCAAATTCTCCGGCGACTGGCGGCTGATGGTGTCGGCATCGTCTACATTTCCCATCGCCTCGCAGAGGTGGAGCAGGTCGCCGATCGCGTGACCGTGCTCAGGGATGGCGAGACGGTGTCGAGCGTCGACATGGCGGAGATCGACCGGCATCGCATCGTCGAGCTGATGTTGGGCGAGGAGCTGAGCCACAGCGAGTGGCGCGGCCA
>JBPCVQ010000126.1:0-11407 GCA_051010395.1 Geminicoccaceae bacterium | reverse complement strand
TCGGTGCGCAAAAGCTCGTGCAGGACATCATCACCGGCGTGTTCATCATCGCCGTCTCGCGGCCAACCGAAGGCCTCCCGCTCGTGCTCGGCGCGACTGTCCAATCAATGCTCGCGATCGCGGTCGGCGCCAGCCTGGTGGTTCTGATCGGCCGCAGCATAGAGAAGGGTGTAACCCTGCCCTCCTCCCTTCGATCGAGCCAGCCGCAGCTCAGCAGGCGGCTCGATCGGATCATGCCCCACCTCCTGAACGCCGCCCGCCTGATTGTGTCGGTCGCCGTGGCGCTTACGGTCATCGACGCCTTCGGCATCGTCGATATCGGCGGCTGGCTGCGTTCCGAGAGCGGCGAGACCCTGATCGGCGTGGTCCTCTCGGTGGCGCTGGTCCTGATCCTCGCCTACCTGATCTGGCTGGGCTTGATGTCCTGGATCGAATATCGCCTATCCGACCATCGCGGCCATGTCGCCGGCGCGCGCGAACGAACCCTGCTCTCGCTGTTCGCCAACGCCATCACCATAGCCCTCGCGGCGATCGCGGTCATGCTGGTGCTGTCCGAACTCGGCATCGAGATCGGTCCGCTGCTCGCAGGTGCCGGCGTCGTCGGCCTCGCCATCGGTTTCGGTGCGCAAAAGCTCGTGCAGGACATCATCACCGGCGTGTTCATCCAGTTCGAAAACGCGATCAACACCGACGATGTGGTGACGGTCGCGGGCACGACGGGCGTGGTCGAGCGTTTGAGCATTCGCTCCATCGGCCTTCGGGATGTCGCCGGGACTTACCATCTGATCCCATTCAGCGCTGTCGATCAGGTGTCCAACTACAATCGTGGCTTCGCCTACCACATCGCGGATATCGGCATCGGCTACACGGAGAGTGTACCGGCCGCGAAAGAGGCGATGCAGGTCGCGTTCGACCGTTTGAAGGCGGGCGAGTTCGGCATGCATCTGCTCGGTGATCTCGAGATGCTCGGCGTCCAAGCGCTCGGTGACAGCGCCGTGGTTCTGCGCGGCCGCCTCCGGACGGCCCCCGGCCAGCAATGGGGTATAGGCCGGGCCTATAATGAATTGGTTAAAGAGGTGTTCGACGAGCGCGGCATCGACATCCCGTTCCCGCACATGACCCTCTTTCTCGGGACCGACAAGGAGGGCCGAACTCAACTGGATAGCGGCCTTCAGACTCCTGCCTGATCGGATTGGCAAGAAAGTTCGACTTTTTTCTGACCTGGCCGAACACTCACGCTAAAATCTATCCCGAAGGTCTCGGGCAAAGGCGTCATAAGCGCTTTCAACCCTGATTGATCGGAGTTTGATATGTTCGACCACCGTCTCATGTCCCTCTTAATTGGCGTCGTTGCCCTCGCCGGCCTGCATGGTGCCGCCGCCCAGGAAACGGGCGGTGTCCGTATCAAAGGTTCGGTCACCAACAACACCGTCGTTCGGGGATCATCGAACATTGCGCGCGGCAGCGACGCCAAGGCGCATATGTCGATCGGTAGCGTCGGCGCCGGTGTCGAGATCGACGGTGACCTCAGGATGGATGTTCACGCCGATCGCATCACCAACTATGCAGACGGCGCGGGCGAGACGGCGGTCACCTCGATCGGCTCGGTGCACAAGGATGCCAAGGCCGCGGGCGAGATTGTCGTGCATACCGGCAACATTACTAATGTCACCGACGGTTCGGGAGAAGCATCCTGCGTTATCATCGGCTCGAAGGGCAGCATTCCGGAGTGCGATCAATGAGCGTACGCCTCCGGGATCGTCGAGGCCGGATGCTGGCGCTGGCTGTGCTGCTGACGGCGTCGGCCCTTACCGGCGCCGGTTTCGTGCAAGCCGAGGTGGTCGACACGCACAAGCCGGCCGCCAAGGAAAACGGATTGGCCATTCACGAAGAACCGGTGGCGCTCGAATGCTGGCAGAAGGGCCGGCGGATCATCCAGCGTGAAGGCTTGCGCGGTCTAGCTGTCAAAGCGATCACCCAAAACGGCGCCGTCGCCTTCAAGCAGATCAACGGCGAACAGCCGGATATCTTCCTCTTGCCGTTCGAGGACAGCCTCTGCCTGGTCAGTCCCGAGGGCTGAAGCTCAGCAGCAGCACGACCAAGCCCGAAGACCGAAGAATGCCGTATTCTGATCAGGTGAAATCACCACCAGAGATCACGCTGGTCCCTGGCTATGCCTGCGCCTCGAATGTCAGCGTGGAAGGGAGAATGATACCCCCATCATACCGGCATCTGGTCTAGAGCAGCGGCTCGACGGTGGGTTTGGATTTACTGACAGCGATGATGCCGACGCAGCGGTTCAGCGGTTCGGAGATGTCGTCCGCGATCTTGTAAGGAGCCCCTTTCTCACCCCTGCCCTCAACCACCAAGGGCACCGTGATCCCTTGCTTCACAAGGAGGTTCGCAACGCTTTCGGCCCGATTATGCGCGATTTCGCGATTCATCGCCTCGTCACCGGTACTGTCTGTGAAGCCGATGATGCGGATCTCACTCGGGTTCTGCTCTTTGATTGCGACGATCGCCTGCCGGATCTTCTGCTCGCCACCAGGTGTAACCGCAGCACTACCGATATCGAAATGCACCTCGGTTAAAAGCGTATTCTTGTCGGCGGCCAAGGCCGGAGATAGCAGACCAGACATGAAAGTCGCCACAAGCAGGGCGGCAGCGAGAAAGCTCCCTCCCTGCGTCGGCGATTTGATCAGATGGACATGCTGTCCCATGGTAGTTCCCCCCCATATTGATTGACTTCGAACCGGAAAACGGTCCACCGATACTCAGCGAAGGCGACGTTGAAATTTCACCCGTAGCTCAAGGATCGAGGCTCGTACGTAGCAAAACACCTGGGTTGCCGCAATCCGGACCGCGGTATCGAGGATGCGGTTTCTCTATGGCCAGTTCCGCATCGGCCATCAACGGGGTTCGCCCCTGACAGCGATATGGTAGGCTCGGGCAGTTTCTGACCTTCTCTGGGTACGATCATGCTGGTGGATCGAATTGAACATCGATGGATTGAAGCGTTTGCGAGAACATTTCTACTCTCCGGCATCGGGACCGACCGCTCGGCAGGCGCCGGCCTTCCCGTGGCCATCCTGTCGGAAACTCAGTCCAGGCCGATTAACGTGCAGCTTGCCGAACTAGCCTTGCTGCGCCTGGGCGCCCGGCCGTTTCATCTGCAGGCGGTGACACCGGCGCAAACCTCGCCGCTGCCGATCCGTTCTACTGGCGCCAGCGTCGCACTTGACGCCCATCCGGGACTGCTGGCATCTCTCACCGCCGTTCCTGTCATCGTCGACCTTACGGTCGAGGGGTTGATGCATGCGCCGGAACTCGGTGAGATCCTGAAAAACGGCGCCCGCGTCCTCACCATTTCCAACGAGCATCCAGATGCGCTCGAGCGCCTGGTGCCCGATCCGGCGCTTGCGCCCAAAGTCCGCGCCGCAGCACATCGCTGTCGGAACGCATTGGTCATGTCCGTCAATTCCTCGGCGGGCACCGACCTCAAGGTGGGGATGGAAGAGGCGAGAACGGTCGGCGTCTCCGGCTTCACCGAAAAACCCGGTACACTCGCCCATTGGCCGGGCGGGCTGGTCGTGTCCTTCCCGGCCGCAGGCAAGGTTAACGGGACGCTGGTTCTCGATGCAGGCGACATCAATCTTACCTTCAAACGCTATTTGAACGAACCGGTCAGGCTGACGATCGAGAATGACTATGTGACCGACATCGAGGGCAGCGGCGCCGACGCCGAGATGTTCAGGCGTTATCTCCAAGGTTTCGGTGAAAAGGACGCCTATGCGGTGTCCCATGTCGGCTTCGGTCTGAACGAAAACGCACGCTACGAAGCCCTCGCCTGTTATGACCAGCGGGACACCAACGGCACCGAGCTTCGCGCTTTCGCCGGCAATTTCCTCTTTTCGACCGGCGCCAACGAGTTCGCCGGCCGCTTCACACGCGGCCACTTCGATCTGCCGGTGCGCGGATGCACGATCAAGCTGGATGATGCCGAGGTGGTGACGAAAGGCCTGGTCGACTGGCCAGCACTGTCCGGTGATCAGGAGCAAAAACATTGAGCGAAACGCCAGACTTGAGGCCCATGTTCGAACCGGCTTCCGCTGGCCTCGATGACAAGCAGGCTGATATCGTCGCAAGTGCTCGAAGGCTGGCCGCAGGCAAGTTCGCGCAGAGGGCCGTCACCCTCGATCGAGATGCCGTGTTCCCGACGGAGAACTACCAGGATCTGCATGACGCCGGCCTGCTCGCCATCTCCGTGCCCGAGGAAGATGGCGGTCTCGGCGCCGACTTCAAGACCTACATGCTCGCCGCCGCCGAGATAGGCCGTTCCTGCGGCGCGACCGCACTCACCTGGAACATGCATGTCTGTTCGACGTTATGGACCGGCGCACTAGCCGACGATCTGGAGATGTCGAACGCAGACAACACCACCCATCGGCGAAGGCGACGACGCCATTACAAAAGAATCGTTGAAGATGGCGCCATCTACTCGCAGCCGTTTTCCGAAGGCGGTCCGGCAGCGGCCGGAGCGGCGCCCTTTTCGACCCAAGCCGCGCCGGTAGAGGGTGGTTGGCGGATCACCGGCAAGAAGATTTTTGCCTCACTCGCTGGCCACGCCGATTTCTACGGAATCCTCTGCGGCGAGATCATCGAAGGTAAAAAACCCTCAAGGCGGGATACGATGTACCTCGCCGTTCCGGCCGATGCCGAAGGGGTGAAGGTGGTCGGCGATTGGGATCCGCTCGGCATGCGCGCCACGGTTTCGCGCACGTTGCTTTTCGAAGATGTGTTCGTCTCCGAAGGCGAAGCGCTGATGCCAAGAGGCGTTTATTATCAGGCGGCGACCCGCTGGCCACACATGTTCATGACGCTTTCGCCAGCCTATATGGGCATCGCCCAGGCGGCTTATGACTTCACCATTCAATATCTCAGAGGCGAAATGCCTGGTACGCCGCCGGTGAAGCGCCGGATGTATCCAACGAAGCAGCTTGCGGTCGCCGAGATGCATCTCATGCTGGAGAGCACCAAGGCGCTCTGGCTGCAGGCGATACGCGATGCCGGACCAGACCCATCGAAGGAGCAAACACTTCGCGCCTACGCCGCCCAGCATGCCGTCATGGAAAATGCCAACGAACTATGCCGCCTGGCGCTTCGCACCTGCGGCGGCCAGAGCATGCTGAAGTCACTGCCGCTCGAGCGTCTCTATCGCGACAGCCGCTGCGGCTCACTCATGCTGCCCTGGACCGCCGAGATCTGCCTCGATCGCATCGGCCGTGAAGCCCTCTACGAAACCGACGAAACCGACGGCTAGCAGCGGAGGCTGAACTCGTCTGGTGCTTGATCTCGTGGCATGTTGGCTGCATACGCAGTCCCTGCGTCATGCCGACAAAAGCCCGCATACCCATGGAGTTCCAGGCTCTTTCTTCAAAGGCCGTGGAAACCCAATGATGTGGTCACACCACTAGTTTAGGAGTGAGTCGCGGTCGAGCTGGTCGATACGGATCTCGTACTCCGCCTTGTCGATCTTGCCGTCCCTGTAGTCATTTTCGACTCGATCGCGCTGATTTTTCAAGTGATACTCATATCCGCCTCCGCCCGCAGCAGCGCCAGCGACGCCGCCGAGAATGGCCGAACCGCCGCTGCTTTCACAGCCGGCCAAGCCAAGACCCGCAAGGATGACGATGATCGGTTTGGCAACCTTCATGGGTTCCTCCCTTTCTCGCTGCTCGCCGTACTAGAGACATGGGCCCGGCTAGAGGTGACGGCAAGAGCGTGAGCCCGCCGCATGTCTGGAGCAAAGCCGAACGATGGGTTCAACCAACCATATGATAATGAATGCCTTTTTCTTTGAAAGCTTGCTCTGATCGAGAAAATTGAGGAATGTCTTCAGATCAGGCGAGCGACCAGCGAAGAGAGGCCAGATCATGCGCTTTTTTGATGCCGACCAGGTTCATACGGCCTGCGCTTACCCAGCCTTGGTCGACGCCCTCGCCCGCTTTCACCTTGAGGAAACCGAACTGGTCGACGATCAGCTCCTGACACAGCCGGCACCGGCAGGCGGCGAGGATATCTTGTTTCTGCGCAGCGCCTGGAAGCGCGGCCGTGCGCTTGGCACGAAGGTCATCACGGGATTCTGGAACAACCCCGCCACCAACGGACATCCGGCCGTCCACGCGATCTACTGCCTTTTCGACGGCGAAACCGGCCGGCCGCTTGCCGTTCTGGATGGCACCGCGCTAACCCTCCGCAAAACAGCGGCGGACTCGGCACTCGGCACCCGTTACCTTGCGCGGACGGATACTAAACGCTTGCTCATGGCCGGCGCCGGCGCGATGGCCCCCCATCTGATCATGGCGCACAAAGCGATCCGCCCCTCGATCCGCGAAGTCGCGGTCTGGAACAGAACACGTGACAAGGCTCTGGCCGTCATCGCCGGACTGGAAACAGAACCGACGATGAAGGGGGTAGTCATCACGGTTGCGGACGACCTCGCTGATGCCGTCGGCCATGCCGACCTGGTCAGCACCGCGACTGGAACGAGAACACCAATCATCAAGGGAGAATGGCTCCAGCCCGGCACTCACCTTGATCTAGTGGGCGCATTCAAGCCGGATATGCGTGAAGCTGACGACGAGGCCATCCGCAAGAGTTCGATCTTCGTCAATGCGCGCCAATCCACGATAGACCATATCGGAGAGATCGCGATCCCGCTTGCAACCGGCGTGATCACCGTGGATCATATTCTTGCCGACCACATCGATCTTGCCCGTGGCAACCATCCTGGACGCACCAGCGCCGACGAAATCACGTTCTTCAAGAATGGCGGCGGCGGTCATCTCGATCTGATGACGGCAAGGTTCGTGACGGAGCAAGGCTGAGGACGAGCACTCTCACTTCTTACTCATTGTACGGCCACTCAGTAGCGAGGCAAATGCCGTAGGATCTCCTGTCCCGGCAAGGCATTCAACACCATGCTCCGAACTGGCTTCCAGGCCACACCCAGAAGGATGACGTAGCCACCGATCATGAGTGGGATGATGCCGAGCAAACTGACCGGATCACCCACGGTTCGGAACAGCAGATAGGCGAAGGCGGCGGCCAGATAGATAAGGCAGGAGGTCACCAGCGAGCGCCGGTCGAGGAGGAGTCCGACAAAGGAAACGATGAGGGCGAGGCCAATCACCAGCGCAATCGTGCCGCCGCCGTCGAAGACCTCGCCGATACCCCTGTCCTCCAGTTGGTCACGGATCAAGGTCACGAACAGAGGGTGCACGGCGAGCGGTGAGCCGACCACGAACAGCCACATCGCCCATTCATGCCAAGCGCCAGTGCGTGTCGGATCCTTGAGGTCGAGAGCGATGCCGATCAGGATAGCGGTCAGGCCACAGCCTCCCATGATCCAGAGTGTCGGTGCGTTCAGGAGGGACATGGCGAGGGCGACGATCGAGAGCGCCAGGCCGAGGACCAGGAGCGGAAGGCGGAAGCGGACGAGGGCAATCGCCAAGAGAAGCGCTACGAGGGCGAGGAAGCCGGTGTCGGCCGTGGCGAACTGACTGATTCCGTTTGCAGCACCAAGGAGTTGGCCGATCGACATCTGCCCGGCGATGGCGCCGTCATAGACGAAGAGGAGCGTGGAGGCGGTTGCCGGGAGGCGTCGTTTGCCGCGGACGAAGCCCTCGGCGAGGAACCAGTAGATGGTTGCGAAACCGCCAAAGAGGAGTGGTACGGCGAGGCCGTCGAGAACAGTAGAGAAGAGCCAGGGGGCACCTTGGAGGATGACCAGGCCGACGACCACGAAGACGGCGCCGAAATTGTCGACGAAGGCGAAGGGTTCTTCTTCGACACCAGGGTCTTTCCTCGACGCCTCGGCCTTCAGTTCGAGCGCCTGGCCGGGCGTGATGATGCCCTTGGCGACGGCTTGGTCGATCTCTTCCGGTGTCATCTCGGTCTCGAATCGGTCTGTTCTAATATCTTATAAACACATGATAACCTTAACAAAGCCTTAACGCTCAGCGCTTTTCATATTGTGATTTGCCGAACATCACCTCCCATGCCTTTTTGTCCTGCCTGTAGTCCCGGCGGCGGTCGGCGAGGACGGTGACGCCCTTCTGCACGGCGGGGCGTTCGGCGATGGTGTCGAACCATCTGATGAAGTTCGGATAGTCGGTGCGTTCGACGTGCTGGCGCTCGGGGGTTCGGGTCCAGGGCCAGGCGGCGATGTCGGCTATGGTGTAGGTGTCGCCTGCGAGGTATGCGCTCTCGGCCAGGCGGCGATCGAGCACGCTATAGAGGCGGTTGGCTTCGTTTCGGTAGCGGTTCTGTGCGTATTCGATCGGTTCCGGCGCATATTGGAGGAAGTGGTGTGCCTGTCCGAGCATGGGGCCGAGACCGCCCATCTGGAACATCAGCCACTGGATGACCGCATATTTGTCACGCGGTGACGTCGGTAACAATTTCTCCGTCTTTTCAGCCAAATACATCAGGATTGCGCCGGATTCGAAGATCGAGATGGATCTGCCGTCCGGACCATCGGGGTCGACCATCGCCGGCATCTTGTTATTGGGTGAAATTTTCAGAAAATCCGGCTTGAACTGGTCCCCTGCCCCTATGTCGATGGCGTGGACGTTATAGGGAAGGCCGCACTCTTCGAGCATGATATGGACTTTGTGGCCATTCGGCGTGGGCCAGGTGTAGAGATCGATCATGGCGGGGCTCCGGGATGGACGTTCAAGGGCAGATTAGACCATGTCCAAGCACCGAGTAACCGCTCTCCCTCGCAAGAGGTGTCGAGTTTCGAATGGTGGATGTCGTATTCCGTTTTGCAGTGGCGGCGCCACTTGCTAAACCTCCCCCATGGAATCGAGGTCCAAGTGAACGAGGCCGACGTTCGGCCGGCCGGGAGGCAGTGAGATGAAGACGAGCGCGCGTGTTGTGGTGATCGGGGGCGGGGTTTGTGGAGTAAGCGTCCTTTATCACCTCGCGAAGAAGGGCTGGTCGGATGTCGTGCTGCTGGAGCGGACGGAGCTTACGGCGGGGTCGACCTGGCATGCAGCGGGGCTGCTGCCGTTATTTAACATGTCCTATAGCGTGGGGCAGCTTCATCAGTATTCGGTGGAGCTTTACAAGAAGCTGGAAGAAGAGACCGGGCAGGCTGTCGGGTTTCACCAGACCGGTAATTTGCGGCTGGCGAGAAGCCGTGAGCGGATGGATGAGTACCGGAACTATCAGTGCACGGCGGAGACGATCGGGGTCGAGAGCCATCTGATCGGGGTGGACGAGATCAAGGAGCTCTGGCCGCTCGCCTCGATGGACGGGCTGGTAGGCGCGCTCTGGCATCCGACAGACGGGCATATTGCGCCTGTTGATGTCACCATGGCCCTTGCGAAGGGTGCGCGTACGAACGGTGCGGAGATCTACCAGCAGACCGAGGTGTCCGGGATCGAGCGCGACGGTGGTGAGTGGATCGTCAAGTCGAACAAGGGCGACATTCGCTGTGAGCATGTGGTCTGCGCGACCGGCAATTATGCGCGGCAGACGGCGTTGATGATGGGACTGCAGATTCCGGCTATACCCGTGGAGCATCAGTATATCGTCACGGATGTCGATCCGGTGCTGAAGGACTACCGGGCGACCGGGGCGAAGGAGCTGCCGATCCTGCGGGAGAGCGACAGTCAGTATTACTTCCGCGAGGAGCGCATGGGCTGGATTCTCGGGCCGTATGAGAAGCATGCGCCTGCCTGCTTCGTCGACGGCGTGCCTGAGAGTTTCGAGAAGGACCTTTTCCCCGGCGACCTGGATCGTATCCAGACCCATGTCGAGGATGCGATGGCGCGGGTGCCGAGCTTCGAGAACGCCGGCATCAAGGACATCGTCAACGGGCCAATCTCCTACACACCAGACGGCAACCCCATGGTCGGCCCGGCGTTTGGGCTTCCGAATTTCTGGCTGTCCGAAGGCCACAGCTTCGGCGTGACCGCAGCGGGCGGTGCAGGCTGGCAGCTCGCGGAATGGATGGTTGAAGGTGAGCCGACCGTCGACATGATCGGCGTCGACCCCCGCCGCTTCGGCATCGTCTCCAAAAACTACGCCAAGATCAAAAACGAAGAAGCCTACGAACACGTCTTCATCAACCACTTCCCCATGGAAGAGCGCGCAGCGGCGCGCCCCGCGAAGACTCCACCCTGTTATGACCGGCTCAAAGCTGCTGGCGCTGTTTTTGGGGCGCGGTTTGGGTGGGAGCGGCCTAACTGGTTTGCGCCGGAGGGGGTGGAAGGCCGGGACGTGTATTCGTTCCGTCGGTCGAATTGGTTCGAGCATGTCGGCAATGAAGTGCGGACCATGCGCGAGCAGGCCGGTCTCTTGGAGCTGTCGGCTTTCACCAAGATCGAGGTCGAAGGTCCCGGGTCGAGGACCTTCCTCGATGGGATTGTTGCGAATAACATTCCGAAGAAGGTGGGCGGCATCAGCCTTGCGCATGCGCTCAATCCGTCCGGCTCGATCCGCTCGGAATTCACGATCACTAAGCTGGAGGACGGCCTCCTCGGCGAGCGTTTCTTCCTGATCAGTGGTGGCGCGGCGCACGACTACGATCTGGACTTCCTCCAGAAGCTCATGCCGTGCGACGGCAGCGTTCACTTAAGGGACGTCACGACCCAGTATGGAGTCTTCGTTCTTGCCGGACCCAATGCGCGGAAGGTGCTGGAGCAGCTTGCGGACGCCGATGTCTCGAACGCAGCGTTCCCCTGGCTGACCCATCAGGAAATTCCGATAGGTTACGCGCCCGCCGTGCGGGCTTTGCGCGTGAACTTCGTGGGGTCGCTTGGGTGGGAGCTGCATCATCCGATCGAGTATCAGAACCACCTGTTTGATGAGCTTATGAAAGCGGGCGCCGCGCACGGCGTCGGGCATGTCGGGCTGCGCGCCATGGACAGCATGCGCCTGGAAAAGAGATACCGCATGTGGGGCACGGACCTGAACGCCGAGAACACGGCCCTGGAGGCCGGCCTGAACCGCTTCGTCCGGCTGAACAAGGCGGCGTTCACCGGCCGTGAAGCGCTCATCCGCCAACAACATGCTGGCATTCCCAACACCTTCTGCACGATCGAGATCGACGCCGATGACGCCGACCCCTTCGGCAACGAGCCGATCTTCATGAACGACGAGGTCGTCGGCCGCGGCACGGCTGGTGGATACGGTCACTATGTGAAAAAGTCGCTGATGCTCGGCTATGTTCGCTCGGACGTGGCAGAAGTAGGCCGGACCTGCCAAGTCCGGGTGCTGGACCAGTTGCGGCCGGCGCGGATCATTGCAGAGAGCCCATATGATCCGGAGAATGCTGCGTTGCGTGCCTAGCCTCTGGGCACTTATCGTCGTCAAGGAGCCGCCACGGCCATTGTAA
>JBPCVQ010000125.1:0-11109 GCA_051010395.1 Geminicoccaceae bacterium | reverse complement strand
CGGCGTAAGTGCGGTCATGGCTTTGGCTCAGGCTTTCTGGTGCTCAGTCTTGGGCGAGGTCGATGACCTCGAGGGTCAGGTGGGTATTGGTGTAGACGCAAATGTCAGCGGCAATCGCCATGGAGCGGCGCGCGATCTCCTCGGCATTGAGATCGTCGACCGTGGAAAGCGCTCGAGCTGCTGCAAGGGCATAGGCGCCACCCGAACCGATGCCGATCAACCCGTCGTCAGGCTCCAGCACGTCGCCATTTCCGGTGAGCAGAAGCGAAACCTCGGCATTGACGACGGCCATCATCGCTTCCAGCCTGCGCAGATAACGATCGGTCCGCCAGTCCTTGGCAAGCTCGACGGCCGCGCGCATCAACTGGCCCGGATGCCGCTCGAGCTTGGTCTCAAGCCGCTCCAGGAGGGTGAAGGCGTCTGCCGTGCTGCCGGCAAAGCCGGCGATGATGTCCCCTTTGCCGACCCGACGCACCTTCGTCGCACTCGGCTTTAGAACCATGTTCTGCAGGCTCACCTGCCCATCGCCGGCAATCACCACCTGATTGCCCCGGCGCACAGACAAAATTGTCGTGCCGTGCCAGCTTTCCGTCATCACTCCTCGCGATCAAACCTCGTCGTCAACAGTCGCCTCGACGCTAGGCGCGCCCCTTGATGGGCTGAGCGCTGCATGTGGTCAAGGCCGTCTTCGAGATCAAGACCTTGCAACACTGCCCTCCGCCTTGCTGATGACATCCGTGGTCAGCCTTTCCGGCAGATTATTCAAGAGCTCGAAGAGCTCGGCATTCGAGATATGCCTGATCAGATTCTCTCGCCTCTGCACATCAGGTATCTCCATGCGGATTGGCTGCTTATCGCCTTCGCTACGCGCGAGATAGATGAATTGCAGAACGCTGTCGTCGTCATCGACGACGCCTAAGAAATCCCCGTTTTCCTCAAGCACATTGCCTGCAAGTGCTGCAATGCGAGCCGCTTCCATCGGCGTCGGCGCGTAGGAAGCGACCTCTTCTCCAGTGCGTTGACGACAATAGAAAACATGAAAGTCCGGCATCCCCTCTCCTCCCCGGTCGCTGAACAATGGCCGTCGGACGGGTGATGCCACTTTGCATGCTTAACGTGACAAGGGTGTGGCATGACCGGACGGTCGGACTATCGCATAGATCGGCACCGTCTAACCCACGATGAACCGTCCGTTCACGCGACAGTCAGATTTACCAATCTGGGCCTGCCCAATGATGACCGGTCGGCACCACTGTCCGTTCAGGAACTAAAAAGAGGCACCTTTTGACCAAGGCAGAGGTGGGTGCTGTCCCAGGGGTCGCGAGAAAACACTTCCTGAACCATCGGTTTGAAGTGATCGAGCTTCAGCGTTTCGTAGACCGGATCAAACGACGCCTGGTCCCAACGTTCGCAGAAATCGACTGCAGCTCGATAGTAAGGATGCCCCTGGTAACGCTCGCGCATTTCCGGATCGGCGCCTTGAAAGTGAGCATAATAGATCATCTGAAAAATACCGTGATGCTCACAGACCCATGCACACTCTTCGCGCACATAGGGCTTGATGACGGCTGCCGCGATGCTGTCATGATTGAAGGGAGCGAGTTCATCGCCGATGTCGTGCAGAAGGGCGGTCACGATCCAGTCGATGTCAGCACCATCCCGCTCGGCCCTGGTCGCCGCCTGCAGCGAATGGCCGAGGCGGCTGACCTGATAGCCAGCAAATGAATGCTCCAGATGCCTAAGATGCTCAAGCACACGATCGGCTGTGCCAGCGGCGTATTCAGCTTCCAGTTCTTCAAGCAGCTCGTAGTCTTCAGCCGTCCCATCCTTCATCTGGGCGAAACTGACCATGGAACGGCAGCCCCCAACGGTCATCGTGGTTCCTCCTCCACAGTGACGTATTCATCTCTTTTCGAGCAAAGCTGGATCGATTGTCAAACAGGCACAGTGGTCGGAAAAGGCAAAACACCTCAAAGGAGACTTAAAATAGAAAAAATATCGTTATAAGTTAAAATGTTAAGTCGCTATCTAGCACTTGCGGCCAAGCTACAGATTTTGCTAGAAATTCCTTATGATTAAATTACTCCATTTCCCCCTTTGCCCGTACTCGCGGAAGGTGCGCCTCGCCCTTGCTGAAAAAGAGCTTGAGGTCGCGGCGGAGGCCATCGAGCCCTGGCTTTGTCGTGAGGATTTGAAAACAGGCAATCCCGCAGCCGAGGTTCCGCTTCTGGAGGATCGTGGCCGGATCATCGTCGATAGCGGCGTGATCGTCGAATATCTCGAAGAAACCCAGCGCGGCCGTTCACTCCTGGGAAAAGAGGCCAGCCAGCGCGCCGAAATCCGCCGCCTGATCGCCTGGTTCGACAAAAAATTCGTACGTGACGTCACCGATCTCATCTGGCACGAAAAGCTAATCAAGCGCCTGCGTGATCGAGCAACACCCGACAGTGCTGCAGTCCGCCGCGGCCTCGCGAACATCCATGAGCATCTGGAGTATATCGGCCAGTTGTTTGACCGGAACCATTGGCTAGGCGGGGACGAGCTGACACTGGCCGACATCACCGCAGCATCCCAGCTTTCGGTCCTCGACTACATGGGCGATGTCCCCTGGGAAAAGCATCCGACCGCCAGACTCTGGTACGCCAAGATCAAATCCCGACCTAGTTTCCGCCCCCTCCTCGCTGACCGCCTCCCCTCCATCCGCCCTGTCACCCATTACGACGATCTCGACTTCTAATGGGTCGGCGACCCATGGCTTTACATGCCTCGCCCCCCCACCCGGCCGGCGCTATCCGCGGACAAACTCCGTCTTTGGGCTGGCGATCCGAGATCCGTGCGCAGGCCGAAAGCCTTGGCTTCGATGTGGTGGGGTTTGCGACACCGGATCTGCCGGATCGTATCGAAGCCGGCTATCGCGCCTATGTCGATCTCGGCCGCCATGGCGATATGGATTGGCTGGAGACGACCTTCGATCGCCGCAAGAGCCCGAAAGCACTCTGGCCGGAGGTGAAGAGCGTCATTGTGCTCGGCATGAACTATGGCCCGGCGGACGACCCGCTGGCTGTCTTAAATCACCCAGATGCCGGCGGCATCTCGGTTTATGCCAGGCATCGGGATTATCATGACCTCGTCAAAGGCAGGCTGAAACAGCTTGGCCAGTGGCTGGTGCACAAGAGCGGTGGTGAGATCAAGGTGTTTGTCGACACCGCCCCTGTCCTGGAAAAACCGCTCGCCGAACAGGCCGGACTGGGCTGGCAAGGCAAGCACAGCAACCTGGTTTCCAAGGAGCTTGGCTCCTGGCTGTTCCTGGGCGAAATTTTTTCTTCCCTGGAGGTCGAGCCTGACCGGCCCGGTCTCGATCGGTGTGGGTCGTGCCAGGCCTGTCTCGACATCTGCCCGACGAACGCCTTTCCAGCCCCCTATCAGCTCGATGCGCGGCGCTGCATTTCCTATCTGACCATCGAACACAAGGGCCATATCCCCACCGAATTTCGAAAGCCTATGGCTAACCGCATCTATGGCTGCGACGACTGCCTCGCCGTCTGCCCCTGGAACAAATTCGCCACGCGGGCGCGTGAGGCGAAACTTAGGGCCGGGGATGACCTGAACGCCCCTTCCCTCGTCGAACTCGCGACGCTGGACGACGCCGCATTTCGCAAACGCTTTAGCGGCTCCCCGATCAAACGCATCGGCCGCGACCGCTTCATACGCAACGTCCTCATAGCCGTCGGCAACAGCGGCGGGCCGCCGCTGGCTGAACTTGCTAGACACCATCTTGGGGATGCCTCGCCTTTGGTACGGGCGATGGCGGTCTGGGCGCTCGGGCAGCTCTTGGATCGTCCGGCGTTCGATGACGCCACCCAGGCCAGCCGGCAGCAGGAAACCGATGTCGACGTTCGACATGAATATGAGCAGGTCATGCAATGACTGCGATGATCGGGCGTCTTTTTTGTTTCGGGCTCGGCTATTCGGCGATGGCGCTCGCTCGGCAACTGATGGTGGAGGGCTGGAGTGCTGCGGGTACGACGCGCAGTGAAGACAAGCGAAAAGCGCTCGAGGCCGAAGGCATTGAAGCGCATCTGTTCTCGCGCCGGCAGCCGCTCGAAGACCCGGCGGCGGCCCTCGACGGCGTCACCCATCTGATAACCTCGATCGCCCCCGATGAGGAAGGCGACCCGGTTCTCGCCTGTCATCTCAACGATCTCATCGCCAGTGGCCGCATCGCTTGGGTGGGTTACCTCGGCACAACCGGCATTTATGGCGACCGGCTGGGCGGTTGGGTCGATGAGACCGACAAGCCGGCCCCTTCCCTCCCGCGCACCAAACGCCGGGCCGCCGCCGAGGGACACTGGCTGGCGTCGGGCCTGCCGACACATATCTTTCGACTGGCCGGCATCTACGGGCCGGGTCCTCGCCGCAATGCCCTGGAGACCGTGAAGTCGGGCAAGGCCCGCCGGATCGTCAAGCCCGGCCAGATGTTCGGGCGCATCCATCTCGACGATATCGTGCAGGTGTTGAGGGCCTCGATCGCGAAGCCGAACCCTGGTGCCATCTACAACGTCGCCGACGACGAGCCGGCCCCGCCCCAGGATGTGATCGCCTTTGCCGCCGATCTCCTGGGTGTCGAACCGCCGCCGGCGGTGCCCTTTGAAGAGGCCGACATCTCGGACGCCGCGAGAAGCTTCTACGCCGACAACCGCCGCGTCGCCAACGGGCGCATACGCAACGAACTCGGCGTCGACCTCAAGCACCCGAACTACCGCGAAGGCCTCCGCGCCATCCTCGAAGGGATGGACGAATGACGTCTCAGTCCCTGCGCGCTCCGTCAAGTACGGCCAGCACCCGCCGGGTGCCGGTGGTGATGCGGTCGATCTCGTGGGGTTTGGAGAGCCGATGATCGCCGGATTTAAGCAGCTCGACGGTCACGTCCTCGGACTGCAGCGCGTCCGCCAAGCGAAGCGAGGTCTGCCAAGGCACGTCAGGATCGGCTTGCCCATGAAGAAGGTGAACCGGACCGTGGAACGGTATCGGCGCGCGCAGCACCAGATGCTCACGACCGTCGTCGATCAGTTTTCGCGTAATCACGTAAGGGTCATCGCTATAGGCCGACGGCCGTTCCCAGCGGCCTTCCCTCATCAAAACCTCGCGCTGTGCCTCCGTACCCCGCACCCACATCAGGTCCTCGGTGAAGTCCGGCCCGGCCGCGATGCCGACCAGCCCCTTTACCCGCTCCGGTCTGGCCAGCGCCGCCAGCACCATAATCCCCCCCCATGCTCGACCCTGCCAGGGTCAGGGGTCCTTTGGACACGTTGTCGATGATCGCGACAGCGTCGTTCCTCCAGGCGCCGATGGTGCCATCCTCGAAATCGCCGGACGAGCTACCGTGTCCGGTATAGTCGAACCGGGTGAAGGCCCGCCCCTCCTCGCGGCAGAAGTCTTCGAGGGCCAAGGCTTTAGCCCCGGTCATGTCAGATTTGAAACCGCCGCAGAACAACACGCCGGGCGTGCGGCCCGGATGATGAAGATAAGCGAGGCGGCGCCCGCCGCCGAGATCAAGAATGTCGAACATCCCAGCAACCTAAGGCCAATCGGGTTTGCGCACGGAATAATCCATGCTAGCACCCGACAAGCCTGGATAACAGGCCAAGTCTCATGACGTCAGAACTTCTGCTCGATCATCACGATGCCGTCCTAGAGGAAGAACGCTTCGACAGCATGGAGGATCTTACCAGCGTACAAGAAGTGCAGGCCGCGATCGCCCGCCTCAAAGGGCCGAAGGTCCTGCAGGTGCTGCCGGCGCTCGGCCCCGGCGGCGTGGAACGCGGCACGATCGACATCTCCCGCTATCTAATCGGGCAGAGCTGGACGCCGCTTGTGGCCTCCAATGGCGGTGAGCACGAGACCGACCTCGCCGAGATGGGCGCCGTCAACATCAACCTGCCCGTGCACAGCAAGAACCCAATGATCATTCACAAGAACATCAAGCGGCTGGCCCAGGTCATCCGTAATCACGACATTCAGCTCGTCCACGCTCGCTCGCGGGCGCCCGCCTGGAGTGCCTATTATGCCGCGAAACGGGCAGGCGTCCCCTTCCTCACCACCTTCCACAGCCTCTACAGCGGCGGCGAGAACTTCCTGAAGCGCGGCTACAACGCGATCATGACCAGCGGCGATCGGGTGATCGCCATTTCCGACTATGTCGCCGATCACGTGATCAAACGCTACGGCGTCGACAATGACCGCCTCCGCGTAATCCCCCGCGGCGTCGACCTCAAGGAGTTCGATCCGAAAGAAATCGACGAGGCGCGCGTTGCGAAACTACGGGAAGATTGGCAGCTTGATGCCAAGAAACACATCATCATGCTGCCCGCCCGCATCTCCGAGCGCAAAGGCCACACCTGGCTGCTCCACGCCCTGAAGAAACTCTGGGAGGGCGGCAAGGCCAAAGACACCATCTGCATCATGGTCGGCAACCGGCCTGCTGGCAGCGCCTATGCAGACAGAGTCGAAAAAAAGATTATCGAGCTGAAGCTCGAAAACCGCGTCTGGCTGGTCGGCCCCACCAACGACATGCCGGCCGCTTACAAACTCGCCGACATCGTGGTCATTCCCTCCACCGGCCCCGAAGCCTTCGGTCGCACCTCGATCGAGGCCCAGGCCATGGGCAAGCCGGTGATCGCCACCGACGATTGGGGCCTATCCGAGACGATCATGCCGGCAGCGACGGGTTGGCTTGTCCAACCGGAAGATGCCGACCACCTCGCCAACGCCCTCGACCTGGCCCTCGCTATGCCCGAAGACGCCAAGGAACGCCTCGCCTCCCGATGCCGCCGCTTCGTCGACCGCCACTACAGCCTCACCCGCATGGGCAAGAGCACAGTGTCGGTGTACCGAGAACTGATCGAGGGCAGGAAGCCGCTACCAAGTGTAATGTATGACAACGCAATTGGATAGGCAGCGACGCGCTGCGGCGTTGACTTGGAGCTTTCAATAACGGTTCGTCCGCTAATCTGCAATTAGTTGCCACAGCTGCATCTTCAGCTTTGTGCCGATTTTGTTGAAAGAGTCAGAACGAATACTTGGAGTGAGATTTAGATAGAATTGCATTCCTAAAAGTCGCGCCCTAGGAAACGAAATTCCAATAAATCGCTGTGACTGGAATTGGTTTCTAAGCGGCATGAGTATTTTTGGGGGCTCGGACTTTTTCAACACAATCTGCCACTTTTGGACACAAACGAGGCTGCTTGTAGCGTCGAGAATTGTCGACAAAGCGGTCATTCGTTCAAAGGCGACTTGCCCCTTCTGCTAGCAGCCCGAAAACGAAAATCGCAATTGGCCTACTTTGCCCAGTTGTGGGCCTCTTTGCGGAGCAGCCGAGCCGCATGATCTACGAAGGCTCTGATCTTCGCAGCGCGCAGCGGGCCTTCGGCGTGGACGAGATGGATAGGGATGCAGCGGTCTTCGTAGCCGGCGAGAACCTCGACCAACTCTCCGCTCCGAAGCTCGTCCGAGACCTGGTATGAGAGCACGCGGGTGATTGCCCAACCTTCACGTGCGGCATCGATCGAGGCGTCGATCGTGTTCGCGACGAAGGCTGGCGCGATCTCGAGATTTCGCCTTACTCCGGCCACCTCGAAGCCCCATCTGTCGGCCTCCGTGATCGAACTCGGTGCGGCGAGCCGGTGGTGCAGCAGATCATCCAGAGTCTCGAGCTCACCATGGCGCTCCAGATAGCCCGGGGAAGCGACCAGGATCCAGCGGACCTCGCCGACGCGAACGGCCGTCAGGCTCGAGCTCGGCAGGTCGCCGATACGCACCGCGACATCGAGGCCCTCCTCGATCAGGTTCACGTTGCGATCGAGGAAGAGCGCGCGCGTCGACACTTCAGGATATCGGTCGACGAAGTCTCGAAGGATCGGCGCGACGTAGCGCCGACCGAAGATGACCGATGCCGTGACCGAAAGGACACCTTTGGGTTCCTCATGGGCGCCCGAGGCGGCGGCCTCCGCGATGCCGAGGTCATCCAGCACTTGCCTGGCGTCCCGAAACAACCGCTCGCCCGCTTCGGTCAAAGCGACCTGACGGGTGGTACGCGAAAACAGCCGCGTGCCGATCCGCTGTTCAAGACCGGCGACGATGCGGGTCACGGTCGGCGGCGAGCGGTTGAGCTTGCGTGCAGCCGCATTGAAGCCGCCCTTGTCGGCAACCGCCACGAACGTCTGGAGCTCTGTGAACCTGTCCATATTATTCCACATATCAAAATTATGAATGAAGAATAACATGTATTAATTATTTTTCCGAAACTGCCATCCTCCGAAATACCGAAAGCAACGTGCTCGAACGGAGGACAACATGGCTCTCGCCTTTGCCAACATCGCCTTCACACCCAAGGTCCGCGAGCAGCAGGAGAGGCTGGGCTCGGCGCGAGGTTACGATCGGTTTCTGGCCGATGAGGCGCCCGCCGCCGACAGCCTGACCGCTCGCGAGACGGCGTTCATAGAAGCCAGGGACGGCTTCTATCAAGCGACCGTTTCCGAAACCGGCTGGCCTTACGTGCAATTTCGCGGCGGCCCCAAAGGCTTCTTGAAGGTTCTCGATCCGAAGACCGTTGCTTACGCGGATTTTCGCGGCAATCGCCAATATGTCAGCCTCGGCAATCTCGACGGCGACGGCCGGATCTCACTGATCCTGATGGATTATCCGAACCGCCGGCGCCTCAAGATCCTGGGCCGAGCAAAAACGATCGACATCGAGGATGATCCGAACCTGATCGCCCGCCTCGAGGTTCCCGGATCCAAGGGCCGCACCGAACGCGCGGTGCTGATCACCGTCGACGGTTTCGACTGGAACTGCCCGCAACACATCCCCCGCCGCTTCACCCCGGAGGAGCTCGAGATGGAGCTTCTTCCGATCCGCGAGGAGCAGGAGCGCCTGCGCGCGGAGAACGAGGCCCTCCTCGCCAGGCTTGCCGCGCTTCAAACCGAAACCGCCGACTGACACCCCGTCAGCTAGCAGGAAAGGAAAACCCGATGTTTACCAACCTGATCAAAGCAGGCTACGCAGCGACCCTGGCCCTTGGCCTCACCCTCGCGCCCGTCTCGATCACCCCCCTTTCGGCGGAAGACCTGCGCGTCGACGAGGACGTCACCCTCGTAAAATACCGATCCGAGACCATCCAGGGCGTCCGGATTGCCTATCGTGAGGCAGGCGATCCCGGCAATCCGACGATGCTGCTGCTGCACGGCTTTCCGACATCATCGCATATGTTCAGGGATCTGATCCCAAAGATCGCTGGGACCTGGCATGTGATCGCCCCCGACTATCCGGGCTATGGCGCCTCCGACATGCCCATGGCTGAAGACTTCGAATATTCGTTTACCAATCTGGCGCGGATCGTCACCGAGCTGATCGATCGGAAAGGCGTGGACCGATACGCCGCCTATGTCATGGATTACGGCGCACCGGTGGGCTACCGGAT
Source organism: Geminicoccaceae bacterium (assembly GCA_051010395.1). GTDB lineage: Bacteria > Pseudomonadota > Alphaproteobacteria > Geminicoccales > Geminicoccaceae > JANQPX01. The sequence goes on along the minus strand of JBPCVQ010000125.1, from coordinate 1,631 downwards.
GTTCGCCGAAGATCCGGAACGCGTCAGCGCCTTCGTCATCCAGAACGGCAATGCCTATGAAGAGGGATTGCTGGAGTTCTGGGACCCGATCAAGGCCTATTGGGCCGATCCGTCAAAGGAGAATGGCGACAAGCTGCGGCCGTTTTTGACCCTCGAAGGCACGAAATGGCAGTTCGAGACGGGCATGCAGAACCCGGAGCGGGTCAGCGCCGACAATTACTGGCATGTGCAGTATCTGCTCGATCGTCCCGGCAGCCAGGACGTGCAGCTGGAGCTGTTCCTGGACTACGGCACCAATGTCGGTGAATACCCCAAATGGCAGACTCTCTTCAGCGAGCATCAGCCGGAAGCACTCCTGATGTGGGGCAAGAACGATCCGATCTTCCCCGAGGCTGGAGCCCATCCCTACAAACGCGATCTCGAGAACCTGGAGTTCCATGTTCTCGATACCGGCCACTTCGCTCTCGAGGAATACGGGTCCTTCATCGCCGAACGGATCGTAGCGCTGCGCGATCGGATCGACGACTGAACGCCTCCGTCCATGGTTCGCGCGGCTGCTCTGTGGTCGCGCGAATATCTTTTCTCCCCTCGGGCTCTGGCGTCGAAGCGGTGGACTGGTTGGGGATGCAGGCCCCTGATCGGCGGGAAGAAATGGTCGACGAGCCTGGTGTCTTTCTCCCGGTCATGAACGCCTTTTGGCAGCGCCGCTTGAGCGAACGTAGCCAATGCTGGCGTACTTGGTTGAAGAACCACCACAGGCTCGGGTCATTGCCGGAGACGGCGAAGCAATTCAGGCGCCCTTTGAGCACCTGCGTTGCCCATGCCCCGGTTTCTTTGATGAGCTCGTTCATACGCTTGCGCAATTCCATCGCGATGGCCCGATGTGTTGCCCGAATTCGCTTCTTGATTGTCTTGCACCCGATAACGAAACATCCGGACTTCGTCGCGCCGCTTGGCGCACGGCTGCCAGCCCGTTCGACGCAGCTACCCGGCCCTCGCGGACAGCCGCGCATCACTCGGACCCAAAGCCGTTCGCTAAACCTTACTTCGCAAAGGACTCACATCTCATATCCTTTGCCAGCTTGTCCTCGCGCACACGGCTTCTGGGATGGATTGGCTGCTGCACCGTTTAGCCTGACGCAGTTTAGCGTCAGGCACGAACTGGAGCAGTAGCATGGCACGAAAGTCAAAGGCCCCATCCCAATTGTCTTTGATCGGCATCGATATTGGTAAGGACGTGTTTCACCCATTGGCTTTGATGCCGATGGGAAGATCGTTCTACGGAAGAAGATTCGGCGCCTAGCCTTGGTTCTGACGTTTGAGAAGCTACCGCCTTGCATTGTGGGCATGGAGGCATGCTTGGCAGCCTGCTCCAGCCACGGACCGAAGCTGAATTTCTGCCAACGGCCACGGCCCACGAACCGAACAAACAGGCCTGATACATATCAGCGACTTCCGCTATCCAGCGCATTCTTACTTGCGAGACGCAGCCGATCCATACATGGGGGTCAGGTAGCCGGGCAAGCCTTGCGACCCACCCAGCCCCCTAAGAACCGCCTGTGCCGGTTTCCCGGCGAGCGGCTCAAGCCTCTGCAAAGCCCCGTTTGACCGGAGCCGGTTGTTCACGTCGT
>JBPCVQ010000124.1:0-2895 GCA_051010395.1 Geminicoccaceae bacterium | reverse complement strand
CATTCCACGAACATGTCTTAGTTGGACAGGGGTATCAAATATTTCATTAGGGATCAATATCATATCATAACCTGCCCCCATCGCGCGCGCATGATCTTTTGCAAATGCTGGATTATTAACCAGTTCTTCAAAGAGACGGTTCTCTTTGACTGCTGTGGTGCCAGTTGCTCCATCGCCTGGCGAGGCAGTATCTTTTACACCATTAACGGCACTCTCACCCTCCTGCGAAGTTTGCTTCAGATGCTCGATGGCTTCGGGAGACAGGTAGACCGAGACCGCTCCGGTAACCGCCTTATCAACGGCTTGGCTTTTGGCTGTTGAAGCGACTTCGGCTTGCGCATCATCGACAATCCGCTGCGCGGCGTTTGTCGCCCGCAGGCTGGCCAATGCTGTCGAGGCTTGGCTCTGTTGAACGTGCATTGCATCCCTCTCCGAGTGCCGAGATGGCCTTTACAGTTCAAGGAGCAAAAATGATGCCAAGCCAAATTGGTCGGAAAACCTGGGCTTTTTCATGCTTCGGGCTGGGAAAAAATTTCCGCCTCTGGAAAGACTTGTCTAACGACTTAAGGGCGGAAACCGCGATCTGGAAAACTTTCCGAAGTCCGATCAGCGGCATAGATACGACCTTGATCAAAGCGGCACCAATAAAGTCAGGGCAATTTTCCTTCCGACCGGAACTGGCACTTCTTGCGCATGAGCGTTCCGGCAAAATTGCGCCGGAAAGCCGCCATCCCGAGCAATTTCCAATCGGCGTGGGCATCGCTCATTGCCTACGAATTCAAGCCCTACGAGTTCCGGAAATGGCCAGCTCCGAAAGGCTGCTTCAACCAGCGCATCGCGATCCATGCCGGCGCGCGCGCCATCGATCGAGACGAGGTGATAAAGCTCATCGATGAGGTCGAGCGCGATCTTCCCGGCACCGCCTTGAAGAAGAAGGCTGACACGCTCGACTTCCTCCAGCGGGTTTTGGTTTCGCCTGGCATGTTGCCGAGATCATCGGTGGTCTGCACCGCAGACCTGGGACGTCCGCAGGAGAGAATCAAGCTATTCGACCGCGAAGTCGCGGACAGCGATCGCACCGATCATCACAAGTGGGCTTGGCCCTTGATGCGCGTCGATCGGCTGGAGCCGCCAGCGCCGGCATCCGGAAAGCAAGGGTTTTGGGATTGGACGCCGCAGGCGGCCGGAGCGATGGAGAGCGCGGGATGAGCGATGACACCCCCATGACGCACGCCAGCGCACCAACTGCCAAGGCAGAGACACGTCGCACAGAGCAACTGCTGCGGATCGATGATGTCGTTGCAAAGATCGGAATGAGCAAAGCATGCGTCTTCCGAGCGGCAAAAGAGGGAGTTTTTCCGCATCAGAGACGAATCGGCGCTAACTCGGTTTGGCCCGAGTCCGAGATTGAAACCTGGATTGCGGGCCTACCGCACGCGCCTCACCAAAATCGTACTGTATCGGATCTGATTTAGTGCAACAAATTAATTATAATAATCAGGAGGTTGCGCCAATATTGTGGCGGAGGGAACGGGATTCGAACCCGTGAGGGGCAGGACCCCAACACGCTTTCCAGGCGTGCGCCTTAAACCGCTCGGCCATCCCTCCGTCCGTAGCACGGACCGGCTTGACTTGGCGCCAGTGTCCAGTTTGAACGGCTGGACAATAGCCAGATCGGGAGGATCTGACAATGGCGGCTGTGCTGCTAGAGTGCATCCTGATGAGAGGCCGCCATGCTCTGATGATGCTGATCCAGGAACGCGCTCACGTTGATCGGGCCTGCCCGCTCAGGGGAGGCCGTAGGCTCGTCCGTCAGACCTGGGATCCGGTCTAGCTGTTATCCATCTTGAGGGCGGCCAGGAAGGCCTCCTGGGGGATTTCGATCTTGCCGATCTGGCGCATGCGTTTCTTGCCGGCTTTCTGCTTTTCCAAAAGCTTTCGCTTTCGGGAAACATCGCCGCCGTAGCATTTTGCGGTCACGTCCTTTCGGAAGGCTTTCACCGTCTCGCGGGCGATAATCTTGCCGCCGATCGCGGCCTGGAGAGCGACCTGGTACATCTGTCGCGGGATCAGCTCCTTCAGGCGGATGCAGAGGGCGCGTCCCCTCGCCTCCGCCATGGTCTTGTGGACGACCAGGGCCAGGCTGTCGACGGGATCGCCGTTGATGAGAATGCCGAGCTTCACGAGATCCGAGGGCTCGTAGCCGTCGAGCTGGTAGTCGAAGCTGGCATAGCCGCGGCTGTAGGATTTGAGACGGTCGTAGAAGTCGTAGACGACCTCGTTCAACGGCAGGCGATACACCAGCATCGCGCGAGAGCCGACATAGGTGAGTTCTTGCTGCTGACCGCGTTTTTCGGTGCAGAGAGAGAGCACCGAGCCCAGATGATCGTCGGGTACGAGGATGGTCGCCTTGATCCAGGGTTCCTCGAGGGTCGCGATCTGGGTCGGGTCCGGCATGTCGGCGGGGTTGTGGAGTTCGATTTTTTCGCCACTGGTCTTTTCCAGCTTATAGACCACGCTGGGTGCGGTGATGACCAGATCGAGATCAAACTCGCGGGAGAGACGTTCCTGGATAATCTCAAGGTGAAGAAGTCCTAAAAAGCCGCAGCGAAAGCCGAAGCCGAGAGCGCCTGAATGCTCGGTCTCGAACTCGAAGCTGGCATCGTTCAGACGTAAGCGACCGAGAGCCTCCCGGAGATCTTCGAACTGGGCGGCGTCGGTCGGGAACATGCCGCAGAAGACGACGGGCTGGCTCGGCCGGAAGCCTGGAAGCGGGGCTTCAGCCGGTTTTCGGTCATCGGTGATGGTATCGCCGACGCGGGCATCGGCGATGTCCTTGATGCTCGCAGTGATGAAGCCGATCTCGCCGGGGTGGAGGGCCTCCACGGGCTGGGC
>JBPCVQ010000123.1:0-4167 GCA_051010395.1 Geminicoccaceae bacterium | reverse complement strand
GCGATCCTGATGCTGCTGATCACCTACGGTCTACGTGCCGGTGAGGTCAGCGGCCTTCGGGTCGACGATCTGGAGTGGGAGCAGGAGATGTTGCGGGTGCGCTGTCCCAAGCCCGGGCGTACGCATCACTATCCGCTCTCACGAGGCGTCGGGCAGGCAATCCTGCGCTATCTACGCGAGGTCCGTCCCGTGCATCCCGAACGGAGGCTGTTCCTGACGTTGAAGGCGCCGATCAGGCCGCTCAGCCGAGGCGTGATCAAGGGAATCGTCTCTGCTCGCCTCGACCGTCTCGGGGTTACCTGCAAACGTCGCGGTCCGCACGCACTGCGCCATGCCGCCGCCCAACATCTCCTCGATCAGGGCCTGTCGATGAAGGTGGTCGGCGATTATCTCGGGCATCGCAGCGTCGCAGCCACCTCGGTCTACGCCAAGGTCCAGCTCGGGACCCTTCGTGAGGTTGCCGATATCGATCTGGAGGGGCTGGTATGATCCTCCGCGACGCGATCGACCACTATGTGGCGTGGCGACGAGCCCACGGTGCGCGCTTCATCACCAGTGCAGGCGCTTTGTACCAATTCTGCAAAAGTGTCCCCGAGCAGGCGTGCTGCGATGCCGTGACCGAGAGTGAGGTTCGCCTCTTCCTTGCCGGAACCGGCCTGCTCACCCGATGGCGTGCCGGCAAGTACGGCGCCCTCGCCGGGTTCTACCGCTATGCAATCAGCCGCGGTTATGCCACCCGGTCGCCGCTGCCGGCGTCGGATGAAGAGCCGAGAGCACCAGCATCGGCGCCACCTTACATCTTCTCCCGTGAAGAATTGCAGCGCTTGTTCGAGGCCGTCGATATCAGCCGCAGACGGGCCAGCCGCCTCGATGCCGATACTTTCCGAACATTGCTTCTGGTCCTGTACGGAGCTGGTTTGCGAACCAGCGAGGCACTCCATCTGACTATCAGGGATGTCGACCTTGCGGACGCCGTGCTGACGGTGCGCAATACCAAGTTCTACAAGAACCGCCTCGTTCCCGTTGCCTGCCAACTTGCCATCGCGCTTCGGTCCTATGCCGAGCGACGTTCGAACCGCCCGCTGCCTGAAGGGATGGAGTCCGCCTTCCTGGCAAACCGGAACGGGACGCTGGTGAGGAAGCACAACGTCGATTATGCGTTCAAGAGGCTGCTCGAAACCGCCAGCATCGATCGCAGGGATGACGGTCGGCGCTCGCCTTGCCTGCACGCACTCCGCCACACCGCGGCGGTGCACCGGCTGACGTCCTGGTATCGCGAAGGCAAAGATGTGCAGCGGCTGCTGCCGGCGCTCTCTACCTATCTCGGCCATGCCAACCTGGACGGCACAAGCGTCTACCTGTCGATGACGCCCGAACTCCTGCATGAGGCGTCGGTCTGCTTCGATCGATACGTCAATGGAGGAGATCATGCGTGATCCTCGCACGCTCGGTCCCTGGCTTCGACGCTTCCTGACCGATTACATCGTCACCGAGCGACGCCTCGCCCGCAACACCCAAGAAAGCTATCGGGACTGCTTCAAGTTACTGCTCCCCTTTATCAGCGCCAAGCTCCGCAGACCGGTGGACCGCCTGGATGTCGAGGATATCGCTCCGTCGAGCGTGCTGCAGTTCCTTACCCATCTCGAGAAGGATCGCGGCTGTTCGGCGCAGACCCGCAATCAACGCCTGACGGCGATCCGATCCTTCGCCCGCTTCGTCGCCAGCCGTGATCCGGCCCGTCTCGCCTGGTATGCGCAGCTCCGCGCCATCACGACCAAGAAGGCCACACCGCAGCCGATCTCCTGGATAACCAGAGAAGAAATGGAGGCCCTTATCGCGGTTCCCGACCGCAGGATGTTGCGGGGCAAGACCGAACAAACTCTGCTGCTGTTCCTTTATAACACCGGTGCGCGGGTCTCGGAGACGACACAATTGCAGGTCGGTGATCTTCAGATCGGGCGGCATGGCGACCGCCATGCACTCGTCACCCTCACCGGCAAGGGCGGAAAAATCCGCCAATGCCCGCTGTGGCCACGCACGCAGCACACGATTGGAAAGCTCGTTCAGGGACGCGCAAACGGAGACCCCGTCTTCCTCAGCCGCCATCGCAAGCGCTATACGCGGTTCGGAATCTATCGACTCGTAGAGCGATGTGCGGCGCGCGTGCCGACGCTTGCCGCAAGGCCAATCACGCCGCACGTGATCCGCCACACGAGCGCCTGTCATCTGCTGCAGGCCGGCGTCGATCTCAACACCATCCGCGCATGGCTCGGACATGTAAGCCTCGACACCACCAACATATACGCCGAAATCGATCTCGAGATGAAGGCGAAAGCGATGGCGCTTTGTGACGCCGGAGATCCAAGTCCAGAGCGGCCTTGGAAAGAGGACAAGGGAGTGATCGCCTTCCTGAATACAATCTGAGTTCAGAAAATTATGTTGCAGAGATCCACGAAGAAAGCACACTTACCAAGGAAATCCGGATCCTCCGCAGCATAATCCGGAACGCAACATCTTATCGGTTATGTTGATGTCAACATAACCGATACAACGGCACGTGGTCATCGAACTTCGAGACCAGGATATGGCTCAGAAGGCCGGCACCGGCCATGCCTCGTTGGATCGGGGTCGAAGGTGCTGGTTCTTGAACAATCTTTTCGCACCGCCTGCAGCTCTTCTTCAGCCTGGCAATCTGCAACACCTTGAGCTTGGCGCTGACATAGTCCAGGAGCTCATTGATGTCCTCGCCGAGCAGGCGTAACTCGCCGCCACAGTCCGGGCATGGGTCGCCGGGATCGAGAACACTGCGTTCCCGTGGCAGATGGGCGGGTAGCTTCTTGCGACCACGTTTCTTCTTGTCCTGTTTGTCATCACCCTTGGCTTGGTCATCAGCCCCGTCAGTTTCCTCAGCCTGCTCGGCAGCGCGATCGGTCTGCAGATCCTCAAGCGTTAGCTCCAGCTGATCGATCTGCCGCTGAACCTTCTCCGACGAACGACCGAACTGCGAACGCTTCAGCTTGTCGAGATTAAGCTGCAGCTGCTCGATGACAACATCGCGGGCTTTGAGCTGGTTCTTGGCTTCCTCAAGTTCTGCCGCCTGCTTGGCAATGATCGCCTGCAGGGCGGCAACGTCGTTCGGAAGCTGGTCCGGCGCTAAGGTCATGCATGGATTTTACCCAGCGGCGACGGACAAATACAGTCTTATCTTATTGAAAATGAATAGTGAATCATGCAATGCGCCGAGGCGGAGAGCTCCACGCAGGCCGCCGCCAATCGATGCCCTCCCACAGCATCGCGAGTTGGGCAGACGTCAATCGAACGACACCGTCGGCGGGCGACGGCCAGGGGAAGCGACCGCGTTGCAGGACCTTGTAATACAGACAAAAACCCTGCTGGTCCCAATACAAAAGTTTCACCCTGTCGCCCTTCTTCCCACGGAAAGCGAAGACCGCGCCCGAGCAGGGATTTTGCCGGAGCACCTGCTCGGCTGCGGCAGCAAGGCCCTTGATTCCTTTCCTCATATCTGTGACGCCGCTGGCGACATAGACCCGAACCCCGGTGCCAGGACCAATCATACCGCCTCCACCGCAGCGATTAGGCGCTGGATCTCATGGCAGGGCAACGTTGAGGGCAAACGAAGCGTCCGACCATGATGGAGTTCGATCGAGACCATGCATCCCGATGACGCCTCTTCGTCGACCGGCAAATCGTCAGCCTCATCATCATTACAAACCTCGACCGGCAGAAAGTCGACCACGGCGAAGGACTCCGAACGGAGCCGTCCCGAACGAAACGCCCGGCGCCACTGATAGATTTGTGACCGGCTGATGTCGTGCCGGCGAGCCACCGCCCCAACCGATGATCCGGGCGCCGAAGCCTCCCGCAAAATCTCCAACTTCTCTTCCGACGACCAACGACGACGACGCTCGACGCCCGTCAATATCTCCATCCGACCCAAGCTCACTGTCCTTATGCACGCACATACTCACGTCTCTATGGGCGCACACTATCAGTACGATGAGCGGGAGAAACGGCGGTATTCAAGAGCCGCTTACGACAGGGTGTAATTTCACCGTCTTCCGACAGCGTACCGGCACTTCAAAAGAAAAGCCCCCTCGGTTTCCCCAGGAGGCTTTCCTATCGTCGATCCTGATGGCGTCAGGAGAC
>JBPCVQ010000122.1:0-16579 GCA_051010395.1 Geminicoccaceae bacterium | reverse complement strand
GCTGATTGCCCTCGGCATCGACATAAAGCACACCGGTGACCTTGCCGGTCTCGTCATGCAGGATCTTCAAGACCTGGCATTCCGAACGCAGCTCGAAATTGTTGGTCGCCTCGGCCCTCGGGATCTCCGAATAGAGGGTCGACCATTTCGCTCCCATCTTGCAGCCCTGGAAACAGAAACCAAGCTGCTGGCAGGAAGCGCGATCGTCGCGATCCCGCGAATTGATCGCCATGCGCCCGGTATGACAATCCTGGTAACCGAGCTTCATGGCGCCGTTATACATGACCTTGAAGTTGTTATTGCCCGGCAGGCCCGGAATGCCGTTGGTGCGGGTCACGCCGAGCTTGTCCTCGGCTTTGTCGTAGTAAGGCTCCATGTCGGCCAGCGTGATCGGCCAATCCAGGAGATTGGCGCCATCGAGCGCGCCATATTCGGTGAGCACCCGGTATTCATGCTCCTGGAAGCGGAGCGAGGCCCCCGCCCAGTGCGTCGTGCTGCCGCCGACCGTCTTGCAGATCCAGGCAGGCAGGCCCGAGAAATCCTTGGCGACCCGCCATTCGCCTGCAGTGGTGCGCGGGTCGAGCCAGGCGAGCTGCAGGAACGAGCCCCACTCGTCATTCACATATGTGTCCGTGCTCTGACGGGCACCCGCTTCCAGCATCACTACATTGATCCCGCGGGTAGCGAGCTCGTGTCCAAGCGATCCGCCGCCGGCGCCTGAGCCGATGATGACCACCACGCTTTCGTCGTTGTTTTCGAATGTTCTAGCCATGACCTTTTCCTCCCCCTACGCGTCCTGTGCCGGCGGGCTCGCCTCTTTGGACGGCTCTGGCAGCCAGGAGAGATCGTCGAAACCGCGGAAGATGTATCCGCCCTCCTCGTAGGAAGCTCCCTGATAGCCGAAGATCTTCCAGACCTCGGGGGAGTTATAGAGAACGTTGACGACCTGACCGCGCACCGCCTGGAAGAAACCTGGATCTTCGCTATCCGCCTCTGCTTGCAAGGCCGCTTCCTTGGCATCGGCGTCGAGATCGGCAAACGATCCGCCGGCGGCTTCGTTCAGGCGTGCGACGCCATCGGTGTAAACCTTGAGCGCCGCGTCGGCGTCGTCGGCGCCGGCGACCGCCGCATCGAGCGATTTCACCACCTCGGCATAATGCGCATCGCCGACCTGCTCGTGGGGATAGAGGGCTCGGGTCATCTGGAGCAGCGTGCTCGCGGTGGTTTCATCGAACGCCTCGAACGCCATCGCCCAGGCCTTGCCCGGCCCCACCAGCCAGGTCACGCCGGACGCGGTCACCGCATAGGCGCCGACGGCGGAAAACGCCGTCTTCAGCACGGCGCGGCGATCGAGCAGCAGATGCGATTTTTCCGATTGCCTCGCCGGTGGATCCGTCTCGGATCGCCGCTCCAGGATGGTCGTGGTCATGGTGTCGCCTCCCTCCTACGTCTCGATCTTCTATTTTGTCGACCGTATCGATATCAAGGATCTCATCGCACTGACGCCGATGAACTCCGGCTCGGACCGCACACCGTCAGCCTCATGTCCAACGATAGGATCCATCTCCTCTTCAGCTGTAGCGGCCGTGACGTTGCAGCATCTCGATCTGATAACCGTCGGGGTCCTGAACAAAAAAGAACTTCGCCAGCAGCTTGCCGTCACGCATGAACTCCTTGATGTCCCGAGGCTCATAGCCAAGCGCCTTGAAACGCGCATGTTCCGCTTCGAGATCGTCGACGGCGAACGCCATATGGCCATAAGCACCGCCATGCTCGTAGGGCTCGCTCTGTCCGTCGTTCCAGGTCAGCTCGACCTCGAAGTCGCATTCGTCATTGCGCAGATAGACAAGAGTGAAACCGTCGAAATCGAAGCGATCCGCGACATCGAGACCGAAGGCTGTCTGATAGAACGTGATCGACTTTTCCAGGTCCAGAACGCGAACCATCATATGAATGGCTTTCGCCATCAATGCACTCCCCAAAAGCTGCCAAAATGACCGATTACGGTTCTTGATTTACCCTAGCCGACGGTCTTTCGGCCGTCCAGCAGGATGCGATGTCCTTCATGTCCGAGAGTGCCCCCTAGTCAGCCCTTGGACGCCTTAGCGCAGAGGAACTCGGAAACATCAAAGCAACACAAAAAAACCGCCATGGCTTCCAAACGCATTGGGGAACCATGGCGGCAATTGCTTGTAAGCGGTTAACGGTACTCTAGCTCGACTGTACAGAACATAAAACGAGGTCTCACGGGGGTTTCGACCTCAGTATTTAGCGATAGCTCCAGATCCTAGTTGACAGCGCCGGCGATTATTCGTGGGTATTTTGCCCACGTCAAGCTAATTCACATAAGAAGAGAATGCGGTGCTTTTCTTCTCACCAATCTCTCACCGATTCTTGATTTGTTGTGGAATTGCCGAGTGGCATAGCTATCGCTTTGATGGTCTGGCCTGCACAAGCGGGCTTTCAGGAGAGTGTTTGAAGACTGTGCGCGACGACGGAACAGCAGATGTTTTCGAGGCTACGGTGGCTGCAGTCAGGCGCCTTCTTCGGCCTTTGGCCACGGCCATGATCAAGGTCGGCCTGACATTTCCCATATTCAACAATCTCGTGCGCGAGGCTTTTGTCGAGGCGGCCCGCGAGGGCTTCGCCGTCGATGGTGAGCCGCCTAATCAAAGCAGGATCGCCATTCTGAGCGGCGTTCATCGCAAGGAGGTCCGCCGCCTGACCGAGCTTCATCAAACGATACCGGACCCTCCTTCAGCCTTGCCGCTAAGCGCCAAGGTGGTCGCGGTCTGGACGGGCGAGGCGGCCTATCTCGATGCGGAACGAAAGCCACGCCCCCTACCACGCACCGCACTCGATGACGGCCCATCCTTCGAGCGGCTGGTCACGTCGGTGAGCAAGGATGTGCGTCCGCGCGCCGTTCTTGATGAATGGTTGCGCCAGGGGATGGTGGCGGTTGAGAACGATGTCGTCCATTTACTGCGACCGGCGTTTCTACCGACAGACGGCTATCAGGAGAAGGCCTATTTCTTCGGCCGCAATCTCAGAGATCACATTGCCTCCGGTGCGCACAATCTTGCCGGCAACGAACCGCCTTTGTTCGATCGGGCCGTCTACTACGATCGCTTGAAACCGGAGTCGATCGAGGAGCTCCGCCAAATGGCGACAAAGAAGTCCGTTGAACTCCTGATCGAAATCAATCAGAGGGCCAGCGAACTCGCGACCCGCGATCGTCAAGATGGTGATGGTGGATACCGCTTCACGCTCGGCGCCTTTTTCTTTTCAGCGCCTACCGATGATCAAGACCCTGCCGATCCTGCGAATCAGAAGAAGGATTGACAGGGCGGCCCCTTTCAGGGCTGTCGCAGTTTTCCCTCTCGAACAGCTTGCCGATATTGCGAGGCTGGTGATGATGCCAGCCCTCTTTTCACGAGCCCCCATCGTGAATATAATATTATCGTATTTTTACTGGATTGGCTTGATCTTCAGTCGTCAGCGCAGCGATTCAAGAGTGCACTGAGAATGTGTTCACGATCATGAAGCAACAGGTCAAGTCCATAAGCAACTAAGAAAGATGGGCAGTCCATTCGATGCTGGGGATTCGTCACCGGAGTTTGCTTTTTTGTTCGGTGATTACTTTTTTTCTCGTGGGCTGCGCGCCCTCGATGTTTTCGGGTGATGGGGACGGCATAGGCGGAACCGGAGCCCCGCCACGCGGTGCGCCGGTCAGCCCATTTCCCAACTGGGACGGATCAACGCCCTATCCGTCGCCGAAGAGCAGCGAACCGCTCGCTGACGAGGACAATTCCGGTACAGGCCAAGGCGGCAACGGCGAGGCCGGCGGCAAAAACGGCAAAGGCAAGGGCGGCGGTAAAAACGACAAAGGCAAGAGCGACGGTAAAAACGACAAAGGCAAGGGCGGCGGCAAAAACGGCAAAGGCAAGGACGGCGGTAAAAACGACAACGGCAAGGGCGGCGGCAAAAACGACAAAGGCAAGGGCGGCGGCAAAAACGACAAAGGCAAGGGCGGCGGTAAAAACGACAAAGGCAAGGGCGGTGGTAAAAACGACAAAGGCAAGGGCGGCGGTAAAAACGGCAAAGGCAAGGGCGGCGGCAAGAAGTCGTAAGGGCGCCCACCGGCAACGAGGGGACAAGCGCGCGACTTTAGAAACGTTTCCCTGTTACGCTAAGTCGATGCCGGCGGCGATTCCCTTGGAACGACCGTCGTCTTTATTGTGTAGCTCGATAACAATCCATCGATTGGGATCAGCGTTCTGCGGCGATCACACCGCATCTCAATGCCGAAAATTGGCGTAAAGTCCGCATAGGCCTTATGGCCGGTATTCGATGGTCAAAGCCGTCGGACGGCAACGGTACCTACACCACTTCTACCAAACCGCCCCTAACAGCCCCAGGTCTTCTCCAGCACCGAGAGCCAGTTTCGATAGGCGATCTTCCCGATCAAATCCTCGCCATATCCATGAGCCCGCATCGCGCGGATCAGATTTTGCGAGCCTGCGGCCGTGCCGATTGCCTTCGGGATCATCGCACCATCAAAATCGGAACCGAGACCTACGCGGTCTTCGCCCACATGCTCGATCAGATAGTCGAGATGCCGGAGCATGGTGTCGAGTGGCGTGTCCGCGTTGTTCTGGCCATCCTCGCGCAGGAAGCAGACGGCGTAGTTCAGGCCGACCATGCCGTCGCTTTCACGGATGGCAGCGAGCTGCTTGTCGGTGAGGTTGCGCGATACCGGACAAAGCCGGTGGGCGTTGGAGTGGGTCGCGACCAACGGCGCATCGGAGAGCTTTTGCACATCCCAAAAGCCCTTTTCGTTGAGATGCGAGAGATCGATCAGGATGCGGAGGCGATTACACGCCTCAACCAGCGCTTTGCCGGCATCGGTGAGGCCAGATCCGATATCCGGGTCGCTCGGAAATTTGAATGGCACGCCAAAGCCGAACGCGTTCGGCCGGCTCCAAACTGGCCCGATCGAGCGTAGGCCAGCCCGGTGCAGCACCTCGAGCGCGTTGAGTTCAGGATCGATCGCCTCCGCCCCCTCGATATGGAAGGTGGCGGCGATCCTGCCGGCCTGCATGCATTCTCGGATATCGGCTGCACTGGTCGCCACACTGAACTGCCCGCCCGAGAGCGCTTCTACCCGAAACAGATCGGCTGCCAGCCCAGCGGTCGTCTCAGCCGCATCGGCTAGGGAAGGCGTCGGCGGGAAGCTTTCCTCATAGCCCTTAGCGGTGTGCTTGATCCTCTGCAGCTTACCTTTGGGGGACGGCGTGAAACAGGCGAACATGCCACCTGCAAAACCGCCGGCTTTCGCTCTCGGCAGATCCAGGTGGCCGCGTTCGACGCCGTCGATAAAGCTTTCAGGACCCTCGTCCTCATGAGTTCGAAGCCGAAGCAGGGCATCATTGTGGCCATCGAAGATCGGAACGAGAGGTCCGTCGGTCATGCAGCTTCATCCCTTTCATCAGGAACCACTTTAGCACCGGTGAAGCCTTCATACACCTTCAGAAATGCCGCATCGTCCATGGAACCAAGGCCTTTGGCCACCGCCATCATGACCATCTGATGGGCGGCAGCGGTCATCGGGACCGGCATGCCCATGGATTGCGCCTGCTCCAGTACGAGACCGAGATCCTTCGCCCAGATATTGACCGCACTCTTCGGCGAATAGTCGTCAGCCAGCATATGCGGCACACGATCGGCGAACATCCAGGAGCCGCCGGCGGCATCCCTGATGATCTCGAACAGAAGCTCGGGATCGGCGCCCTGGGCAACGCCGAACGCCATGCCTTCGGCAGCCGTCACCAGATTGATTCCTGCCAGGAGTTGATTGACGGCCTTGACCGAGGAGCCGGTGCCGACCTCATCGCCCAGGCGGAACACCCGTCCGGAGATCGCATCAAGCGCCGTCTCCGCCGCGGTGAAGGCCGCCTCCGGTCCAGAAGCCATGATCGTAAGGGAACCATTCTCGGCGCCGACCGCTCCCCCGCTCACCGGTGCGTCCAGGAGTTCGATGCCGCGCTCAGCCAGGCGTTCGCCAAGCGTTCGGGTGAATGTCGCCGGCACGGTACTGCACATCATCACGACGGCACCTGGCATCAGGGTCTCGAGGGCGCCATCGTCGCCGAACAGCACCGCCTCGACCTGGGCATCATTGACCACCATCAGGATCAAAAGGCCAACGCCTTCAGCCGCCTTCGCCGGACTGGTCGCGGGACGACCGCCTTTGCTCTCTAGCGATTCCAGTGCCTCTGCTCGTATGTCGAAGCCGGTGATATCGCATCCTGCTGCCAGCAGGTTGTCGACCATGCCTGCCCCCATCGCTCCGAGCCCGATGAAACCGATGCTGCCGGTCTGACTTTTCGTATCCTTGTCAGTCATGATCGTCGCTCGCTCTTTTTTCGTTTTTCGATTTAGGTCACTTGAAAGCCGTGGGCATAGGGGTCGCGCCCCTCGACGAAGATTGTGTTCAACCCGGTCAGCCTTGCCCAACCGGCGATGCTCGGTACGATCGCCGGCATGCCGCCAAGCTCGACGGCTTGTTCGACACGTCCTTCGAACAGGCTGCCGATGATGCTCTCGTGAATGAATTCCTCGCCGACGACCAGCTTACCATTCGCAGCGAGCTGCGCGATGCGCGCCGACGTACCCGTGCCGCAAGGGCTGCGGTCGATCGCCTTCGCTCCATAGAACACGGCGTTTCGTCCATGGGCTTTCGGATCTCGCGCCTTACCGGTCCACTGGACATGGCTGACCCCCTTGATCGTAGGGTCCTCGGGATGCACGACGTCAACGGCCTGGTTCAAGCGCTCGCGGATCACCGGGCTCAGACGTTGAATATCGCCCGCCGACATGCTTTCCAACCCTGAATAATTTCCCTGCGGATCAACAATCGCGTAAAAATTGCCCCCATAGGCGATATCCACCATCAGCTCGCCCAACTCCGGGCAATCCACCCGCACCTCGGTGCGCGCCAAAAAGCTCGGCACATTGGTGAGCCGGACCCGATCGATCAGATCGTTGCGCACAGGATGACGCTGGTAGTGGGCGGTCACCAGACCAGCCGGCGTGTCGAGGCGTAGAACCCCTTCTTCAGCCGGGGTCGCCAGCCCCTGCTCGAGCGCGAAGGTGACCGTACCTATGGTGCCGTGGCCGCACATCGGCAGGCACCCGCTGACCTCGATATAGAGCACACCCAGATCACAGTCTTCGCGGCAGGGTGGATAGAGAATGGCGCCGGACATGACGTCATGACCACGGGGTTCGAACATCAGGGCAGTTCTGATCCAGTCGTAACGCTCCATGAAATCCTGGCGCCGTGCGCTCATGGTCGCTCCGTGCAGCAGCGGTCCGCCCCCCGCGACCATGCGCACGGGATTGCCGCATGTATGACCATCGATGCAGAAAAACGTGCTGCGCTCCGCTTCGCCCATGTCGCCTTACCTTGCTGAAACCGGAAGTATCGAGAAGATCTCCTTCCCTACGCACATAACACTGGCCAGTCCAATCACGAACAGCAAGTAGGCAGATCGGGCTAAAAATTCCTTTTATAGGCATAAATACATACAACTCACCAACACATCCATCGAGACTGAAAAATAACTTCAACAAAGGCACATAACACATTGTTATCAAATATTTTATAGTTACCCCCAATTAAGCATCAGTGATTCAACACCGCGGTCGAAGAAATTCGCTATTCAACCTTAAATAATTATAGTATGAAACATATATACCTTTTTAAGAGAAATGCACTTGCTGAGGTCGTAAGATCCATGTCGATACTGGGTTATCACTTCAATCGCCTGAGCCTCATTCTATCGGCCATCGAAGCCGTTCTGTTTTGCTTCGTCTTCATGCTCTCCGGCCGATTCCTTCTGATCGGCACCGGCCAAGCTGACTTCAACTTGCTCAGTACTGTTCTGCTGCCCAGTGGCCTGCTGCTGCTCTGTCTGATGGCGCTAGGCAGCTACCATCTGGAAGCATGGCGCTCCGTTCAGATCATGACGCGTCGCCTCTTCGCAAGCGCCCTTTGCGGCTCTCTCCTGATCGTCGTCAGCCAGTATCTCCTCCTCGGCTATTGGCCGTCGCCCGCCAAGATTGCCTTCTGCGCAGGTCTCAGCTGTCTGATCGCGTTCGGTGCTCGCCTGATGGGCCGGAAACTCACGGGCCTGCGTTCGCGGATCAAGCCGCGTGCCCTGATTCTCGGGACCGGAACCAAGGCAGAAACGCTGTGGCGTGCCTTAGATAACGGATTCCATGGCCCTAACGTGGATGGTTTCATTCAGCTTGAGAGGCCAAGCACAGCGACAGCCGCATCCGGCCTGCTACCCGCGCAACGCATTCTTGGCATGCCGTCCGACCTCGCAGCTTACGCACGCGATCACCGGATCGAAGAAATCGTGATTGCCCTTGATAATGGCAGCACCAGCCTTCCCGAACAGGACCTCATTCATTGCCGGATGGGCGGCGTCACGGTCACCGACAGCACATCTTTCGCTGAACGCATCACAGGCCGGGTAAAGCTTGACCTGATGGAATCGGAATGGCTGATATTCGCACCTGGTTTCCGCCGCGGATTATTCAAAAGCCTTACCAAACGCAGCACTGACCTGTTCTACAGCGCCCTGGTTCTGGCAGCTGTTCTCCCTCTCCTCCCGCTTATCGCGCTCCTGGTGAAGCTGGATAGTCCTGGCCCGGTTCTCTATCGGCAAAAAAGGGTTGGCCTGGAAGGTCGGATCTTTGAGATCTACAAGTTTCGCAGCATGCGCACCGATGCCGAAGCGGATGGCAGGGCACGTTGGGCCAGGAACGACGACGAACGCATCACCCGATTCGGCCATTTCCTCAGGCGGAGCAGGCTGGATGAACTTCCTCAACTGTTCAATGTACTAAAAGGCGACATGAGCATGGTCGGCCCGCGCCCCGAGCGCCCGGAGTTCACCGAAGATTTGACAAAATCCCTTCCGCTCTATCAAAAACGCCATACGATTCGCCCAGGCATCACCGGCTGGGCGCAGATTAACTACCACTATGGCGCCTCAATCGAAGACGCACGCGAAAAGCTCGAATACGACCTCTATTACGTCAAGAACTACTCGCTGTTTCTCGACCTGGTGACTCTGGTCCAGACAGCCCGCATTGCCTTCGGCGGCATAGGCGCGCGCTAAGCTCCCCGCCGATCAATGCCTTCAGGGGCTTCCGGCGTTCGATCGATGCAGCCGCTTCAGCCCCGCAACCAGACGACGCGCTGTAGCGGCGACCACGTCATTCCAGGCGAGTTCGGAAATGAGCTCAGCCTGAGCCTGCAGTCCAGCAATCGTGCCTGCCGGCGTATGGGCGATCTTGTTCTGCAGCTCTTTGATTAGGTCCGCAGAGCCATCCGATATCCGGCCGCCACCAAATCCTGTGCGCAGGCTCCGCCATTTTTTTAGCCAGTTCGAATGTGGATCGACGGCCTCGGCGCCTTGCCATGGGGAACAGGCTTCAGGTGGTCGATGGCCATGCTTGGGACGCGATGGAAGCTCTGCTGATACTGCTTTGTTCCGCGACGACGATTCAATTTTCGACATCTGACGCTCCCATTATTGAACTGCGTTCATTTAATAAATAAGCAAGTCCTAATGGATGTCAATTAAAAATGAACATAGTTCAAAATTATTGTCTGGACGACGATGTCAGATCCCGGCGATCGAGCCCGACAAGGTAGCTGCGCACCAGATCCTCGGCCATGCGTCTGGGATCGGCATGGGTGACGTGACGGAGGTTGCCCCCTTGGGCCAAGGCGCAGATTCCATGAACGCCGGACCAGACGATGGTGGCCGCCCGGCGCGCAGCGCGACGCTGGTCTGGTGGAAAAATCGGGCTGAGAATGGTGATCGCCAGTTTCGCGATTCGCTCGATGCTGGCCGAATACCAATCAGCGCGCTCGTTTTCGCCCGCCGGCTGATGATCGAACACTGCCCGCCAGATCAGGGGCTGCTCATTGGCAAAATCGATATAGGCACGCGCCATAGCCGCCATCTGGTCTTCGGGTCCGCTCGCTTTGGCGGCTTCGGCTTCGAGCCGATCGCACAGGCGATCCAGCGTACGTGCATTCAGCCGCTGAACCAATCGATCCAGATTGCCGTAGACATTGTAGAGCGTACCGACCGCTATGCCCGCGCCTTGTGCGAGTTCACGCGCGTTCAGCGCACCGAGGCCGCGTTCGGCAATGATGCTCTCGGCCGTATTCAGCGCATTGGCTGAAATCCTCTCTCGATCAAGCGGTTTTCGCCCAGCCATGATGATCTCCGACCCGAAGGTCGCTTTCTCAAGTCATTCGCAGACGGTTTCACCATAAGGAACCGCCGCAACTTTTCCATGATTGATTGGCAAGGTCCGAAAACAAGACACGTTTTTTCATGCGGTGGCCAAATACCGTCATTGTCATGCCATTTGACGTATCATCAGTTTGACTTTCGCCGCAGTTAACTCATTAAGATTGCCAACCGGCGGCGTCGATGGCCCGACGTCGTGGTCGGCGTAACGTTACGTCAGCTATCAAGCGCATATCGTCGGATAGGCTTCAGATCGTCGTCAAGCTCGTATATCCAGGGCACGCCTGTCGGAATCTCCAATTTGAGGATCTCGTCATCGCCGATGCCATCGAGATATTTGACCAGGCCGCGCAGGCTGTTGCCATGTGCTGCGATGATTACTCGCTCTCCCTGCTTTATGGATGGCGCCACGACGTCGCGCCAATAGGGCAGCACCCGCTCAACCGTGTCTTTCAGGCATTCGGCCGAGGGGATGTCCGTCGGATCTAAATCGGCGTACCGCCGGTCAGCGCCGGGATGACGGTCGTCGCCGGGCTCCAGTGCCGGTGGCGGCGTGTCGTAGCTGCGGCGCCAGATATGCACCTGATCATCACCATATTTCTCGGCGGTCTCGGCCTTGTTCAGGCCTTGAAGGGCACCGTAATGCCGCTCGTTCAGCCGCCAGTCTTTGTGAACAGGCAGCCATAGCCGGTCCATCTCCTCGAGAACCAGGTGCAGCGTCTTGATCGCGCGCGTCAACACCGACGTATAGCAGGCATCGAAATCGAAGCCGGCGGCCCGCAGACGCCTACCGGCTTCCCTGGCTTCGGCAACACCTTGATCGGATAGGTCGACGTCCTTCCAGCCCGTGAACAGATTGGCTTTGTTCCAGAGACTTTGACCGTGACGTATCAAAACCAGTTTTTTCATGCCCATTCCATTTCACCGAAGAACGACACCGTCTGTTAGCAACCAAGTCCCCCATGTCGCAAGCAACAAGACGTCGACCGCCAGGGGTTACAACGAATGCCGAGCATGAAAAGCCGGGAGGACAAGCTTGGCGCCTCTCCACGTCTTACTTTTTCATCGAGGAAAACCTTCGGCGTCAGGCTCGGTTCGTTTCCTGCCCTTGGCCTGACGCGAGGCCTGCCCCTGAAGGCTTGGAGCGCTCCGGAAAGGTCTCGCTTCTGTCGACGGAAGCCGTGCCCTCACCCCAGGAGGGATGTCGTCTTGGCCTGCCGCCGAGGCCCGGCAAACCCGATCGCCGCTCCAAAGATGTATCCGGCATCCCGTCCATTCTATCCCTCATCCCTCGGAACCCACTGCACCGTCGTCATCTGCACTGGCCATCATGCCGTCAAAGCCACTCTTGCCGCTGGAAAGGGCGCCGACTTAAGCGCACACGACATGACCGTCAAGATCTTGTCGCATCGATTTGCACGGTAATGTCTCGTGCTTAAATTTCCGTTAAGGTTAGCGGCAAATCAGCAACAACGTGACGAAGCCCTCAGTTGACATCGCACTGAGCCGATCTTCGGGAGAGCAGACTTTGGGGATGGGCTGAAAAGGTGGTTTGAAAGGAACGGGCTGGCTCCGGTTTTAAAGAATGTACCGGTCACCAGCCGATCAATGCGACGCTCGTTTCCTGTCTCCGATGCCGCTTCGGTCATCGACCTCCAGCAGCGTTCATTCTTCTTCCTGATGAGAACCGGGCCCTTCATCTCGCCATCAGTCGGTTCTCGGCCTTGGCACTATTGAATATAGAATGAATAGTGTTCAGAAAATGTGACCTCGGTCACCTTTTACGCTTATTTCGCACACGGTTGCGTGAGCAGCGCCCTATTGGCGGTCAAGTCACTTTCGCCAGCCCCAACAGGACTTTGCGATTGACAAGAAGAGACCGTCTCTTGCGTAGTATGACCAGTTCACAAAAAGTCGCTCCATCAGCCGTCAAGGCCAGCGATGTGAAGCGGCAGGGAGTCCTTAACATGACCACGCGCTTCGCTACGGGCGGCCTGGCACTCACCGCCGCCGTCCTTCTGTCATCGACAGTCCAGGCCAAGACCCTCGTCTACTGCTCCGAAGGCAGCCCGGAAGGGTTCAACCCTGCGCTCTACACGGCAGGCACCACGTTCGATGCCTCCTCGCGCGCGATCTATAATCGTCTCGTGGAATTTGAACGCGGCACCACGACGCTTGGCCCCGCACTCGCCGAGAGCTGGGAGATTTCCGACGACGGCCTGGAATACACCTTCAAGCTCCGCCCCGGCGTCAAGTTCCAGACCACCGACAACTTCACGCCGACCCGCGACATGAATGCCGACGACGTGGTCTGGAGCTTTGAGCGTCAGTGGAAGGAAGATCATCCCTTCCATACCGTCTCCGGCGGCACCTACGAGTATTTCGGCGGCACCGGCATGCCGACACTGCTGAAGTCCGTCGAGGCGGTCGACGATCTAACGGTTAAGTTCGTACTGAACACACCCGAAGCTCCCTTCCTCGCCACGCTCGCCATGGATTTCGCCTCGGTGATGTCGGCGGAATATGCTGCCCAGGCAGAAGAGTTGGGCACACTGGAATCCTTCGATCTCGATCCAGTAGGCACCGGGCCGTTTCAGCGGGTCGCCTATCAGAAGGACGCGGTCATCCGCTACAAGGCCAACCCGGATTACTGGGCAGGCAAGGCACCGATCGACGATCTGGTGTTCGCGATCACGCCGGATGCTTCGGTGCGTTGGCAAAAGCTGCAGGCGGGCGAATGTCACATCTTGGTCAACCCCAACCCCGCGGACCTCGAAGCGATGAATTCCCATCCCGAGGTCGAACTTTTAGAGAACGAAGGGCTGAACGTCGGCTATCTCGCCTTCAACACCGAAAAAGAGCCATTCAACGACAAGCGGGTTCGCCAGGCATTGTCCATGGCGATCAACAAGGAAGCGATCATTGAAGGCGTATTCCAGGGTGCGGGCGTGGGTGCCAAGAATCCGATCCCGCCGACGCTCTGGTCCTACAACGACGCCGTCGAGGACTATTCCTACGATCCCGAAGGGGCCAAGAAGCTGCTCGAAGAGGCCGGCGTATCCGACATCTCGACCAATGTCTGGGCGATGCCAGTACAACGGCCTTACAACCCGAACGCCAGGCGCATGGCCGAGTTGATCCAGGCGGACTGGGCTGCGGTCGGTGTCAATGCCGAGATCGTATCCTATGAGTGGGGCGAGTATCTCGATCGCTCGAATCGCGGCGAGCATGAGACCGTGCTACTGGGCTGGACCGCAGACATCGCCGATCCCGACAACTTCCTCTCGGTGCTGCTTAGCTGCGATGCGGTCAAGGCCGGCGCTAATCGCGCACGCTGGTGCAATGACGAGTTCAGCGGCCTCTTGAAAGAAGCCAAGCAGATTACAGATCAGGCCGCCCGTGCCGAGCTTTATGAGAAGGCACAGCTCCTGTTCAAGGAAGAGGCGCCCTGGAGCACGATCGCCCATTCGATCGTGTTCCAGCCGATCCGCAAGGAGGTGGTCGATTTCCGGATTGATCCCTTCGGCGGCAACGTCTTCTACGGCGTCGATATTGAAGAATGATGCCGAAACCGGCATAGGCGTTACGGGCGACGTGGCTACAAGCCACGTCGCCTCCTTGCTTACGCCGGCGCTCGCAAAACCATGATTCGTTTCGTCCTTACCCGACTATCCATGCTGATCCCAACTTTCATAGGGGTCACTCTGGTCGCTTTCGTCCTGATCCGGCTGGTGCCGGGCGATCCGATCGATCTTCTGGTCGGCGAGCGCGGGGTCAGTGAAGAACGTCGCGCAGAGCTGAACGAACGCTTCGGCTTCGACCGACCGTTTCCGGTGCAGTATCTAAGCTTTCTCGGTAATCTTCTGCAGGGTGATCTCGGCAATTCGCTGGTCACCAGAAAGCCGGTTCTGGACGAATTTCTGACACTTTTCCCGGCCACCCTCGAGCTTGGCCTCTGCGGCCTTCTGTTCGCGATTATCCTAGGTGTTCCCGCCGGAATCATCGCAGGCGTCAAACGCGGCTCGGCCTTCGATCACGTCCTGATGGGCACCTCGCTCACCGGCTTTTCCATGCCGATCTTCTGGTGGGGGCTTTTGCTGATCATCCTGTTCTCCGGCATCCTGCAATGGACGCCCGTCTCGGGCCGCATCGACCTTCTCTTTTTCTTTCCCCCCGTCACCGGCTTCATGCTGATCGACAGCCTGCTTTCCGGGCAAGACGGCGCCTTCACCTCAGCTCTTCGCCATCTGATCCTGCCGACCATCGTGCTCGGCACCATCCCACTTGCGGTCATCGCCCGCCAGACCCGTTCCGCCATGCTCGAAGTGCTGGGCGAGGACTATATCCGCACGGCACGCGCCAAGGGTCTGACGCCCAAGAGAGTGGTCGGCATGCACGCGCTTCGAAACGCCATGATCCCGGTGATCACCGTGATCGGCTTGTCGGCGAGCACAGCGTTCAGCGGCGCCATCCTGACCGAAACCATCTTTTCCTGGCCGGGCATCGGTAAGTGGCTGATCGATTCGGTGGCCCGGCGTGACTACCCCTCGGTCCAGGGCGGCATTCTCATGATCGCGACCATCGTCATGCTCGTAAACTTCACGGTCGACATCCTCTACGGCCTCATCAACCCCCGCATCCGCCATGGCCGCTAGTGGTATGACCACCTCATTGACTTTGTGCCGCCTTTGCCGAACGTGCCTGAAAGGTGATGGGTATGCGGTCTTCTCGAGGGGAGGGCTCGGGCTTCATTCTCACCGGGTGCACCACTAGCGATGGCGGTTCAGAAATCTTCGCAACGCCAATCGACGGAGGTCGCCGGTGCGACCGATGCGCATCCGGTCGGGCCGATCAGGGAGTTCTGGTACTACTTCTCTGAAAACAAGGGAGCGGTCGCCGGGCTTCTGGTGCTTGTGGTCGTTCTGTTCAGCGCTATTTTCGCCGATTTCGTCGCCCCGCACGCCCCGGCCCAGCAATATCGGGATCACTTCCTCGCCCCTCCCGCCTGGGAGGAAGGCGGCTCGATCCAATTCCTGCTCGGGACCGATGCGGTCGGCAGGGACATTCTCTCGCGCATCATCCACGGTGCTCGCTATTCCCTCTTCATCGCCCTGATCGTGGTCACGATCTCGCTGACCTTCGGGATCTCCATCGGCCTCGTGGCCGGCTTCGCCCGAGGCTGGACCGAGGCGATGATCATGCGGATGATGGACATCCTCCTCGCCGTGCCGAGCCTGTTGCTGGCGATCGTGATCGTCGCCATTCTCGGCCCCGGCCTTTTCAATGCGGTGATCGCGATCGCCGTCACCTACCTCCCGCAATTCGTCCGTCTGACCCGCGCCTCGGTGATTACCGAAACGTCGAAAGACTACGTCACTGCTAGTCGGGTGGCTGGTGCCGGCCTCCCCCGCTTGATGTTATCGACGGTGCTCCCGAACTGCATGGCGCCGCTGATCGTCCAGGCGAGCCTCGCCTTCTCCGCCGCCATTCTCGATGCTGCCGCCCTCGGTTTTCTGGGACTTGGCGCCCAGCCGCCGGTACCCGAATGGGGCACCATGCTGGCGGATGCTCGAGAATTCGTGCTGCGCGCCTGGTGGGTCGTCACCTTCCCCGGCTTGGCCATCCTGATCACGGTCCTCGCCCTCAACCTCATGGGCGACGGCCTGCGCGACGCCCTCGACCCCAAGCTCAAGCGGTCATAGTGGTATGATCACCTCATGGACTTTTGCCGACATGGCTGACGAGACCGAAGGCGCCCGGTTTACTGCGCCGGTGGGCAGACGTGCTGATCTCGTTGCCGCAAGGAGCACGCTGACGATGCATCAAGCGGCGTCGACAATCTCGGTGTTTGGCCACCGCAATCATAACAGCCAATCGGTGAGCTGAGATGGCGCTCCTCGACATCAAGAACCTCACCGTCGAGTTTTCGACCATGCACGGCCCGTTCAAGGCGGTGGACGGCATCAGCCTGGAAGTCGACCAGGGCGACGTCCTCGCCATCGTCGGTGAAAGCGGCTCGGGCAAGAGTGTCTCGATGCTTGCTCTGATGGGCCTCCTCCCCTGGACCGCCAAGATCACCGCCGATCACATGACATTCGCCGGCGAAAACTTGTTAGGGCTGTCCGCCTCGGACCGGCGGCGCCTGATTGGCAAGGACATGGCGATGATCTTTCAAGAGCCGATGACTTCGCTCAATCCCTGCTTCACCGTCGGCTTCCAGCTCACCGAGGGCATCA
>JBPCVQ010000121.1:0-16586 GCA_051010395.1 Geminicoccaceae bacterium | reverse complement strand
CCCCCGCCTTCCAAAGTGCGACAAAGGTTTCGAGCATGGTGTCATCGAACGTCAGTCTTTTGATCTTCTCAGGAAATCTGCTTTCAAAATGACTGACGGGCAGCCCCGGGCATGACGAACTTTCGGGTTTTAGCTCCTCCTGTGCAAAGACACCTTTGGATGCCGTCACTGCTATCAGGAATGCGAACATCACGAATCTCGGCATCATCTTCTCCCGAGTGGGGCTTCTCGAATGTCGAGATCGCCGCATGACCTGCTGAGCGTTCGGGGAGTGGATGGGTGGTCGCAACCACCCATCCACCATTATTGCCGACAAGAGGCGTAGGCCTGGTTTCGATCAGTCCGTATTGGCGAGACCGAAGCTGCTGATATTGGAGACGTCGACGCTCGTCCCGTCATTCGACTTCACGATGAAGACGCCGCTGGCGATGGTGCTGTCGATCGCCGTGTTGGCCATGATAAAGTCGCCGATCCGCAGCATCGAGGCAGCTTCATCGAAGTAGCCGGTAGTGTCGACATCCGCTGCGAGATCAGCGGTCTTGTAGTGCCAAAGCGTGAAGCCATTGGCGTAGGTGAGCGCACTAAGGTTGTTGGAATCGTAGGCCATTGCTTAGCTCTCCAGGCTGGGCATTTCGACGACACCTTCGGCGTCGATCAGGCATGAGCCCTGGCTCATCGAGTTCGACACGAAGTGCGCGGCACGGTCGCCATGCCAGGTGACATCGGTGACCACGTCCTGACCGACGGCGTGGCCAATGGCGCTGCGGTGGTACCAGAAGCAGCGGCGCACATTGGTCGCGAGCTCGAGGCCCGAATGCGGTAGCCACATGGTGCCGAGCCAGTGCTTGGCCTGAGTACCGCGCCAGGGAAGCTCTTCCGGGCCGACATAATCGGCATTGGCGAATTCATCGATGTCGAGCAGCTCCGACCACTGCTTCCAACCGATCACCGCATAACGCTGCCCATCGTCTGGGACATCGTTGTCACCGAGGAGTTCGAACGCTTCCAGCACCTTGGCCTTTGTCAGACCGTCGGTTCCAGCACCGGCGACATTCGTCGTGTCAGACAGTCCTGAGATGATCAGCTCGTCAGTCTTTCGGCCGAGAGCAAAAGCACCGGCGTTGGCCAGAACCTGGCGCTCGTCGATGTTGACCTTCAGCTCGTCTAGGTGGTCGACCCAGTCACCGGCATAGTAGTCCTCGAGGACGCATTCGATCGGCGTGTGATCGATGTTCATCACCGGAACCTTGCCGTGACGCGCCTTGGTCGAGGCTGTGCCTTTACCGACCTTCTGAAAGACGGTCGAGCTACCCTCGACACCGTTCTTGACGCGCACGGTGTTACGGAGCTTGGAGCCCATCCGCTGATAGGCCTGATGGACCTCTTCTTCGAATTGCTTGATGAAAGCTTGATCGATGGATGTGGACACTTTCGTCCCTCCGTTGAGTTTCAGCGGGAGACGACGCGCGGTTGTTCCTGGCGGGGCAGGGCCGCGGTCTAGACGGCTACGCGCCGTCTGGGCGGGACCCGTCGGTGGGCCCTCACAGTCAGAGAGGGTGATCCGCAACGAGGTCCGGAAAATCGGTGTGACGCCGCCAGTGTGACATTCAGAGAAGGCGGCACGAGAAGTCGAATTTCGCTTTCGTAGCGATCCTGAGCCAATCAGTTTGGAACTAATCGACCCAACCGGTTGCGTCGGTCCAAAAAGTGGAATCTGACCAGGGTTCGCCTTCAGGTGGTGGCGCTTCGTCGGGCGCCGGTGAAGGCTGCTTTCGCTCCAAGCCGAGCCGTCTGGCCCTTCGGAGGCCGAGTGCCGTCATCGGTCACTGCCTCTCGCAGATCTGGGTGACGATGCTGCCGGCGCCGCTTGCCGCGATGAACGAGATGTGGCTCGTGTCACTGCCGTCGAAGACCGGTAGCTCGTGCCAGATGCCTTCCGGAAGAAGGGGATCACTGGTCGTGGCAACGACAGTCGCATCACCTTGGCGGAAATGTGCACTGCCGCCGATAGCGATGACACTCACGACACCGCAAGTATCCGAGATCGCTGTGACATTTCGGGCGGCCGTCGTTTCGTCCGGCGTCAAATTAAACGTCGTTCCCCAGGGCATGATCGGCATTGGCACATTGTCATCATCGCGAACCAGCCGGGTGGCGCTTGGTCCTTTATCGCGCAGTCTGGCCATCATCGTCTCCTTTGATCTCACTGTTGCAAGAGGCAGGGCAGGGGACCGGTGTTCGAGGCCGTGTCTGGTGCCGAGATATCTACTCGTACAATCGCTTGTACCCAGCAGTCACTTCGGCCACCAATGCCGGATCACGGTCACGCCAGTAGCGCGGATCGCGCATCATTGTTGAGAGCTGCCGTTCATCAGTCCTTGATGCAGGTATCGCGGCCTCGGATATGACATTGGGCTCGCGAGCCTGCATCATGTGATAGATCGCAATGACGCCCTCGGAGCTGGACCCAAGGCTCTCATAAACCTCGTCGGTTAGGTTGGCCTGAGCCCACGTCTTTATCTGTGGTGCAATAGCGTGCCATTTCTGCTCACCGCCAAAATGTGTGCTGAGCTGCGAGCGTTCATGCTCCTGGCTGGCTTCGCGGTTCGCCTCCTCGATGAGCGGGACAACGTGTTCGGCCGCCAGGTCATAGACGAGTTGAGCCTGTTCTGACGACAAACCTGCTTCATGGAGTTTGGCATTGACGGCTGGGTCAGAAGTAATCAATTCATGCGGCGCAGCGATTTCATAATCGTCCGCAGTCTCGGGTTTGCCGAGCGCGCGCTGAAGCTTGTGACGGCTGCTCGGATCGTCGCCATTCGGGACAGGCACCATCGTTCCGAGCTTTCGCTCGAGTTCGATATAGGATTTGAGTAGCGTATCAGTACGAAGAGAGCCCGCTTCCGCGTCCCAGAACTTTTCCGGTATGTCGGCAGGTCGTTTGGCAATCGGGCTTTCTGGGGAGGTGTCAATCTGAACTTCGTTGTCGATGTGTTTTGGAACATCTTCGTCGACGTGATCGTCTGTGCAATTGGCGGTGACCTCGCCGCCTAAGGGCACCTCTGATCGCAGGTTCTCTGTTGCCTCAACGTGAAGCATTTGTTCATTCATCTTTGGATTCCGATCTGTTCGCAGGAAACATTTCGTGTCTTGGGCGTCAGCCGCGGCCACGATCGATCATCGACAGAATGTGAGCTGCGAATGACCTTTGGCCTTCGAGAAATCTCAGCTCGGCATCAGTTGCGTTCGGCCCCAAACGACGATCGAGAACGGTCTGTCGGATATGGCGAAGGACGATCGCGCCATCATTTCCGTTGAAGCATCGCGCAAATGATCGGGCGAGATCATCCTGTTCGATTGGCATGGTTTGGCTGGCGCTGGTCTCGAACCAATCCCAGCCGTCAGAACTGGCTTTTTCCTTGGCCCCACGCTCCATCAACTCAACCCTTCTCGCCGTCGGCAGGCAGCAGATCATTGATCAAGTTCGTAATTGGGGAGAGATCGCGAACGAGCTGCCCAGGAACACCCAGGCGCTCGCCAAGCCAACGTGTTGTCGCCGGGATATCCACGGCCTGCATGGCTTCCGGCCCGAGCTGAGCGCTCGTTTCCAGCCACATAAGCGTGTTTTGAACATCATCGCGAGCTTGGGATCTGGCGAGTGGTGATCGATATTGCAGTGTGACTGTCCTGCCATCCAGTGCGATATCCGGTATCTCGCCACGTCGTCCCAAGATACGCATGCCTTGATTGATCAGCGGCGTTAGGAGTTCTGTCTGTAGCCTGCCATAGGTCGCGCCTAACAGACGTGACATCTCATTGCTGCGTTCCAGAATTTCAGTCGCGGTCATCCGCCGTCCGCCTACCGGTCCCAGGCGGTCAACCAGTAGAGCATGGCGAATGCGACCACGAAGGTCATCGAGCATTAGATTGGAGACATCGAAACGGCCTGGTGCCTGCAAAGGGGTCAAACCTGACGAACCGACGGCTTTCGGAATGATGGTGCCGGGAACAAGTCGTATATTTGCAGGGTTCAGAACTCCATCATCTTCTGCTTGCCAGATGCCAGTAACGGCGATCGATGCATTCTTCAGAACCAGCTCGACAACTTTGTTGACAGTCTTGATATCCGGCAAGGCCGTCATGACTGGCGATCGACCATAAACCTCGGCGGCCCCTTTCAACCAACGGAAGCTGATAAAAGGGGAGGCTGGCAAATGACCATGGGCCAAGCAGGTTGGTTTATCTGGTCTGTCCAGCAGGAGGGCCATATAGGAAAAGCCTCTGCCTTCAGGCAAGACCGCTTCGAGAATTGGTATGGATGAGTTTTCAGCGCTGCAGCCATTGTTTTTCTCGTCGGGTAGTACCGCATCAGGAAATAGTGATCTGAGTGTTCGGGCTGGCAGGCTTCGACTTCGAAAATGTCCGAGAATCTGGTCGTCTGGACCAGCTTCGAAATGCATTTCCGACATTGGTATAGCCGATAGTCGAAATGCGCTGAGCGCGCCCAGCGGTGCTTCTTCGAAGAGTAAGGTCGCGTTTCCTATGGTCGTTAGATCGAGAAAGGCCTGGTGAATCTCGACAGAAAAATTCGATCGATCAAAATGTCCCTGAAGTGTCTCCGTCGCCCGATCCAATTCCTCCGAGACCACGGTGCGTTCGAGTGCATTGATGTCGTATCCAGGAGCGAGGCCGAACCATTGAGACCAAGGGGGCGTCAACTGAGATAAGAGAGAGGCGGCTAGCTGTTCCACAGCATCAGTTGCCGTTCCATCAAACAGTCGTTCGGCATGCCGTCTTGCAGGATCAAACTGGGAGCCAAAGCCAGCGCCACGTTGCGGCAGGGCATAGGTATAGCAGTCTTGCCAAAGGCCTTCCCAAGGACTGCGTCGGCTCTGGGCAGCCCGATAACGCGATAGAACGGCCTCTACCGAGAGCTCTCCCATGAGCGCTACTCCCTTTGAGATTTGAAGCCAGGAAAAGGAACCAGATTGAAGTGGATAACCGTTTACTGTAATCGGAATATATTCCTAATTAATGGTAATGTCAAGAGCTTTCATGATTCCACCTCCTGCCCTTGACGCCCTGGTGTTCCCCATCACCTCTAGCTGACCAATCGCCATTGATCATCCATGGAGTTCAGGAGGCGAAAAAGCTGCCAGGGCGTAAATGTCCAGAACGACCTTATGCCGATAATTCGTTTCACGACAGCGACGCAGGTAAGTATTTCCGGGATGATTGAGCTCGATTGCCTTTGTGCAGAGCCATGACCTGCGATGACGATGTAGCCCCTGTCACGATAGAATTCGCTTAGTCTGAAATCTGATGGCAGTTCGATTATTGAAAAAACCATCTTGTTTTTCAGCGAATCACAGATAACCCACCTATCACTAATTTGAAGTGCAACGAAGCAATGTTTGAAGCCTTGCTTGAGCCAGCGGAGATAATAACACTCGGTTTGTTCGACAAAGACGACGAGTATTTTTGACGGAACATCGGCATGGTCAGCGGATGCGGTGAAATCTCTCGGTAAGGTGTCAGATAACAGCATGGTTTAGCATCGTACCCCGTCTGAGAACGTTCTGAAATTTCTGGGAGGCCGAACGAGTTGCTATGATAGTGCATGAAAATAGGAAAAAAAGCAATGAAAGTGGAAAGGTTCCTAATGACGTTATCCGACAAGTTTCCTAATGTGTCGCGGAATGAGGCGTGCCGATTGGGAGTTGTGTCCTTTGTTTACGCACCCACAGGTCTGGGCCGGTATTGACAAACTGGCCAAGGAGAAGGGATGGTCCGCATCGCGCCTGGCGCGCGAAGCTGGCCTTGATCCCACGACATTCAACCGAAGTAAGCGTCATACAAACCAAGCGAAGCCTCGTTGGCCGAGTACGGAAAGCCTGGCCAAGATCCTGGATGCAACCGGTACCTCCTTAGAAACTTTCGTCAGCCTGATGTTCGACGGAACACTCATCGGTCAAGATGAGCCTTCGAGGCGGTTGCGCAGTGTCGGTTTTCATGATGCAGGGCAGACTGCACTCTTCGATGATGCTGGTTTTCCGATCGGAGACGGGTGGGACGAAATCGACTTTCCCAGTATTTCCGATAAGCATGCCTTTGCCCTCGAAGTTCAGGGTGACACGATGCTTCCTGCCTATCGTGACGGCGACGTGCTGATCATCTCACCAAGTGCGGGCATTCGGCGGCGTGATCGCGTTATTCTCAAAACGAGGGGCCAGGAACTGATCATCGGCATACTGTCACGACGAACGGCACAGCGTATTGAACTGGAGCCATTTCATGAGCGAGGCGAGAAAAATGCTTTCGCCTTGAAGGATGCGGTGTGGCTCAGCCGGATTATCTGGGCGAGGCTTGGCTCTTAAAAAAAGTGGTCGCCGGCAGAACCGGCGACCAATGATACAGGGAGGTATCACAACGTCAGGGAGGACTTCCCAGTTGAACGCTCCGAGCATGCCCGAATGAGGGGGATCGCTGAACAACTGAGATCTAACCGTTTTAGCCGACAAATCTAAATATTTGGTAAATGGCCGGATGACCGTGAATTTTCATCAGCGGTCATGGATGCTAATAAGGTCCTCATTCTACCTTCGCTTCTGGAGAGAAAAAAGGTGGCAAGATTCCGCGTACTCTACTGGCATCAAATTCCGTCGGTCGTTGAAGCTAGTGATGACCAAGGTAATAGACATAAAGAGCAGCTAAGTGCGCGATTTCAGGAATTAATTGATAGTATCGCCATGCGAAGGAAACTAGCAGGAACTGATGCTTACCTTGAAGGGTGGCAGCGCAGCCGGCCAAAAAATCGTGAAGGGTCCGCAATCGAGGTGGCGAAAGCTGTTACATCGGAGTTGGAAGCAACGTTCGATGAGATCGCCCAAGCCGCACGAGAAGCCTGAGGGCCGCGGTCGGATGGACGCGGAAGAACAGAACAGGCAAGGGTGTTTTAAGGACCTTGGCGGATATGTCGTCATGGCACCGGAAGGCATAGCCATTGATGAAACGAGTATCCTGAGGATCCAAGGCTATCGTGATCTTGAGCGAATTCGGCCGGCCATTAAGCGTGCCGCTATGGCGTCGGCGCGGGAAACAGAGGAGCTCATCTGCCCGCGCGCTTATTATCGCATATTGAACGTGGATTCCTGCGAGGGCAGTAGCCTTGAACTTGAAGACGGCACAGTTTTCGAGAATGAAGCTTTCCAGCGTTTCCTAAAGAAACCTAAATCCGTCGTCGCTTTCGTTTCGACGATGGGACATGCACTGGACCAAGCGGTCGTCGAATACATCGCCGATGATCAGCTCTTGAATGCACTCTTTCTGGAAACGGCGGGATGGCTCGGTATCGAGGCCGCAACGAGGACGCTGTCGATCCACCTGCGCTCGCAAGCGCGTGAGCGCGGCCTGCGTCTATCACCACGTCTTGGTCCAGGTTACAGCTATAAACTAGATGGCAGATCTGTTCTTTGGCCACTTGAGCAGCAGCAGACCTTGTTCAAACTATTTGCAAATGCTCCCATGGACGTCGAACTCTTGGAGAGCTGCGCCATGTTGCCGAAAATATCACGCTCGGGAATCTACGGATTCTTGGAGATACCAAGAGCCTGAGCCATTGCTGTTTGCCGATATGTTTGGAGATAGCATAAGTCAACTCTGTCGCTCTGAGACGCCGGCCTCAGTAAATGTGGCCATGCCGTTGTGAACGGCGACTGCCGACTTGATAATTCCCAACGCGACAGCCGCACCGCTGGCTTCGCCAAGGCGCATGTCGAGATCAAGAACAGATCGTTTTTCGAGTTTTTCGAGAAGTCGATTGTGGCCAGGTTCGACCGAACGATGGCCGACAAGGCAGTGATCCAAAGCACCCATCGCCAGGGCGGCGAGCGGCGCTGCGGCGGTCGTGCAGACAAATCCATCGAGGATCACGGGAATTCGGTGAAAACGAGCGGACAGTATTGCTCCGAATAAAGCAGCGATTTCGCGACCTCCGAGGCAGCGAAGGATGGCGACAGGGTCGTCGAGCTGCGCGCCATGTAGCGTTATCGCAGAGCGGATCAGCTTTGCTTTGAGGGCAAGGGTCGTGTCATCGACACCTGTCCCCCGGCCGACCCAAAGTGAGGGATCACCACCAAAGAGGCCACAGCATATGGCTGCAGCGGCGGTCGTATTGCCGATGCCCATCTCACCGAGAGCGACAATGTCGGCATCCGGATTGACAGCGTTGATGCCCTTGTTAATGGCTTCGAGGCAGACCTCGGAGCTCATGGCTGCCTTCTCTGAGAAGTCGGCGGTGGCGCAGTCAAGATCGAGTGCATGAACGTCGAGGCTGGACCCCACACTCTCACAGAGTTGATTGATCGCCGCACCACCGCTTTGAAAATTGGCCACCATTTGTTCGGTCACGGCTGATGGAAATGCGGACACACCCTTGGCTGCGATGCCGTGATTGCCTGCAAAAACGATAGTTTGACATAGGTCCAGTTTGGGATTGGCGATACCTTGCCAGGCCGCCAGCCAAACAGCGATTTCCTCGAGCCTTCCTAGCGAACCGCCGGGTTTCGTCAGGAGCTTCTGACGCTCCATTGCCACGCGTCGAGTGTGATTGTCAGCGGCGGGAAGCATTGTACGGATATCATGCAATTGGGACAGCGAAGTTAGTGGGGGCATCTGTAATTTCCAGTGGCTGGTATTTGGAGAGATTGGGAATAGGTTTCAGCCAGTGTCTCTTTTCGCATACAAGTTCAATGGATCGGCATCCAGCGTCCGTCCTTCCATCCTGCCAATCCAGTCTAGAGCTGCACGGAAACGCACGACGGCGCCAATTACGATGATGGCAGGCGGTTGGATAGATTTATCGACGACAATCGAAGGCAACGATGCCAGTGTCGCTTCGACGACTTCTTGAGTGGGAAGGGTGGCATCGCGAATGATGGCGACCGGCTCATCGGGCCGTCGTCCTCCTTCAATAAGCTTCGAAACGATCACCTCATGATATTTCAAAGCCATATACATGACGATAACGGGTGATCCTTTTGCCAGAGCCATCCAATCGACGGTGCTTGGCACCAAGCCCTGAGCATCATGGCCAGTGAGAAACGTCACCGCCTGATTAGTGTCCCTATGGGTTAGAGGTATCCCAGCATAAGCAAGCGCTCCAACGCCTGCGGAGATCCCAGGCACAACGCGGAAGGGAATATCGGCATCGACAAGTGCCAATGCCTCTTCACCGCCGCGGCCAAAGATGAAGGGGTCTCCCCCCTTGAGCCTCAGAACGCGCTTGCCGCTTCGTGCCAGTTCGATCAGACGATAGGTGATATCCCGTTGTTTTACTGAAGGTTTGCCGCCGCGTTTACCGGCATATTCCACCATACATCGCCGTGGCGCCAGCTCGAGAATTGAACGATTGACCAATGCATCGAAGATGATCACATCGGCCTGGTTAATCGCATTGATGGCGTGGACCGTCAGCAGTCCTGGGTCGCCGGGGCCTGTGCCGACAAGCCAGACCCAGCCCGGCTCGAAGGCAGGCAGGTCACTATCCGGCCATTTCATGGGGCGTTCGCTCCGCTTGGTCCCGATGAGTTGATGCATGACGATACAAGGTTCTGATTAAGGCACTAGGTCGATCAGGCTTGCTTGAAAACGACATGCGAGATCTGCCATTAGCACAGGAAGGGAAGTGATTGCCATTAGGCATTGCACGGCCATAAGGTGCGGCGCGATGAATGGTTTCATCTGCAGCAACTGTTTCCCCACTCTCTATATAAACCAGATGCTGCCACGAGATTAAAATGGACTCGAAAAATGAGTGACAAGTTGACATCACTGCTGCTGGAGAAGGAGGTCGTTCTGGCTGATGGGGCGATGGGTACGAGCCTCTTCGACCTGGGATTGGCCAATGGTGCAGCCGGCGAACTCTGGAATGTCGATCATCCCGAGCGGATTGCTGTCGTACACCAGGGTTTTGTCGATGCTGGATCAGAAATCATCTTGACGAACAGCTTTGGTGGCAATCGCTGCCGCCTTGCTTTTCATGATTCTGCCGAACGTGTAAGCGAGATCAACATTTCTGCTGCCCGTATTGCCTGTGATGTCGCATCCAAAGCGGATGGGCCGGTCGTTGTTGCAGGTTCCATGGGGCCGACGGGTGAAGTTCTAGAACCGCACGGTGCATTCAGCCAAGCTGATGCAAAGTCGGCTTTCGTTGAGCAGGCGACGGCCCTCAAGGAAGGAGGTGTCGATTTTGCCTGGATCGAAACCATGTTCTCGGAGGAAGAACTGACGGCCGCAGTCGACGCAGTGGAGGCGGTTGGTCTTCCGTATGTGCTAACCATGACGTTCGATAGTTCCGGGCGAACCATGATGGGTATCAAGCCCAGCGATGCTCTATCGTCATCGAAGCGGAAGGGTTGGCAACCCTCTGCATTCGGTGCCAATTGTGGAATTGGCCCAGCTCAGCTTCTCGATTCCATCATGGGCCTCGCCAGTGCTGCAGACGCCTCCGATATTATTGTCGCCAAGGGTAATTGCGGTATTCCCACGATGGGGACGGATATGCTTCCCCATTACGATGGGACACCTGAGCTCATGGCAGACTATGCGTGTCTTGCTAGAGATGCGGGTGCGCGAATCATCGGCGGTTGCTGTGGTACGACACCCAAGCACATCAAGGCCATGCGAACAGCGCTCGACAATCGTCCAAAAGAGACGATGCCCGGACATGGCGACATTGAACGCTATTTGGGGCCGGTGAAAAATACAATCAGCCCGGAGGCATCAAATCGACCTCAGCGGGAACGTCGACGTCGGAGGGCAAGCTGAAAAACAAGGTGACCTCTCCTCTCGAAAACCGATCCTTCGACCGGCGTCAGTCTGGGGGGCACATGAAGGTCAGCTCGTTGACTGCCGCTACAATCAGGAAACTTGCGACGACGGTCGATGAGGCATGAATGTCCGCTTGGGCTTGACGGCGATGGCTCGTCTCTGTGCAAATAGTCGGTGAGGTTGGAAGGCAAAAGGCCGACAGCGCATTGATGACGCCTATTCTCGAATTAAGAAATGTCAACAAATCCTTCCCTGGGGTGAGAGCGCGTCGAAAACGTATCTTTTGACGTTTTTCCAGGAGAAGTGCACGCGCTTCTCGGGGAGAACGGAGCTGGCAAGTCAACGCTTATCAAGATCATCTCCGGCGTCTACAAGCCCGATGCTGGCAACCTCAGCGTTTGCGCGGAGGAAGTAAGTTTTCGGGCCCCTATGGACGCGCAAGCTTCTGGAATAGCAACGATTTATCAGGAGCTCTTGTTGTTTCCGGCTCTAACCGTCGCCGAGAACATCTTCTTGGGCCACCCTCCGCTCAATCGCTTTGGTGGTGTCGACTGGCCAGGAATGAGACAGAAGGCCGCACAATTTCTGAAATCCCTCGAAATCCATGATCTCGAGCCCCCGTCGGTTGTCGGAGCTCTGTCCATCGGCAATCGTCAGCGCGTCGAAATTGCAAAGGCGCTGAAGCGGGTGCTGCGTCGACCGTGGTCGCGAAGGACTATGACGGCGGTCAGCCGACCAGCCCACCAGATCGCTCCGGTAAAGATATCACCGTTATGGATGTGCCGAAACTGATTGGCATTGGCTATTTCGCCACGACCACACAGGGTATGGAGGAAGCTGCTGCCAAACTTGGCAATATCAATGTGACGATCGATGGTCCGACCGAGGCGAATATCGACGATTAGATCACTTTCCTCGACAACTTCATTACCCAAGGTGTTGACGGCCTCCTGTTCGCCGCGAACGATCCTGTTGCCATCGCACCTGTTTTGAAGAAGGCCCTAGTACTACAGTTGCGTTTTGTATCTTGTTGTGATTCTCTGATGCGTCTGTTTGTTAGGGGATCATGTGATGTCGGTTGCGGCTTGGTCTGGAACGCTGATTGATTGGAAGTCAGCGCTGTTTAAGTTGAAAGATCATCTTTCTCGAGCGCTGGGTCGTGCGGAGACGCGTTTTTCGGCCGGCGCCTTTATCGATGGGCTGCTGTCTGGGACGGAGCGCAAGACAGGCTGGATGCTGGCGGAGGAGGCCGGCTTGGATCGTCCTTATCGGATCCAGTCGCTGTTGGGCCGCAGTTCCTGGTCAGCCGATGATTTGCGCGATCTTGTTCGCGACTATGTGGTCGAGGCGCTTGGCTGCTCCGACGGCGTGCTTGTGATCGATGAGACAGGATTTTTGAAGAAAGGCAGCCACTCCGTCGGTGTCGGCCGCCAGTATTCAGGGACAGCTGGGCGGATCGAGAACAGCCAGATCGGCGTTTTCGCCTGCTATGCCAGCCGCTTTGGTCATGCCTTGATCGACCGGCAGCTTTATCTTCCCAAGGACTGGGCAGCGGACGAGGTGCGGCTCAGGAAGGCGCATGTCCCCGGCGATGTCACCTTTGCTACGAAGCCGGCGATGGCGCGGGAGATGATCGCACGGACGCTGGATGCCGGCCTTCCTTGCGCCTGGGTGCTGGCCGATGCGCTCTACGGCGCCGATTCTGCCCTCAGGCGCATGCTCGAGGATCGCCGTCAGGCTTATGTCCTGGCGGTGCGCTCGAACCACACGCTGCGATTTCTGGAAGAGGACGGTCTTATTCAGACCGACCCTGCCGCCCTGGCAGAGGAGATCGACGTCGAGGACTGGTCATGCTTGTCCGCTGGAGAAGGCGCCAAAGGCCCGAGGCTCTATGAATGGGCGAGGCTGCCGATGGGTTTCTCCAAGAACGATGACTTCGAACGCTGGGTGCTTTTTCGCAAAAGCCTGCGCGATCCGAAAGCACTCGCTTATTATTTCGTCCATGCGCCCAAAGGCACGTCGCTTGCCGAAATCGCCGGCGCTGCCGGCCTGCGATGGACCGTCGAGGAATGCTTCTTGCGTGCCAAGGACGATCTCGGTCTCGATCACTGCGAGGCCCGATCCTGGCATGGGTGGCATCGCCACATGACCTTGGTCATGGCTGCCGCAGCATTTCTTGCCAAGCTTGCAGCTGACCAACGCCGTCAGGCTTTCGGCAAACGGAAAAGCGCGATTCTAAAGGCCGAAGCCGCGTGACGCTGGCGATCAAAGGGCTGTTCACAACGCCAGAAATACAGCGTCTCTTCGCCAAACTTATCCTCAATCCGAAAACCAGTACGGCCTTCGTCTGGCTCTGGTCTCGATGGCGACGCCATCATCAGGCTAAAGCCGCTGCCAGCCATCGAAAAAGATACAAAACGCAACTGTAGTACTAGAATGATGAATTGCTCAGTGACGGCAGGATTTCTGGACCATCGTAGCTATCCACAAAGCGAAGAAGGGCCAAAAATCCGGGTAGGTGACGGAAGGCTGGGCCGGTGTTTGTGAGTCAAATGGCTTTTCGCCAGGCCGTTTTACATCCCGTTGCGAGAATCCAGAGAGTCCATAGCAATCCAAAAAATTTATACAGTTGACAAGAAACATATCGTTATAGTTTTGTTCTTTCGGTCAGGCTGCCTATTAAACCACTCGAAAATCGTCATGCGCATGAAATCATACATTCTGATTGCCCTGCTCGTTGCCCTGCCTCTCGCTGCGGCGGTGATGTACTGGCCCAAGCCGTCGGGGCCGGCGCTCGAAGTTCTAGCCATCTCGTCAGGACCGGAAGAGATCGTGAGAGAAGCGAGCCCGGTGACGGGAACGCTGGTGGTCGGGACGTTGCCGGCCGACGATTCGGACGAAGCTCGCCTGTCGCCGGTAGTAAGGCTGCCGGCATCATCCAAGCCGAAGCTCTGCGTTCATATCACGTCCGCAGACGGGCTCTATGAGTGGAAAGCGGCGTACGCCGTCGACCAGGGCAAGGCCGGCGCGACAGCGTTGGAGTATGCCTCGAAAGAGCCGGATGTTCTCGCTGGTTACAAAGCCGACGACCTCGCCATCGCCGCCGTGATGGCTGACGACTGCCTCAGCGAGCTCGAAGAAGACGCCTATGTTCCGGCCTATTGGCAAGGGGGACAGTTGGTGAAGGAGCCGGAAAGCCTGTCCATCGCCGTCCAGTCCGGCGGCAAGAGCACTGAGATCCGTTGGGGTAAAGATCGGCTGAACGAGCATGGCGCATGCTATCGGCGGTCATTCGACAGAGACAATGTCGCCTATGATACGGTTTGCACCGTGCCCATTTGGAGAAAGGGGGGGAGCATCAAATACCGGATCGAACTATCGGAGTTTGGCTCCAGGATCGAAACCGACGAAATCAATATTTTTTACTGACAAGCAAGTTCATCATGACATCCTCTCCATGAGTGTTACAGATCTGTTGAAAT
Source organism: Geminicoccaceae bacterium (assembly GCA_051010395.1). Classification (GTDB taxonomy): domain Bacteria; phylum Pseudomonadota; class Alphaproteobacteria; order Geminicoccales; family Geminicoccaceae; genus JANQPX01. Next base: position 2,274 of record JBPCVQ010000121.1, on the reverse strand, counting down.
TTTTATTTGGAAGATTTGTGCGCTGCCTAAATCGCCCATTCGTTTTTTTGACATTTATTGTCTTGGTGTTTCTCGCCCTGCATTTTTTCGTGAAGCCGATCGCTTATTCGATCTCGGCCGATACCAATGTTCTTTCCGGCATGACGAGCGGAAAGCTGGGCGACGAGGACATGCGCTGGGACTTTGGCGAGGCCTCGCTGTGCGTCGCGGAAGCGAAACGCCCCTTGCCGAACTGGCTTTCGGACGAAGCGCCGCCTTCTGAATTCTGCGACGAAGAAAATCTGCTTTTGGCGGCTGACGTCGTGTTCCCCGGGCCTGGAGTCGACTTTGAGATCGAGCGAAGGGGCAGCGAGCTTCGCATTCAATTGAGGCTCGGGCGCGGCGCGGCGCCCGGTCAGCCGACGGCGCATGTCGGGCTACGGACCGCCGACGGCAAACACCCCGTTCGAGGACGGGTCATCGTCAGGGTCGATCTTGGCGCCCCGGACAACCTTCCGATCCATCTCGATCTGGAGGTTGTCCGGCTTCTTCTGGGGCGCGATCCCAATCCCGATCGCACCTATGGCGGCGGGGCGCTGCTCATGCGCGGGGCGGTATCGGGGTTCGTCGGCGTTCGCCTGCCGTTTCTGGACAGCCACCAACTCCCCACCTATCGGGCTCTCGACGAGAAGCTGGATTTTCGCGATGCGGTCGAACTGTCGAGCCCGGCAGGCTGCTATCGGTCCGCCGCGACTTGCAACCCGATCCACGCCTCCGCCGTCATCGACCCGGCGACGGAGAGCGTCAGTGGCAAAGTGATCCACGCACATGCGGTAACGCCGGAACCGAAGCTCAACATCAAGCGTCCCCATTTTTCGAAAGGAGTGACGATCGATCTCGTCTGGCACGAGAAGCTGGGCGCCATTCCTGGTCTGGAAATCATCATCTCAGTGACCGCATTTCTTATCGGCATCATCGATCTTTTTTTGAGAAAGGCGGAGTAGCCCCATGAAGATCGAGGCGTTTGCAGTGGGGAGCCCGAGGCGTCTGGCCTTCGCTGTCATCGCATTTCTCGCCGTCGCAACCCTCCCAGTGTCCGAGGGCCTGGCCCGCGAGGTTTTCGTTCGAGCGGACGATCGGGATGGTCGCGGCTTCATCTTCCGGCGCGGCGCCGATTGCTACACGCTGACGCTCGACCATATCGTCGTCCTGGACGGTCTGGAGGCGTCCGAAATCCATGTCTACCAAGATCTGTCCATGCGCGACCGATCGACGATCGTGCAGCGGCACAGCGAGCACGATCTGGCCATTCTGCGTCACGACTCTACCGAGATCTGCGATCATTTCGAAAGTGCGCGTCCGATGTCCGTGGATAGGACGAAGACCTACATCTCCGTCGCGGATCGTGCTGGCGGGTCCGATCGCTTCTACGTCCGGATTCGGCGGGATTCGGGCGATGAACTCATCATCGAAACTGCGGAGGAGCACAAGTCGCTGGGGCGCGGCATGAGCGGTTCGCTTCTCTATGACCAGGGCGAGGTCGTTGGCATGTTGACCGACGTGAAGACCGATGACGTCAAATTTGAAGATGGCGCTCGATCCACCGCCTATGGCGTCGTGAAAAGTTGGGAGGCCATAGCCCGCGTCCTGCCGTTCGATCCACGAGATGACCTTGGATCGAGCCGGGTGTCGACACAAAGCCCGCTTCCTGTCGAAACGACGGCGCCATCGGCTGTCCTGAAGCCGGCCGTCGGCGTCGGTGACACCATCACGATCAAGGGAGCGGTCAAGAAACCTGGCGATTTCGCTCTTCAGCGGGGTCGGATTCCCCTGCGCAAGGCCATCCAGCTAGCAGGCGGGCTGCTGCCGACGGCCAACACGCTGGCGATTTTCATCCGGCGATCGGACGGCACGACGGAAGAACAGGCGCGGCTGACCATGATGATCACGCCGGGGGACGAGATCACGGTCGCCGAGCGGTGAGCCTTTCAGATCTTGTTCTTGTTCAGCCAGTCCTGCGCGGGCTGAAAACGCGTCCAGCCAGACAGCCCCTTGGCCGGATCGACCGCCTGCCACTTTTGATGATAGCCGCCTGACGGGTTCTTGAAGGCGTCAAGATTGCTGAACAGAGCGTCGACGAACTTCGACGATCGGTCATAGCGATCCATGCCTGGAGCCCATTGATAGATGGCCATGACCGCCTCGACCGCGATCGTTGGGATGGCGGTTCCTTCCGGCACCAGGTTCGGATAATCGGCTGCGGTCAATTCGGCCGCCTCGTAGACACTCTTCAGC
>JBPCVQ010000120.1:0-7867 GCA_051010395.1 Geminicoccaceae bacterium | reverse complement strand
GGATTTGTCCTTATTCTTTTTCTTATAAAAATAGAAGTTCAAAAGTTCGACACACAATACATGGCGCCATAAGAGTTGATAGAAATTGTCTAAATTCAATCCCAATTTTTCGAAAAAAGAGATAATATCAGAGTTAGATATATAATTTAGTGCTAAATTTTCTGGTTCTATTTCAATGATATTAGTTTCTTTTTCTTTTATATGCATAATGGCAGCACTTTTACCGCTGCCTGTTCTACCCAGTAGAATGCTTTTTGATGAGCTTGTATCCAGCACATCAGCTAATAGATCTGTTGTCACGAAGCATTCATGGAGCGTGCTGCTATCATCTTCAGCAGCCGAACATCCGATAGATGTATTTGCTTTGATTGAGAACTTTTGTTGCTTTTTTTTCGCTATCGTGGAGTGAGCCATGCTTCCAGGTCCAAACAGATTCTATGAAATGCTAGAATGAATAAACGTTTTAGTTGAAGATTAATGAAAAAACAATCGCCCAGATGCGCATGCAAGATATGGATACCGCTTTGGTTGGTATGCTTCTAGCGACTGAAGTGGGTCATAACTCCCCGGAAGAGTGCACGCTGGGAATGTCCGCATTTCTAACCAATTGCTGTCACGTGATGATCTCCGTCCATTCTGAGAACTCCCCCCACAATGGAGAGGAAGGATGCGGAGCACCTATCGATCGAACACTTCCTTCAATGAGAAGCGGCCCTGGAACAGCGGACGGATTATTGGCCAAAAACCTCCCTTGAAACGCAAGGATATCTGGGCCATTCGGGGCCGGCTCCAGCTTGACGGACGGAATCGTTTCGTTTCGATCTCGGCCACTCTGCCGTCGATACGGGCAGCCTTGAGGCGGCTGCCTTCGAACAAAGAGATCATTCAAGTGAAAATTACCAGAATTGAATATTTATATTTGTAGTTCATCATTATTATTCTGCCATCGATCAGTTTTGAATTATTCTTATCTGAAATTATAAGCAACAACATCTTGTCTATTGGCAAATAGCGAGCGACGTCATAGGAAGATGATGCGCTCAACCTTCATCTTGCGACAAGGTTTATCTCATGGCGACCGTGCATCATCTCGAGACCTGGGCCACGACAAAGGCCGACGAAGACGGCATGAACGAGGGGCATGCGCTTCTCTGGCGGCGCATGATTGCGCTGATGACAGAAACGAGCCTCGAAGGGCGCCGGGTGCTCGATTTCGGCTGCAATCAAGGCGGACTCCTGCGCATGCTGCACCAGAGCCATGGCTATGCCCAAGCGCTTGGCGTCGACATCGCCGCGGAATCGATCGAGAAGGCGAGAACCTATTCTCCGTTGATCCCGGCGCGCTTCGAGGTCCGGGAAACGCTCGATGGGTTGGAGAACCAGTTCGACGTGGCGCTCAGCCACGAAGTTCTCTACCTGATTCCCGACCTCCAGGGGCACGCCCGGCAGATCTACGCCAGCTTGAAACCAGGCGGCGTCTATTATGCGGCCTGTGGATGTCATCGGGACAATCCGGATTGGCAGGATTGGAAGCCGGAAATCCAGGCCAAGTCGAACCTGACGGTCCAGGACTATTCGCTCGACGACTACGCAAGCGCCTTCGATCAGGCAGGCTTCCAGGTCGCCGCGCGCCCGTTTCAGGTCGATGCCTTCGTGCCCATCAAGATCGGCTGTTCGCTCATGCCCAAGGTCGCCACCAAGCTCAATTACTACACCAGCGTCAAAACTCTGTTCCGCCTGGTCAAGACGTCCAAGGTGACGCCGTTTTGATGCGCGACTTCTATGACAGCGACCTTGTTGTCGCCACCTATGACCTCCTCACCGAGCAGGCCAATCAGCAGATCAGCGGGGATGTTGCCTTCTATCTCGACTGCGCCGAGCGTTTCGGCAGCCCGGTCCTCGAACTTGGCGTCGGCACCGGACGCATCGCCGGGGCGCTGGCAAAAGCGGGGCATGACGTTGTCGGGCTGGATCGCTCGAAAGGCATGCTGGATGCCGCCCGAAAGAAGTGCAAAACGCATGCCGATACTGTCAAACTGATCGAGGCCGACATCACGGCATTCACGCTGGACAGAACGTTCCCGCTTGCGCTCATCCCGTTCAGCACCTTTCAGCATCTGACGACGCCTGATCAGCAACGGGCCTGCCTCGGAGCCGTGCATCATCATCTCGTCGAGGGGGGGCATCTCGTGCTCGATGTTTTCGATCCGATCCTGGATGCCTGTGTGCCCGGCGCTTCCGCCCCTAACCCTGATCGTGAAGCCATTGAGCCCCAGACCGGTCACATTCTTCGACGTCGTAGCATCGCACGTGTCAACGACCCATTAAGTCAAACATTCGAAGAAACCTTCAGACTTGAGAGGCTCGAAGCTATTGGCAAGCTTCTGGCCAGCGACGATGTCACCCATCATCTTCGCTGGGCGACCCGGCAGGAAATGGTCTGGCTGTTCGAACTCTGTGGATTCGAGGTCGAGGCCGCATACGCGGACTTCGAACGAAGCGAGCCCACTTATGGCAATCGGCAGATCTGGATCGTCAGAGCTGCATGATGTGCATCCGACAAAGGGCGCTGTCGGAGAGAATTTTTAAGGTTCGAAGGAAAAGTTCATAGCGGTCCAGGATTGAGTGACGTTGCTCCCTGAACGCGGACCAGGACGGTAGATGCGATACCGAGCTGGAGGGAGGGATCGCGATTTGCGGGCCATGATCCGGAACGCACTAACTTCATTGCCCCGAACTGCACCCTGTGGAAAACTAAAATCGAGCTAAAATAAGCCATGACCTTGATAAGGCTTGAAGGCAAAGGGGAGGCAGAACGATGACATTCAGGCAAGATACGCGCGCAACGATTGAAGCGGCCCGGACACACCGTCGAACAGTTTTGAAAGCCGCCCTCTATGGATCAGCGGCGGCCGCCGTCGGTCTGAGGGCGCCTGCTGTGCTCGGTCAGGCAAAACCCTTTGCCGGCGTCACCATCAATGGTGCCAGCTTTCAGCACGTCTTCCATACCTATCTCAAGGAGTACATCCCGGAATTCGAAGAACAGACCGGGATGACCGTCAATTTCGAACTCCAGGCCTTTCCGATCTACAACCAGCGCATGGACCTGGAGCTGTCGACGGCGGGCTCTGCTTACGACTTCTGCAACGTCACCTTCATCTACACCGGCCGCTGGATCGGCGCCGGCTGGATTGATCCGCTCGACAATCTCATCAACGACGCCAACCTCACCCCTGACGACTGGGACGCCGATGATTTCGTCGGCGGGGCTCAGAGCGCACTGCAGGATGCAGACGGCAAAACCTACGGCTTTGCCTGGGAAGCCGGCGCCATGATCATGGGCATCGGTCGGGCCGACCTGCTCGACAAGGCAGGCGTTGAAGTACCGACGACATTCGACGAGCTGGTCACGGTCTGCGATGCGATCCACAAACAGGAAGGCGTCAACGCCTTCGTCGCCGACAAGCTCCACCACTGGAACTGGATCCCCTATCTGATGGGCCATGGCGGCACCGTCTTCCGCGACCCGCCCGCTGATCTGATGCCGACCTTCGACACGCCGGAAGCCGCGAAGGCCGCCGAATATTATGCCAGCCTGCTCACCACCTACGGCCCATCGGGCCTGCTCTCCTATACCGATGATCAGGCGATGCGCGCCCAGCTCGCCGCACGCGCAAACATCCGAACGCAGGCGATCGGCTGGATGACGCCGCTTGCCAAGCATGAGGAAAGCAAGGTCACGGATACCGTGCGCTACGCCCTGATGCCCGGCGGCCCCGCCGGCAACTTCCCCGGCTCCAACAGCCATGGTTTCGGCATCCCCAAGGGGGCCAAGAACAAGGAGGCCGCATGGGAGTTCATCAAATGGGCGATGGGCAAGGACATGACCCGCAGGATCGCCCTTGAAAAAGGCTACTCCGCCGTTTGCCGTCGCTCGGTGATCGAGGACCCTGCCTACAAGGAGGCCTTGACCCTGAACGGCCAGGACGTTGCCGGACTCTATCTTCAGGTGCTCGAACTCGGCGGCAAGTCCGGCTACATGAAGTACCGCACCGTGCCGGTCTTCCCGCAGGCGGGCGACAAGATCAACAAAGCGATCGAGCGCATCGCCTCGGGCCAGCAGGACGGCACCGCCGCCATGGCCCAGGCCCAAGAAGAAGCCATCGCCGACTTGAAAAAGGCAGGCGTAGACCTTTGAGCCGCGGGCTCGGCGGTTACTTGCCTGTGACTGCCGAGCCCAACGCCTGAGCTCGTCATGAGCACACTGACACAGGTGCAGCAAGTCAACGGGTCCGGCACGCTGCCGGAGTCTGAGCACTTCTTGGCGCGGCAGCATTTTTATATGCGGCTGCTCTGGCCGACGCTTGTCGTGCTGATGGTGGTGACGCTGCTACCGACTGTCTATTTGCTCGTCACCAGTTTTACGCCGCTCGATCTGACCCGTCCCGAGACCGCCTGGAACTTCTCGACGCCGCTCAACAACTACCAGCTGTTGCTTGAAGACGGCCGCTTGCACGACTCGTTCTGGACTCAAGCAAAACTTTCGTTCTGGACAGTCGGTCTGCAGCTGCTTTTGGGTTTCCTCTTCGCCCTGCTCCTGAACAGCAGCTCCCGTCTTCTCCAAGCCCTGCGCACCGTCTTTCTTATCCCGATGGTGCTTCCGCCGATCGTCGTCGCGATCATCTGGAAGGTGCTCTACACGCCAGATATCAGCCCGTTCTACTGGATGTTTTTCGAGTTTGGCTGGGATGTTCCTGCCCTCATCACCCATGCAGACTGGGCGTTGACCGCCATCATCATCGCGGACACCTGGGAGTGGTTTCCCTTCACCATGCTGATGATCCTGGCCGCCCTCCAGATGATGCCCGAGGAATATATCGATGCGGCCAAGATCGACGGCGCCACGGTCTGGCAGACCACCCTTTACGTCACGCTCCCCTATCTGAAAGGTGTGCTCCTGGTCGCAGGCCTGTTTCGCCTGATCGACAGCATCAAGGCTTTCCCCTTGATCTTCATCCTGACCGACGGCGGACCAGGGACCGTCACCGAAGTCACCAACTTCTACAGCTACATCCAGGCCTTCAATTTTTCATACCTCGGCTATTCCAGCGCCATTACCGTTGTGCTCGTCGCACTCACCGTGCTGCTGAGCTGGGCGATCATTCGCATGGTCGGGTGGGGCCAGCATGTCGAGTAGGGCGGATCAGCGTGCCCGATTCTGGCTGCACGTCGTCGTGCTCCTGCTGGTGCTGATCATCCTGTTCCCGTTCCTTTGGCTATTGATGATGTCGTTCAAGACCGACAGCGACATCTTCGCCTGGCCGCCGGTCGTTTTCTTCACACCGACCCTCGACCACTACGCGGCCCTCTGGCAGGGCAATTTCCCGAAATCCTTCACCAACAGCGCGATCGCCAGCATCGTCTCGACGCTCCTGGCCATGCTCGCCGGCGTCCCCGGCGCCTATGCGCTATCCCGCACCGCCATGCGCAGGGAAAAATCCCTCTCGCTGCTGATCCTCTCCTCACGCATGGCCCCACCGATCGCTTTCACCATTCCCTACTTTCTGGTCTATCGACACATGGAGCTCTTGGACACGCTGACCGGCCTGATCATCATCTACCTGACCTTCAACATCTCGCTGGTGGTCTGGCTGATGCGCAGCTTCTTCGACGCCACACCGCGTTCGCTCGAAGAAGCCGCCTGGATCGACGGCGCTACCCTCTGGCAAGGCTTTACCAAGATCATCCTGCCGCTCTCCGGTCCTGGCCTCGCCGCCACGGCGATCCTTTGCTTTCTATACAGCTGGAACGACTTTTTCTTCGCCCTGATCCTCACACGCACCGAGGCGATGACCGCCCCCGTCGCCGTGGTCAACTTCATGAACTACGAGGGCTGGGAATGGGGCAAAATCGCCGCCGGCGGCACCATGGTCATGCTCCCCGTCCTGATCTTTTCAGTCCTCGTCAGAAAATTCCTGATCCAGGGCATGACCGCCGGCGCCATCAAAGGCTGACGGCGCGGCCGTCGCGTTGACTTGTCTGTGTGGTCGGCAGCACCGAGTTCGAATTGCGCCGCACAAACCGTCCGCGGAAACTTCAATCCCGTCCAGGCAAGCTCACGCCACCGACCCACAGCTCCCTCCAACACAGCCCTCTACCCCATTCACCCGAACGCCCCCGTCGGTCTCAGGCAAGTAACCCCAGTCATGGCTATGACTGGAGGGCGTCCCACATGAGGCGATCGCGTTCTGCGGTCCAGATGCGGGGGGTGTCGATGCCCTGGGCTTCGTCAAAGGCGCGGGCGACGTTGAAGGGGAGGCAGTGCTCGTAGATGGCGACGTCCTTGAACTTCGGATCGCAAGAGGCTCGCACAGCATCCCAGGCTTCCTTGAGCGTGCCGCCGCGCGCTGCGACGGCCGCGGCGGGGCGGTAGGTGCTGTCGGTGAAATCGCGGGTGAAGGCGAGGGCGTCGTTCACGGCGTTTTCCCCCACCAGGGCATCACCACGTCCGGGCGCGATCGCTTCCGGCCGGAAGGCAGCAATAGCGTCCAGGGTCCCCGGCCAGTCGGCGAAGTGGGCGTCCCCACAATAGCAGGCGGAGTTGCTCTCGACGATGTCGCCGGTCAGCATCACACCCGCATCCGGCACCCAGGCGACGATATCCCCAGCCGTATGCGCCCGCCCCAGATGAATGAGATCCACCCGCCGCTTGCCGAGATAGACGGTCATCCTTTTCGAAAATGTCTGGGTCGGCCAGGTGAGCCCCGGAATGCTCTCATGCCCCTCGAACAACCGAGGAAACCGCCCGAACTCGCTGTCCCAGTCTTCCTGTCCACGCTCGGCCACCATCGCCCGGCAGACATCGGAGGCAATCACCTGCTCAGCGTCGTAGGACGACGCCCCCAACACCCGCACCGCATGGTAATGGCTGAGCGTGACATACTTTATGGGTTTGTCGGTGACACCCCGGATCTTCTCGATCACCAGATCGGCAAGCCTGGGCGTCGCCTGCGCATCCATGATCATCACCGCATCATCCCCGATGATCACCCCGGTGTTCGGATCCCCCTCCGCCGTAAACGCCCAAAGCCCCTCCCCGATCTCGGTGAACGACACGGTCTTCTCGGTCATATCGCCGGTGGAGGCAAAACCTTTGGCCATGATTTCTCTCGAACTTGTTGGGGTGATGATGTCAGAGAGGCCACAAGGCCGAGCGGAATTCAAGGCCACTTTGCTTGGAACCGCTTCTCAGTCTGCATTTCCGCTATGGGACCACAAACCCGACGCATGCGGTTCGTGAAGGCGGGTTCAAAGTTTGACCCGAAGCTGTCGGAAGAATCGCCGCAATAAATGCCATCGTAAAAAGCGTGAATTGATTGCGACATATCAATACTTTTGGTAGAAATAATGTTTGCAATCTTCTGAATAATACGTGGATTCGACACATGACATGCATGGTCTGGATCAAGGATTTCCAGAGCCTAATCGTCGGCATTATAGGTTTTGCAGGTGTGATTCTTGCGTTGGTTGTTAACGCCTGGCTGGGGAGGCGTGATGTTCGAGAACAAAGAAGGCACATTAGCTCGACCTTGCGGGTCCAGCTAGTTGAAGAGCTTAGGATCAACCGATCTTCATTGGTTGAAAATATAAAGGAGTGGGAAGGGCTCAGTGAAGATCAGAAAAAAACAAAAGGGTGCTTCGTTCCAACGAAGACGATGGATGACGCTTATACATCATCGCTTGATAAGATTGGTCTGCTGAGCGAGGAAGAAGTAAGCAATGTGATGTATGCTTATCTCTCAATAAGAACCCACTACAACAATTTAAGCCTAATTAGCGTTCCTGTTGAAAACGCGCTTGGTCATGT
>JBPCVQ010000119.1:0-11954 GCA_051010395.1 Geminicoccaceae bacterium | reverse complement strand
GCGCTATCCAGCCAGATGCTCTTGGCAGCCGTATACTCCATGAGCGCGTCGGTGCCGCTCGAGCGACCGAAGCCGGAATTGAGTGATCCGCCGAACGGCGATGAGACGTGGACGGCTTTATAGCTGTTGATCCAGAACGTGCCTGCTCGAACGGCTTCAGCAACTCGGTGCGCGCGCCCGACATCACCAGTCCAAGCAGCGCCGGCAAGGCCAAAGGGCGTATCATTGGCAATTTGAACGGCCTCCTCCTCATCGTCGAAGGGGATGGCCGCGACCACGGGGCCAAAGATCTCGTTTTGCGCGGCTTCGGCCCGATTTGTGAGACCGTGAAGAACTGTTGGTGGGATGAAGAAACCGGCATCCGGCTTGGTTTGGCGGGTCAGCACCTTCGCCCCTTCGGTTCGTGCGCCATCGATCATGCCGCTGACATGCGCAAATTGGCGCGCATTGCTGATCGGCCCGATCTCGGTTGCCTCATCCAGGGGATCGCCGAGCCGGATCGCATTCATGCCGTTCGACAGCATCTCTAACAATTCTGCATGCACCGAGCGCTGGACCAGCAACCGTGAACCGGCAACACAGCTCTGTCCGGCGCCGGAGAAAATCGCCGCCTGCGTACCGAGACAGGCATGCTGCAGATTGGCGTCGTCAAAGACGATGTTGGCGGACTTCCCGCCAAGTTCCAAAACCGCCGGCTTCAAGGCCTCCGCCGCCGAGACGGCGACCCGCTGCCCGGTTTTTGGAGAGCCGACGAAGATAATTTTTCGAATGGCCTCATGCTTGATGGCCGCCTGTCCGGTGGTCGGGCCTAGACCGCAGAGAACATTCACCAGGCCGCTTGGCAGCCCGGCTTCCTCTGCCAGGCGGACCAGTGCGACAGTCGTCAAAGGGGTCAGCTCGCTGGGTTTGATGACGACGCCGTTGCCGGTGGCGATCGCGGGTGCGATCTGCCAGCCCGCGGTGAAGATGGGTGCGTTCCAGGGGGTGATTTGAAAGACGACGCCCAGGGGTTCGCGCAAGGTGTAGTTCAGATGGCCGGAGGGGACAGGGATGACTTCGCCATGTAGCTTGTCGGCCCAACCGCCATAATAGGCGAACATTTCCGCTACCTTGGCGACCTCGATGCAGCAATCGCGGATCGGTTTGCCGGCCACAAGCGCTTCGAGACGGGCCAGGGGTTCGGCCTTTTCCAGGATGGCGCGTGCGATGTCCTGCATGACCTGCCCGCGCCCTGCGGCCGAATAGTCTCTGGCCCATTTTCGCTGAGCCAGCTCTGCCGCCTCGCAAGCTTTGCGCGCAAGGTCAGCGCCGGCATCCGGGTAGTCGGTCAGAACCTTCTCGGTGAACGGATCGACCAGGGAAATCACCTCGCCTTTGCCATCCACGAGGTCACTGTCGACCAGGCTTTGCGGACGGGAGCCCAGACCGAGAGCGGCCATGTCACTGGCGAAGATCGACTTGCGCGCGGTCATTGCGTCACCTCTTTGTCGGCGTATTTCGTAATCTCATTGAAGTCGGCGGCATCTGAAATGCCTTTCGAGCTTTCCAATCAGATATGGGCAATCGGCGCGAACCCATCCAGGTCGACGCCCAGGCGATCGGCAAGCTCCGTGGCGAGGTGAAGGTCCTTTCGCATCAATCCAGCGGAAAAACCGGAATCGATGGCATCGTTCACGAGCCATTTTGGGAAATTGACCTTACTCACCCGCCATGCCCCGATTCGGCATTGATGCCCTCCACCGTCCTGCAACACATCATAGCGGCATGCTTATTGGCCTGACAAAAAATGACGAATGGCGGCTTGGGCACCTGCCCGTGACGGCCTCCGGCTGATCTGCATGGAAATGACGAACAGACGACACCGAGGTGACTTAGCGGCTGGCCACCTCTTGGCCTATTCGCTAGCTTGTTGACCCATCACATCCTTTCGGCCAATCCGCTCCAACGATGCTGACCGTAACCTACGATCCCATTTTGGTTCTGGCTTCGGTTCTGATCGCCATCATGGCGTCATTTACCGGCCTTCGGCTGACCACGGGCATCAGCAATCTCGGCTTGGAAGAGCGTCGGTTGGCGATTGCCAAGGCTGCCATTGCGTTGGGATCGGGTATCTGGTCGATGCATTTCGTCGGCATGCTGGCGGTCCAGCTTCCCATCGTTCTGGTCTATGACGCGCTGCCGACGCTGATCTCCGTCCTCATCGCCATCCTTGTGGTCGGTATCGGCCTGATCCTCCTGCATTTCGGTGTGCGCACCCGGTTGCGCATTGCGGTCGCCGGCATGTTGACCGGGATTGGTATCGTCAGCATGCACTATGTCGGCATGGCCGCCGTCCGCGGCAATTGCATCATCGCATATGAGCCTGTCGGTGTATTGCTGGCGACCGGCATCGCCGTGATCGCCTCCATCCTCGCCCTGGAACTTGCCTATCACCGCCGGACCCTCGGCCTCACCCTCATCGGCGCCGTCATCCTCGGGCTCACGATCACCGCCATGCACTATACCGCGATGCTCTGGACGACCTTCCTTCCCGGCGACGGCATCGAGATCATTCCGGAACCCAGCCTTTCGACCGGTATGCTTGCGCTGATCGTGTCGCTCGCAGCCTTCATGATCTGCGGCCTGTTCCTCCTTATGACCGTGCCGATCGGCATCGCCGCCGACGAATTTTCCGCGGCGCCGATAGCCGGACGACCCGAGCTTTCGACCGCCGGGGAGGCGTTCAAGCCGCTAACGGACGAGTTGCAAACAACCGGCCGCCGCTCAGACCGTGACGCCGCCCTCTCCAAGGTCTTCGCCGACGGGCCGGCCGAACAGAAACCGCCGCGCATTCCCTATCAGCGGGACGACACGGTGCGCTTTCTCTCGCCGGACGAGATCCTGGCGATCAGGGCGCAGGGCCACTACACGGGCCTGATCAATCGGCAGGACAGCGAGCTCTTTTGCCCCTGGCCGCTCTCCAAGCTGGAGAAGGCTTTGAAGGACCAGCCATTTCTGCGCACCCATCGGAGCTTTCTGGTCAATCTTCGCCATGTCTCAGGCTTCAGACGCGATGGCGACAAAGGCTATTGCCTGCTCGGCGAGGCCGGCGGCTCGGAAATTCCGGTGAGCCGCTCGCAAATCCCGGCCGTGCAAAAGGCGCTCGGGCTCAACTGATCACCGGCCGATCGCATTTCGTGCAGTGAGCCCGCATTTCGTGCATGGCGAGCGATGTCCATGAAAAGCCCGTCCCCAAATCCTCCTATCTCCGGCTATTGCTGATCCCTAAGGACCGCGTTAACGCCGCTTTTTTGACACGAGGCCAGGGAGGTTGAGAGAGAATGATTCCAGGCGCCTTCGACTACCATCTGCCGGACACGCTGCCAGATGCCTGCCGTCTCTTGCACGACCTCGGCGACGATGCGCGCGTGGTCGCAGGCGGCCACAGCCTCATCCCGATGATGAAGCTCAGGATGGCCGTCCCAGAGCATCTGATCGACCTGCGAAAGCTCGATGAGATGAGCGGCATCACCGTCGACGGCGGCACCATCACCATCGGCGCCATGACCACCCAGGCTGAGATCATCGCCTCGGACGAACTTGCCAGCCTCTGCCCCATCCTGCGCGAAACGTCCCTGCAGATTGCCGATCCGCAAATCCGCAATCTCGGCACGATCGGCGGCAATGTCGCCAATGGCGATCCCGGCAACGACATGCCGGCCCTGATGCAAGCCCTCGACGGGACGTACCACGTCCAGGGTGCCGCCGGCACACGGGAAATCAAAGCGCGGGACTTCTACGAAGCTGCTTTTTATACGGCCCTGAACGACGACGAGATCCTGACCTCGATCCGCTTCGATGCACCACCTGCTGGTCACGGCTTCGCCTATCAAAAGCAGAAAAGAAAGATCGGTGACTATGCAACCGCGGCGGCGGCCGTGATGGTTTCGATCACCGACGGCAAATGCCAGGCGGCCTCGATCGGCCTCACCAATGTCGCCGACACCCCCCTGTTCGCCGAGGCAGCCAGTCAAACCCTGCGCGGGTCCGCGCTCGACAAGGCAGCCATCGATGCCGCGGTCCAGGCGGCCGAAGCGATCACCTCGCCCGCAGAAGACGGCCGCGGCCCCGCCGCCTTTCGCATCAAGGTCGCCGGCGTGATGGTCCGCCGTGCGATCGAGCAGGCGAAGAGCCGCGCAACCGGAGGAGCCGCCTGATGGCCAAGATGCATGTCAAAATGACGGTCAACGGCGAGGCGGTGGAAGAGCTTGTCGAACCCCGGACTCTGCTTATCCATTTCCTGCGAGAGCAGCAGGACCTGACCGGCCCGCATATCGGTTGCGATACCGGCCATTGCGGCGCCTGCACCGTCGATCTCGACGGCAAGTCCGTAAAGTCCTGCATGGTGTTCGTCGCCCAGGCCAATGGCAGCGATGTCACAACCATCGAAGGCATCGCCAACCCCGACGGCACCATGCATGCGCTGCAGGAGGCCTTTCGCGAGCATCACGGTCTGCAATGCGGCTTTTGTACGCCCGGGATGATCACGCGCGCCTATCGGCTGCTGCAGGACAATCCTGCCCCGTCCGAGGAGGACATTCGCTACGGCATCTCCGGCAATCTCTGCCGCTGCACCGGCTATCAGAACATCGTGAAGTCCATTCAGGCCGCAGCCACCGAATTGAACGCGGCGAAGGAGGCGGCGGAATGAACGATCAGACACCAAGTTCGGCCGAGCGCACCGTGAAGCTCGAAGGTCTCGGCTGTTCGCGAAAGCGTGTCGAGGATGCCCGTTTCACCCAGGGCAAGGGCCATTATGTCGACGACATCAAGCTGCCGGGCATGCTATTTGGCGACTTTGTCCGCTCGCCCTACGGCCATGCCCGCATCAAATCGATCAGCGCCGACGCGGCGCTTGCGGTTCCGGGTGTCAAAGCCGTTCTGACGGCAGCGGACCTGAAGCCCTTGAACCTCCACTACATGCCGACGCTCGCCGGTGACGTGCAGGCGGTGCTCGCCGATGAGAAGGTGCTCTTCCAGAACCAGGAAGTCGCCTTCGTGGTGGCGACCGACCGCTATGCTGCTGCCGATGCCGTCGAGCTGGTCGAGGTCGAGTATGAGGACCTGCCACCCCTGGTCGATCCGCGAAAAGCCATGGATGAGGATGCGCCGGTCCTGAGGGAAGACATCGCCGACAAGATGGAAGGCGCGCATGGGGCTCGAAAGCACGCCAACCACATCTTCTATTGGGACGCTGGTGACAGGGCCGGCACGGAACAGGCGCTCGCCGACAGCGAAATCCTAGCCGAGGAGGACATCACTTATCAGCGTGTGCATCCCTGTCCGCTCGAGACCTGCGGCTGCGTCGCCTCCATGGACAAGGTGAATGGCAAGCTTACGGTCTGGGGCACCTTTCAGGCACCCCATGCGGTGCGCACGGTCGCGTCCCTGATCTCGACCATCCCCGAGCACAATATCCGCATCATCTCGCCTGATATCGGCGGTGGTTTCGGCAACAAGGTCGGCGTCTATCCGGGCTACATCTGTTCGATCGTCGCCTCGATCGTGACCGGCGTTCCGGTCAAATGGGTCGAGGACCGGATCGAGAACCTGACGGCCACGGCGTTCGCCCGTGACTACCACATGTCCGGCAAGATCTCTGCCACCAAGGACGGCAAAATCACCGGCCTCTGGTGTCATGTGCTCGCCGACCATGGGGCGTTCGACGCCTGCGCTGATCCCACAAAATTCCCCGCCGGCTTCTTCAACATCTGCACCGGGTCCTATGACATCCCGGTCGCCTATGTCGGGGTGGACGGGGTCTACACCAACAAGGCGCCGGGCGGGGTGGCCTATCGCTGCTCGTTCCGCGTGACCGAGGCTTCTTATTTCATCGAGCGCATGATGGACGTGCTCGCGCGAAAACTGGAGATGGACCCGGCCGAGCTTCGCCTCAAAAACTTCATCAAACCCGAGCAATTTCCCTACACCTCGGCCCTGGGTTGGGAATATGATTCGGGCGACTACCAGACCGCGATGGACAAGGCGCTGGCTACGGTCGAATACCAAAAGCTGCGTGACGAGCAGACAGTCAATCGGGAGGCGTTCGAGCGCGGCGAGACGAGATCGCTCATGGGTGTTGGCCTGGCCTTCTTCACCGAGATCGTCGGTGCAGGCCCTGTGAAAAATTGCGACATCCTCGGGCTCGGCATGTTCGACAGCTGCGAGATCCGCATCCACCCGACGGGCTCGGCGATCGCGCGCCTCGGCACCATCAGCCAGGGTCAGGGGCATGCGACCACCTTCGCCCAGATCCTCGCCTCCGAGATCGGCATTCCCGCCGAAAAAATCACCGTCGAGGAGGGCGATACCGACACGGCGCCCTACGGTCTCGGCACCTACGGCTCGCGCTCGACGCCGGTCGCCGGCGCCGCCACCGCGATGGCCGGGCGCAAAATCCGCGCCAAAGCCCAGATGATCGCCGCTTATCTCCTGGAAGTGCATGACGACGATCTGGAGTGGGACGTCGACCGTTTCCAGGTCAAGGGCAACCCCGAGCGCGCCAAGACCATGGCCGAGATTGCCTTTGCTTCCTACAACCAGGCGATCCCAGGCCTGGAGCCCGGCCTCGAGGCGGTCAGCTACTACGACCCGCCCAACATGACCTATCCCTTCGGCGCTTATGTTTGTGTGGTCGACGTCGACGTCGACACCGGCGTCACTGATGTCCGACGTTTCTACGCTCTCGATGACTGCGGCACCCGCATCAACCCGATGGTCATCGAAGGCCAGGTCCATGGCGGCCTCACCGAGGCGCTTGCGATCGCCATGGGCCAGGAGCTGTCGTACGACGACATCGGTAACATAAGGGGGGCGAGCCTTATGGACTTCTTTCTGCCGACTGCTGTGGAGACGCCGGTTTGGGAGACGGATCATACCGTCACGCCGTCGCCGCACCATCCGATCGGCGCCAAGGGGGTCGGCGAGAGCCCGAATGTCGGCGGTGTCTCGGCGTTCTCCAATGCGATCAATGATGCCTTTGCCCATCTCGGGCTGACCCACACCCAGATGCCCCATGATCACTGGCGCGTCTGGCAGACAGCCGAGCGGCTCGGGCTGCACGGCTAGGGGGAGAGGAGGGGCCCGGTGCGCTGGATTGCCCAATCTGGATTGCTGACCACACCGGGCCCATCTTCCTGACCATGAACAGCATCGACGATCTCCAAGAGCGCCTGGCAGGTGCCGGCTATATCGCTGGCGAGACGCTGGCGGCAGCTCTCTCCCTTACCCTGAAGCTCGGCCGCCCGCTGCTGCTCGAAGGCGAAGCCGGCGTCGGCAAGACCGAAATCGGCAAGGTGCTTGCCGCGGTCCAGGATACCAATTTGATCCGGCTCCAGTGTTATGAGGGGCTGGATGCCAATCAGGCCATCTATGAGTGGAACTACCGTCGCCAGCTCCTCGCGATCAAAACCCAGGAGCAGGGCGGGCGCGCCGCCGACGAGATCGAGGCCGAGATTTTTTCCGAAAGATTCCTTTTGAAGCGGCCTCTTCTTGAAGCTATCTCGGCCGACCAGCCTCCGGTCCTGCTGGTCGACGAGATCGATCGTGCGGATGAGGAGTTCGAGGCCTATCTTCTCGAAATCCTTGCCGACTTTCAGATCACCATTCCCGAGCTCGGCACGATCAAAGCCGTCTCGATCCCGACCGTCATCCTCACCAGCAACGGCACCCGCGCGCTCTCCGATGCCCTTCGTCGCCGTTGCCTCTACACCTATATCGACTTTCCCGATGCGGACAGGGAACGTCAGATTGTTGAGCGCCGCCTGCCGGGGATCGATCAGAAGCTGGCCGAGCAGATCACGCGCTTCGTCCAGACCCTGCGTAAAGAAGACCTGGAGAAAACGCCGGGCATCGCCGAGACTCTGGACTGGGCGGCGGCGCTGATCGGGCTCGATATCCGATCATTGGATGGCGAACCGGAGGCCCTTCGCCAGACGTTGATCTGCCTCCTCAAGACCGAGGCGGATCAGGCGGCCGTGACGGCTGAGGTTGTGAGCCGGCTCGCAGGCCAAGCAGCCTGATGACGACGTCAGCGACCATGGCGCCGAGTGCACGCATGACTGGTTTCATCGATCATCTCCGCGCCAATGACTTTTCGGCCGGCCCGAAGGAAACCGAAGCCGCACTCACCCTACTTGCCGATAGCGAATGGCTGCCGCCCGATCGCGCAAGGCTTGGTCTTCGCTGTCTCCTGGCCTCGAAGAAAGAAGACTGGGAGCGCTTCGACGATCTGTTCGAGGCTTTTTGGTTCAAACGGGGCCGGGTCCGCGAGCGTGCAAGAACACCCAAGCCCGGCAGCGCCACTGGCAAGCAGCATCCCGACATCTGGCAAGACCATCTCAACGACGGACGGAGCGACAACCGATCGGCCAGGCAAAGCGCTCGACAGGAAGCCGTCGACGATACTGACGCCGATGCGACGCCCGGACGAGGCCGCCTCATTGCGACCACGCAAAGCGTCCTGCAGCGGACCGACCTTCGCCATGTCAGCGACCCCGACGATATCAAGGCAGCCGAACTCCTCGCCTACCGCCTGGCCTCGGCGATCCGCTATCGCCTGTCCCGTCGCTATCGTCTGCAAAAACGCGGCCCGCGCCCGGACCTTCGCCGTACCATCCGCGCCAACCTGTCCGCAGGCGGCGACCTTGTTAAAATCGTGGAGAAAGCGCGCCCCGATCGTCCCGTCCGTTTCGTCGTGCTGCTCGACGTCTCAGGCTCCATGCAGCCCTATAGCCGCTTTTTCCTGCAATTCGTCAAAGGTCTGGTGTGCAGCTGGCTGGAGACTGAAGCCTTCCTCTTCCACACGCGCCTCGTCCGGGTAACCGATGCGGTCCGCGATCGTGACTCAATCCGGGCGATGAGCAAGCTCGCCCTCATGGCCGAAGGTTTCGGCGGCGGCACCAAGCTCGGGCATTGCCTCGACGTCTTCAACGACCGTTACGCCAAGTCCACCCTCAACAGCCGCACCGTCTTCATTATCCTCTCCGACGGCTACGACACGGGGTCGTGCGACGACCTCGTTCACGCGCTGTCGCGCCTTAAGAAACGCGTGCCACGTCTCGTCTGGTTGAACCCGCTCTTGGGCTGGCGGGACTATGAGCCGATCAACAAGGCGATGGTCGCCGCCATGCCGCTGATCGACCACTTCGCCGCCGCCCACACGCTGGAAGCGCTGGCGTCGATCGAAGCCGATCTGGCGCGCTTGTAGAGGGTGATCGAATGAGCCTCACGCTCGATGCCACACTTCGCCTGATCGACGATCTTCGAAAGCGCGGCGAGGATTTCTGCGTGGTCACCATCGTAAGAACGGCGAACGCGACCTCGGCCAAAGCCGGCGCCAAGGCGGTGGTGACGGCCGATGGCGTCCTCCATGGTTTTGTCGGCGGCGGCTGTGTCCAGGGCGCCGTTCGAAAAGCGGCACTCGAGGTCCTGACCGTCGGTGTACCTCGCCTGATACGGGTCAAGCCTAAAGACGAGGTCGACGCATCGACTGCATCGACCGCTTTGACTGATCAGGACGGGGTCGAGCTCCACGGTTCCAGTTGCCCGAGCGGCGGTACCGTGGAGTTCTTCCTGGAGCCGACCCGTCAGCGCATGCGTCTCCTTATCCTTGGCAGTTCGCCGGTCGCAGCAGCGCTCACCAGGCTTGGCCAGGCGATCGGCGCCGAGACCACGACACGCGAGCAGGCAACCACCGATGATCTCGCCGATCTCGATCTTCTTGAGCGGGACGCCGTCGTCGTCGCCACCCAGGGGAAAGGTGATCGCCAGACTCTCGAAGCTGCCCTTCGATCAAGGGCGGGCTATGTTGGCATGATCGGCAGTCGAAAAAAAATCGGCGTCCTGCTCGATCGGATCGGCGAGGATATCTCGGCCCGGCGAAAACAGGCCCTTCACGGACCGGCAGGCCTCGACATCGGCGCCATCGAACCGGAGGAGATCGCCGTTTCCATCATCGGTGAGATTATTCAAAAACGCCGAAGGGCACGCTGAGCCTGCCCCTCAATGAGGCGGGCCGGGCGCCGGGAATTTACGCGTCAATCATTGGCCTGCGGCCGGCACTCGGCTATCCCTTGACGGCACCGAAGGTCAGGCCGCGGATCAGCGATCGCTGGAAAAAGAGGACGAAGAGCAGCACCGGCACCAGCATGATCATCGCGGATGCCGAGAGTTCGCCCCAGCGGATCTGCTGGTAGCCGACGAAGCCGTAGAGCCCGACCGGTACGGTCCGCACATTGCTGTCGGCGAGCACGAGAGCGAACAGGAACTCGTTCCAGCTGAAGAGGAAGGTGAGTATCCCCGCGGCAGCGATGCCGGGGCGGGCGATGGGAAGGATGACTCTGGTGAACGCTCCCCAATAGGTGCAGCCGTCGATATAGGCCGCTTCCTCCAGCTCGCGCGGCACGTCCTGAAAAAAACCGCGTAGAATCCAGACGACGATTGAGAGATTGAGCCCGGCATGGACGATGATGACGCCGATATGCGTGTCGAGCAGGCCGAGCTGATGATACATGACGAAGAATGGGATCAGCATCGCCACAGGCGGCGTCATGCGCGTGGTCAGGATCCAGAAACCGACATCGGCGCTGCCGCGGAAGGGAAAACGCGCGAGCACATAGGCGGCCGGTATGCCCACGGCGAGGGTTGCCGCCGTGCTGCCGAGGCCGACGATCGTGCTGTTCAGGAAAAATGCCCAGAGATCGGATTCCTGCAGCACCTTTTGATAGTTGTCGAAGATCGGGGTGAAGATGAAGCGCGGCGGCCGGGCGATAGCATCTCGCGCGGTTTTGAGTGACGTGTTCAAGAGCCAGTAGATCGGAAACACGCACCAGAGCGCGAACAAGAACAGAATGAGCCGGCGGATGAGCGTCGTCATGAGGGTGCGCTCAGCCGGAACATCTCTGTTTTTCGCAAGAAGATCTGGCAAGCGACCACGGTGACGATCAACATCAAAATGGTGATCGCGGCGGCATAGCCCATCGAGAGAAATTTGATGCCCTGATTATAGGCGAGCAGGTTGAGTGAGCGGGTGGTGATGCCGGGGCCGCCACCGGTCAGCACGAAGATGATATCGAAGGTCTTGAAGGCGTCGATCGCCCGGAAGGTGACGGCGATCACCAGGAAGGGCCGGAGCATCGGCAGCATGACGTGCCGAAAGCTCTGCCAGCCATTGGCGCCGTCGATGGTTGCGGCTTCGAAGGGCTCGTCCGGCATGGCCGCAAGACCGCCCGCGGTGATCAGCACGATAAAGGGCGTCCATTGCCAGGTGTCCACCAGGATCAGCGTCGGCAGCGCAAGTTCCGGTGCTGCCAGCCAGGCCTGGGGCGGGAGGCCCACGGTTTTCAGGAGATGGTTGATCACGCCGAGATTGGGATTGAGCATCATGCGAAAGCTGAAGGTCGCGGCGACCGGGGTGATCGCCATCGGCAGCAGATAGATGGCGCGCAGCCAGGGAGCGGCTTTGGTCTCTTGATGCAGCAGCACCGCGATGCCCACACCGATCGCCAGCTGCAGCAGAACGGCGGCGACCGTGAAGACCACGGTGACGCGAAAGGCCGACCAGAAATCGGCTGATCCCATCAGCTCGGCGTAGTTCGAAAAGCCTTGAAACGACCAAGCCTCGCTTTCCAGAAGCGAGTAGTCAGTGAGGCTCAAAAACGCGCCGACGATGAAGGGAAACAGTGTCAGCGACAAGAGAAAGACGACCGCCGGCAGCAGCATCCAGAGGATGAACCGCCGGCGTTCGGCCAGGAAACTTCCGCTCATTCAGGCCTTGATCGCTGCATTGGCCTTTTCGGCGGCTTCTTTCATCGCGGTCTCGGCGTCCTTGGTGCCGTTGACGACCTCGTTGATGCCGATCCCGAATGGTTCCAGGATTTCGCCCGATTTCGGATGGAACCAGCAGGCCTTCATGA
>JBPCVQ010000118.1:0-45558 GCA_051010395.1 Geminicoccaceae bacterium | reverse complement strand
TCGGCTTTCGCAGCCTCCTCATCCACCACGAGCCGCAGCGCCTTGCCGCTGAAAACGCCTTCGATCAGGAGCGCGCTTGCCGCCTCGGATGTCGCAAGGCCGGTTGACGACATCGCCAGACCGATGGTGATCACGGTGGCCAGGATGGGGGAGGCAGTCCGCATGGACGATTTTCCTATTCAGGCAGGGATGACGACAGCGAAGCGTCAATCTACCCTAAATAGGCGAATTACGCACTGAAAATTCGCGCAAAGATTGTATTTACATGACGGGTATGATGCGCGAGGTCGAACAACCCGGCGAGCGCTTCCTCGTCCAGATGCGCGGTGACGTCGGGCTCCGCCTGCAATAGCGGCAGGAGCGGCCGCTTCTCCTCCCAGGCGCGCATGGCGTTGCGCTGCACGATCTCATAGGCCGTTTGGCGCGCGAGGCCTGCCTCCGTCAGCTTGAGCAGCACCTGTTGGGAGTGGACCAGCCCCTGGGTCATCTGGAGATTGGTCATCATGCGCTCCTCATCGACCACCAGACGCTCAATCACACCAACACTGCGGTGCAGCGCGAAATCGAGGGTGACGGTGGCATCCGGCCCGATCATGCGCTCGACCGAGGAGTGTGAGATATCGCGCTCATGCCAAAGGGCCACATTCTCCAGCGCCGGGACGACGGCACTCCGGACGATGCGCGCAAGTCCGGTCAGGTTTTCCGTGAGGATCGGGTTGCGTTTATGGGGCATGGCAGAGCTGCCCTTTTGTCCTTTGCCGAAGGCTTCGCCGGCTTCCGCAACCTCGGTGCGCTGCAGATGGCGGATCTCAGTCGCCAGGCGCTCGATCGAGCTTGCGATCACGCCTAGCGTGGAAAAAAACATCGCATGGCGATCACGCGGGATTACCTGGGTCGAGATCGGCTCGGGCTGGAGGCCAAGACGCGCGGCGACCTTCGCTTCGACCTCGGGATCGATATGGGCGAAGGTGCCGACGGCGCCGGAAACCGCGCAGGTTGCGATCTCGTCGCGCGCCGCGATGAGCCGTTTCCTGTTGCGGTCGAACTCCGCATAGAAGCCGGCGAGCTTCAGGCCGAAGGTGACCGGCTCGGCGTGGATGCCATGGGAGCGGCCCATGCAGATCGTGTCTTTATGCTCGAAGGCGCGTGTCTTGAGGGCGGCCAGCAACCGGTCGAGATCGGCGAGCAGGAGGTCTGATGCCTGGGTGAGCTGGAGAGCGAAGCTGGTATCCAGAAGATCCGATGACGTCATGCCCAGATGAAGGTAACGCGCCTCCTCGCCGATCACCTCCTCGACATGGGTGAGGAAGGCGATGACGTCGTGGCGGGTGACTTCCTCGATGGCGTCGATGCGGGCAGGATCGATTATCTTTTCGAGATTTGCATTAGCTTTCTCGCGCACCGCCCTCGCCGCCTCGACCGGGGCGTGGCCTTCCTCAGCCATGGCTTCGAGCACGGAGATCTCGACCTCAAGCCAGAGCTTGAAGCGGTTTTCAGGCGCCCAGATGGCGGTCATCTCGGGGCGGGAATAGCGGGGGATCATGGGCTGGCCTCACGGTGACGTTGGAGCGCCGTTGTAGCGCCCACGCGTCAATTCGTGAAGGTGCCGAGGCGGCGAGGCGGGGCCTCGATCCTTTACTTGAAGGGGCGTCAGTCCTTGAAAGCGGACTTCAGGTTTCTCGCGCGGTCGAGATTCGTGCTCTCGGCACCCACCAGCTCCTTCAATTTGGCCGAAGCAACGTCCGCCTCGTTGAAATTGGCGCCCTCGATAGTAGCACCTGTGAGATCGGCGCCGCCGAGGCTGGCGCGCATCAGGTTGGCGCCTGTGAGATCGGCGCCTTTGAGATTGGCGAACTCGAAATCGACCCGGCTGAGATCGGCGTCAGAGAGATCCGCACCTTCGAGGTCGGCCTTCCTGAAGACACCGCGCATCAGGCCCATGGACTGGTTCTTCATATCGGCACCGAGGCTGGCGCCGACGAAAATCGCGCCTTTCAGGCTGGTTTTCGAAAGGTCGCTGGCGACCCTGGCACCGGTAAAGTCCGCCCCGTCCAGGCTGGACCCGATGAGCTGCGCCTGGAAGAGGTGGGCGCCGCTGAGATCGGCATTGGTGAGGTCGGCATCGAGCATCCATGCCTGATCGAGGACTGCGCCTGAGAGATCGGCGTCTTTGAGGTTGGCGCCGTTCAGCCTGGCCGATCTAAGGATGACGCCGGAGAGATCCAGATCCGAGAGATCAAGGCCGTTCAGATGTTTGCCGGTGAGATCGAGCGGCTCGTCGCTCGCCTCGAGTGCGGCCTCGACCTCCTCTCGGGTCATTTGCGCTTCGGTCATTGCGGGCGAGGTGAGATCGAGGCCTTTCAAGAAGTCCTGCGCCCTGCCCTCGCTGGCTGCGAGCGCCAGACAAAGGCCGAGGATCAACCGGAGAGCTTTCTCTGCCCGGCGGATGGCTGACATCATCGTCGACGGCATGGATTGGCTTCCTCACTCTAATCATGCGTTGAGGAAAGCTAGCACGCCCATTGCCAGAAATCTCCGCCCCGGAACTTAACGACCATTCCGCTTTTCGCCGGCTGGACTCTGATGGCAGGGCGGTGTTGAGTTTCGAAAGGTCCTCTTGGGGCCCGACGCGCATCGGTGGGAGCTGGCTGATGGGATCGAACGCGGACGAGGTCATGCCGCCCTCCACGGAAGTCGTGGTCATCGGCGGCGGCATAGCTGGGGTCACGACCGCCTACTATCTGGCGCTTGCCGGGGTTCCGGTGGTGCTCTGCGAAAAGGGGCGTATTGCCGGCGAGCAGTCCTCGCGCAATTGGGGCTGGATCCGAAAACAGGGGCGCAATCCACGCGAGCTACCGGGGATCGTGCAATCCCTTCGGCTCTGGGAGGACATCGCCAATCGAGCACCTGATATCGGCTGGCATGTCGGCGGCGTCACCCATCTCGCCGAGACCGATGGGGATCTTCAACGTTTTGAGGCGTGGCTGGAGCACGCCAAGGTCCATCAGCTCGATAGCCGGATACTGTCATCCGAAGAGACAGACCGATTGTTGAGCCAGAGCGGGCGGCGCTTCAAGGGCGCACTCACCACGCCGAGCGATGCCCGGGCCGAACCCGAGTTTGCCGTTCCTACGCTCGCGCGCATGGCAAGCGACCATGGCGCCGTCATCCTCGAAAACTGCGCTGTGCGTGACGTCGTGATGTCCTCGGGGCGGGTCAGTGGTGTGGTCACGGAGGGGGGAGCGATCGAGTGCAGCACCGTGGTGCTCGCAGGCGGCGCCTGGTCCTCCTTGATGATGCGCCATCTCGGCCTCGATCTGCCGCAGCTCACGGTGAAGGCATCGGTACAGCGAACGACGCCCGCCCCTCTGATCAGCGAAAGCGCCATCGGTGCTAAGGAGGCTTCGATCCGCAGGCGCACCGACGGCGGCTATACCGTCACCAAAGCCGGCGCGACCACGTTCCACATCACGCCGGCGGCCTTTCGTCATTTCAGAGCCTTTCTGCCGGTGGCCAAAGAGAATATCGGCAAGCTCAAATTTCGCTTTGGCCGCCCGTTCTTCGAAGAGCTGACGACGTCGGCGCGCTGGCGAGAAGACGAAATCACGCCGTTCGAGACGAGCAGGGTGCTCGACCCCGAACCGGATCATCAGCTGCTCGACGATGTGCTGACGGCCGCGAAACGTCTCCACCCTCAACTTCGGGATGTCCGCCCCGCGGACCGTTGGGCCGGGATGATCGATGTCCTGCCTGATCAGACGCCGGTTCTCGGCCCGGTCGACAGCCATCCCGGCCTCCTGATCGCCACAGGCTTTTCCGGCCATGGCTTCGGCTTCGGCCCGGTCGCCGGCCATGCGATGGCGGCCCTAGCCCGGGGTAAGACACCACTTTTCGACCTCCACGACTTCAGGCTTTCGCGCTTCGCAGCATGAGATCGGCGACCGACAGCCTCACATACAAGACACGAAACATTCCCCCGCCCCCCAGAAACCGACCGCATACCGTCGACCTTGGTGATGGCGGTGGGAACCCCATGATGTGGTCATGCCACGAGTTCGCTTGCGGTCGCTTCGTCGGTGATGAGGGCTGAGGCGAGGCCACCGGCCAGAGCGGCTTTGAGAGGGAGAACTTTATGCGGCCCGCAGCCAGCGACGACGGTCAGGCGTTGTGGTGGGATCTCAAGGTCGAGGCTGGCCACGCGATCACAGATTTCCGTCGTCAAACATGTGCCCGATGCATCGAAGGGCCAGCCGATGATTTCGCCGACGGCTCCTGCTTCGATAAGGGTCGAGATTTCGGCATCGCTTACGAAGCCGTCTTCATGCAGCGGCGCTTGCCAGGCCATTTCGCCGATCCCGAAAAAGACTGCGCGGGCCTGGGAGCGCAGCTCGCGTAAAGTGGAGAAAGATCGTTGGCCTTGTATGGCGTCGCGCTCCTCGACGGTCTCGGTCAGGACGGGCGCCGGCATGGGGTATCGTTGCGCGCCGATTTTGTCGGCGAGGCGCATCGCGACCTCATAAGGGTTGGCGCGACCGTCGGCGGCCATGATGCCGACCAGGGAGATGACCTTATGCTGCGGACGCTCCAACACGTCCAGTTCGTCAACAGCCGCACGCAGCGTTCGCCCTGTACCGACCCCGATGATGGTCGGCGCCTTGGAGGCCAACAGCCTGTTCAAGCGAAGGGCGGTCGCAACGGCGATGCCGTTGACCGAACCCGGTGACGTCCGGTCGGTCGGGATCACATCGCAGAACTCGAGCGCAAAGCGATCCGCCACCTGATTGGCGACCGTCATGCAAGAGGCGATCGGGTGGTCCATGCGAAACTTGATCAGCTTTTCACTAACGGCATAGGACACCAGGCGCTGCACGGCTTGTCGCGACAAGTCCAGCTGCCTGGCGATATCATCTTGAGTACGGCCGCCAATAAAGTAGAGCCAGGCCGCCTTTGCAGCATCCTCTCGGCGCTTGTCGCCCTGGTCTGCGGGATCACCCATGAACTCTCTCTGGATTATGACTTTGTTGCGGGCATTTGACCAGAAGCCGGCTACCTGCGCAATCATGGAGTGATCTGGCGCAAGGGCCCGACACGGTCATGACGTCCTCCAAGTACTGCATCAGAATGGCAAAGCCTGCGCTAACCACACCTTTTCCATGGATAGTCAGATTGTAATTGTAATTTGAAGCAAACCTCGCGAAAATCAGATTCGTCTTGACAATCTTTCAACAGCGTGTGAGCAATTGCTTAAGAGTTTTACATATGCTCACCAATCAAGGAGGCATCTAGCCGTGTCACTGAAATCCATAGGCTTTGCTACCGGCGCGTTACTCGCGTCGACGGCTCTGGTCAGCGCCGAAGAGCTGACCATCGCCACCGTGAACAATTCCGACATGATCATCATGCAGGAGCTGTCGTCGCAATGGGAAGAACAGAGCGGCCACACGCTGAACTGGGTGGTTCTGGAAGAGAACACGCTTCGCCAGCGCGTCACCACCGACATCGCGACCGGCGGCGGCTCGTTCGATGTCATCACCATCGGTGCTTACGAAGCGCCGATCTGGGGCGCTCAGGACTGGCTGGTCGGCCTGGACGACCTCGGCGATGCGTATGATTACGACGACATCTATGAGACCGTTCGCAACGGTCTGTCGGCCAACGGGACGCTTTACGCGGTGCCGTTCTACGCGGAAAGCTCGTTCACCTTCTATCGGACGGATCTTTTCGAGGCCGCCGGCATCGAGGCACCCTCCGAGCAGATCACCTATACCGAGTTCGGCGAGATGGTCTCCAAGCTGCATGACCCCGACAATGGCGTCTATGGCACCTGCCAGCGCGGCAAGGCTGGCTGGGGCGAGAACATGGCGTTTGTCGGCCCGATGGTGAATGCCTTCGGTGGTCGCTGGTTCGACGAGAACTGGCAGCCGCAGCTGACGTCCGAGCCCTGGGTCGAGGCCGTCACCTACTATGTCGACCTGATGAACAACTACGGTCCTCCGGGTGCATCCGCCAACGGTCACAACGAGAACCGTGCGCTGTTCGCGACCGGCAAATGCGCCACCTGGGTCGATGCGACCTCGGCTGCCGGCTTTATCTTCAACCCGGATGAAAGCCAGGTTTCCGACACCACCGGCTTCTTCCAGGCGCCGAAGCAGGTGACCGACAAGGGGACAGGCTGGTTCTGGGCCTGGGCGCTCGCCGTTCCGGCAAGCTCCAAGAAGGCTGACGCCGCCAAAGAGTTCCTCGCCTGGTCGACGTCCAAGGAGTATGTCGAGCTGGTCGGCGAGAACAAAGGCTGGGTCGCAGCACCTCCGGGTACCCGTAAATCCACCTACGCCAACGCCAAGTACACCGAAGCGGCGCCGTTCGCCACGACCGTGGAAGGCTCGATCCTTGCCGCCAACCCGGCCGATGCGACGCTTGAGCCTGTGCCTTATACCGGCGTTCAGTTCGTGGCGATCCCTGAGTTCCAGGGCATCGGCACCTTCGTCGGCCAGCAGATCGCCGGCGCCCTTGCCGGTCAGGCGAGCGTCGAGGAAGCCCTCGAAAACTCACAGGCCTTCGCCGAGCGTGAGATGAAGAAGGCCGGTTACATCGACTGACCTTCACCTTGATGGCGGGCCGGCATCTCGGTGCCGGCCCGCTCATTCTTCATCACGACCAAGCCAGTTCGAAAAAAATCCGGTCGTCACCAAGAGACCGACGTCGAAGATATCCAATATCCGCCCCGGGGAAGGCACATGGCCACTCAGCAGACACAAACCGCCGCGCGTCTGATGATGTCGCCGGCCGTCATCCTGCTCCTCGCCTGGATGATCATCCCGCTGGCGATGACCATTTATTTCTCGTTCCTGCGCTACAATCTGCTGTCGCCGGGAACCGAATTTATCGGGTTCTTCAACTACTCCTTCTTTCTGACCGATCCGGTCTTCTTCGAAGCGCTCGGCAATACGCTCCAATTGGTCGGCGGCGTACTGCTGATCACCGTGGTCGGCGGCACTTTTCTGGCCATCCTCCTGGATCAGCCGATGTTCGGCCAGGGCATCGTCCGTCTTCTGGTCATAGCGCCCTTCTTCGTGATGCCGACCGTGTCAGCGCTGGTCTGGAAGAACATGCTGATGCATCCGGTGAACGGTCTGTTCGCCTGGATCTCGAAGGTGCTCGGTCTGCCGGTGGTCGACTGGCTGACGGTGATGCCGCTGGGCTCGATCATCATCATGGTCGCCTGGGCGTGGCTGCCGTTCGCGACCCTGATCATTCTGACCGCGCTGCAGTCCCTTGATCAGGAACAGAAGGAAGCCGCCGAGATGGACGGCGCCGGCGTGGTCTCGATTTTCTTCTACCTGACGCTGCCGCATCTCGCCCGTGCGCTGACGGTGGTTGTGCTGATCGAAACGATCTTTCTCTTGAGCATCTTCGCCGAGATTCTGGTCACCACATCCGGCGGTCCGGGCACGGCGAGCACCAACATCGCCTTCCTGGTCTATGCGCAGGCGCTGTTGCAGTACGATGTCGGCGGCGCATCGGCGGGCGGTATCGTCGCCGTAATCCTCGCTAACATCGTCGCCATCTTCCTTATCCGTCTCATCGGCAAGAACCTGGACAGCTGAGCCATGCAATGCACAGGAACCAAGAAAACGCCGCGCGACCTTCATCTCCCTCTTGGAGCGCTGAGACACGGACAGCCCGGTCCCCCGTCAACGTCGGGCGACGTTCGCCCCCCCCGGGAGGGTTGAGCGATGGCACGAGCGGTAACGACACAACGCAAGGTGACCTTCACCGTCATCGGCTGGACGATTGGGTTCGTTCTCTTCTTTCCGATTCTCTGGACCTTCCTCACCAGCTTCAAAACCGAGATCGAAGCGGTCGCAAGCCCGCCGAGCTTCTTCTTCTTCGACTGGACCACAGAGAACTACGGCGTGGTTCAGACGCGCTCGGACTACGGCAAGCATGTGATGAATTCGATCATCATCTCGTTCGGCTCCTGCCTGCTCGGCCTCCTGGTCGCGGTGCCTGCTGCCTGGGCGATGGCGTTCTCGCCGACCAAGCGCACCAAGGACATCCTGATGTGGATGCTGTCCACGAAGATGCTGCCGCCGGTTGGCGTGCTCGTGCCGCTTTACCTGATCTTCCGCGATACCGGCCTTCTGGATACGCGCACCGGCTTGGTCATCGTGCTGATGCTGATCAACCTGCCGATCATCGTCTGGATGCTCTACACCTACTTCAAGGAAATCCCGGGCGACATTCTCGAAGCCGCGCGTATGGACGGCGCACCGCTCATGAGGGAAATCATCGATGTGCTGACCCCGATGGCACTGCCCGGCATCGCGTCGACCTTCCTGCTGAACATCATCCTCTCCTGGAACGAAGCGTTTTGGACGCTCAATCTGACGTCATCGGAAGCGGCACCGCTGACCGCCTTCATTGCCTCCTATTCCAGCCCCGAGGGTCTGTTCTGGGCAAAGCTGTCCGCCGCTTCGATGATGGCGGTGGCACCCATTTTGATCATCGGCTGGTTCAGTCAGAAGCAGCTCGTCCGAGGCATGACCTTTGGCGCCGTCAAATGATCGGGCGATCGCAGCAACATATAAAGTCGTCTTACGACCAGGATTTGGAGAAACGACATGGGTAGCATCAGACTGGAGAAGGTGAATAAGACCTTCGGGGACGTCGAGGTCATTCCATCTGTCGATCTCGAGATCAGGGACGGTGAGTTCGTGGTGTTCGTCGGACCGTCGGGCTGCGGCAAGTCCACCCTGCTTCGACTGATCGCCGGGCTGGAGGATACGACATCCGGCAACATCTATATCGACGACAAGGACGCGACGGACATTCCGCCGGCAAAACGCGGCCTTTCCATGGTGTTTCAGTCCTACGCGCTCTACCCGCATATGTCCGTCTACAAGAACATCGCCTTCCCGCTGAAAATGGCTGGTATGGACAAGGATGCGATCGACAAGAAGGTCCGGGGTGCGGCCAAAATCCTGAACCTCTCCGACTATCTCGATCGCCGTCCAGGACAGCTCTCCGGTGGCCAGCGCCAGCGCGTCGCGATTGGCCGCGCCATCGTCCGCGAGCCGTCCGCCTTCCTGTTCGACGAGCCGCTCTCCAACCTTGACGCCGCCCTTCGCGTCAACATGCGTCTCGAGATCAGCGAGCTGCATCACAACCTTGATACCACGATGATCTACGTGACCCATGATCAGGTCGAGGCCATGACCATGGCGGACAAGATCGTGGTGCTGAACGCCGGCAATGTTGCCCAGGTCGGCTCGCCGCTGGAGCTTTACAACAACCCGGACAACGTGTTCGTCGCCGGCTTCATCGGCTCGCCCAAGATGAACCTGCTCGAGGGCGAGGTCGCTGCGAAACAGAATGCCAAGACGATCGGCATCCGCCCGGAACATCTCAACCTCTCCAAGGAGAAGGGTGAGTGGCAGGGCACGGTCGGCGTCGCCGAGCATCTGGGCTCGGATACCTTCCTGCATGTTCATATGGACGATGGCGCCCTGATGACGGCGCGCGCCGATGGCGAGTTCGGGGCCGACCACGGCGATAAAGTCTTCATGACGCCGGACCCTGCCAGGATCCATCGGTTCGGCGCCGATGGCATGGCGTTGCGCTAGCAGCGCACCTGCGCGGATGCTCGATGGCGAGGACGGCATAGGCTCGTCCTACGAATAAGGAAACGCGACAGACATGGCCCGAAAGCTGTCCCTCGCCTCGTTGGATGATCTGCCCTCTGAGATCGCACGGCCAGCCTACCGGCGTGACCACATCACCCCAGGCATCGTCCATATCGGCACCGGCAATTTTCATCGCGCCCATCAGGCCGTGTATCTCGACGATCTCTTCAACACGGGACGCAACCTTGATTGGGGCATCGTCGGCGCCGGCTTTCGCTCGCCTGATGCCGCCATGCGCACCGCCCTCGGCGCCCAGGACTGGCTGACCACGGTGGTCGAGCGCGATGCGGGTACATGCACGGCGCGCGTTACCGGCGCCATGATCGATTTCCTGCCGGTGGGTCAGGACGGAGGTTCGATGGTGACGGCGCTTGCCGATCCGAGCATCAGGATCGTGTCGCTGACCGTGACCGAGGGCGGGTATTGCATCGATCCTGCGACCGGCGTCTTCGATCCCGATCATCAGGACATCAAAGCCGACCTCGCCAATCCGGGCACACCCTCCCACGTCTTCGGCACACTGGTCGCCGCCCTGGCGATGCGCCGCGCATCCGGTATCGCCCCCTTCACGGTCATGTCCTGTGACAACATTCCCTGCAACGGCCATGTCGCCGGCAATGCCGTCGCCGGCTTCGCCGATCTGACCGATCCCGATCTCGCTGCCTGGATCAGAGGCGACGTTGCCTTCCCCAACAGCATGGTGGACCGCATCACACCGGCAACCACCGATCGGGAACGCGACCTGCTGCATCAGCAGTTCGGTATCGAGGATGACTGGCCGGTCTTTTGCGAACCGTTTCGGCAATGGGTAATGGAGGACCGTTTCTGCAACGGTCGCCCCGCCTTCGAAGATGTCGGCGTTACCTTTACGGAGGACGTCGCCGCTTTCGAGCTGATGAAGCTCCGCATCCTGAATGGAGGCCATGCCGCGATCGCCTATCCTGCAGCCTTGCTCGGCATCCACGGTGTCGATGAGGCCATGGCGCATCCGCTAGTCAGCGGCTTCCTCAAAAAGCTGATGCAGGAGGAGGTCATCCCCATTGTGCCACCCGTTCCAGGCACTGCCCTCGACGGCTATCTCGATCTCGTCATGCATCGCTTCGCCAACCCGGAGGTCAAGGACACGATCCCGAGGCTCTGTCAGGATGGTTCCAACCGCCAGCCCAAATTCATCCTACCCTCCACCCACGACCGGCTGGCAGCCGGACGGCCCGTCGACGGTCTGGCTCTGGAGAGTGCCCTTTGGTGTCGTTACTGCTATGGCGAGACCGAAACAGGCGCTACGATTGATGTTGATGACATGCAAGCTGAGAGTCTGCGCGACGCTGCGCAGAAATCACGGACAGCGCCGAGTGCCTTCCTGGATCTTCGGGACATCTTCGGGGACCTTGCGGACAGCACTGACTTCAGAAGCGCGTTCGAGACGATGCTCGGAAGCCTTTGGCAAGATGGTGTCACCAAGACACTGGCGCGCTATATTCAATCGAATGATAGCTAGACTTGCGGACTTAGCTCCTCCTCTTTTGCGAGATCAATGATGGCTGACATCGTCTGCTTCGGCGACCTTCTGATCGACTTCGTGCCGACCGAGAGTGGCCTCGACTTTGCCGACCTGCCGACCTTCAAGCCGGCGCCCGGCGGAGCTGCCGCCAATGTCGCGGTCGGTCTGGCGAGACTTGGTGCGCGGAGCGCCTTCATGGGCAAGGTCGGCGACGAGGCGTTCGGCCATCTTCTCGTCGACACGCTCAAGCGCGAAGGCGTCGGCGTCGCGCCGATGCGGGTTGACGGGAGTGCAAGAACGGCGCTCGCCTTCGTAACATTGACCAAGGATGGCGAGCGCGATTTTTTGTTCTACCGTCATCCCTCCGCAGACATGCTGTTCACGCCGGACGAGGTCGATCTGGAAGCGATCGAGCGCGCGAAAATCTTTCATTTCGATTCGATCAGTCTCGCCGCCGAGCAGCCGAGAGAAACCGCCCTGTTCGCAGCCGACCATGCGGCCAAGGCCGAGAAACTCATCTCCTATGACGTCAATCTCCGCCTGCCACTGTGGGACAGTGAGGCTGAGGCAAGAAAAGGCATCCACGAAGGCTTGAAACGCGCTGCGGTGGTGAAGCTCAGCGATGATGAGCTGACCTTCATGACCGGCAGCGCCTCGCCCGACACCATCCGCTCGGAGCTATGGCATGATGGGCTGAAGCTGGTCGTGCTGAGCCTGGGGCAGAAGGGTAGCATCGCAATGACCGAACGCGGCGAACGGCTCGTGCCGAGCCTGCCGGTCACGGCCGTGGACACGACCGGCGCCGGCGATGGCTTCGTCGCCGGCTTGCTCGAAGGTATTGCGAAAAACCCCGATGTTGTCGGCGATGACGAAGCCCTTGTCGAACTCTGCCGTTTCGCCAATGCGGTCGGTGCGCTCACGACCACCGCCCGCGGCGCGATCCCCTCACTGCCGACGAGAGATCAGGTCGAAGCGCTTTTGTCGACGGCCTGAATGGTTTCCCCGTTGCGGATCGGTCGGCAATAGCGCCATTTGGAAACAGCGGTCGGAAGACATTCCGCTTTCCCGGCTGCTGACGGTTCGAGGACGAAAGAGACCATGACCCCATTGCCAAAGATGCCTCCCGAAGGAGACACGGATGCGTTCAAGGCCGACATCCTCGCCAAGCTGATATCAGCGGTCGGCAAGGACCCGGAACATGCCAGCGCGCGCGACTGGCTGATCGCGACGTCACTCACCGTTCGGGACCGCCTCACGCTTCGCTGGATGGAAAGCACGCGCGAGATTTACGCAGACGAAGAAAAGCGGGTCTACTATCTTTCAATGGAATTCCTGATCGGCCGGCTCCTGATCGACAGCCTCGCCAATCTCGGCCTCCTTGAGACGTGCGAAGAAGCACTTGCCGAACACGGTCAGTCCCTCGACGAGCTGAAGGAGCTGGAACCCGACGCCGCCCTCGGCAATGGCGGCCTCGGACGATTAGCCGCCTGTTTTCTCGAAAGCATGGGCACGGTAGGCGTGGCCGGTTTCGGTTACGGCATCCGCTACGATCACGGCCTGTTTCGCCAGGCGTTCGACGACGGCTTTCAGATCGAAAAGCCCGAGGACTGGCTCTCTTTCGGCAATCCCTGGCAGTTCGAACGCCCCGAAGTCGTCTACGAAATCGGCTACGGCGGTGTTGCCGCGGGCAACAGCGTTGACAAGAGTGATGAGCCACGCCGTGCCCGTTGGCACCCTGCGAAGAAAGTCCTTGCCGTGGCGTTCGATACGCCGATTGCCGGCTGGAAAGGCAGGCGGGTGAACACGCTCCGTCTGTGGTCGGCGCGTTCGCCGGATCTGATGCGGCTCGAAGAGTTCAATCGCGGCGACTATCTGGGCGCCCTTGCCGATCAGGCCGAGGCGGAAAGCATCTCCCGCGTGCTCTATCCGGATGACAGCAGCGAGATTGGCGAGGAGCTGCGCGTCAGGCAGGAGTATTTTTTCACGTCGGCCTCGCTGCAGGACCTGATCCGCCGGCATCTGGACCAATATCCCGACCTCACTAATCTCGCGGACAAGGCGGCGATCCAACTGAACGACACCCACCCTGCCCTCGCCGTGCCTGAATTGATGCGCCTTCTCGTCGACGAACATGCCATGTCCTGGGAGGACGCCTGGAAAGTCACCCGAGCATGCATCGCCTACACCAACCACACGCTCATGCCCGAGGCGCTGGAAAGCTGGCCGGTGGCGCTGATCGAGCGTCTGCTGCCGCGCCACATGCAGATCATCAACGCGCTGCATGCGGACCAGATGCAGGCGCTCAGCGACAAGGGGGTCACCGACGAGAAGATCCTGCAGGCGGTGTCCGTCATCGATGACCGGGGTGATCATCGCGTGCGCATGGGCCATCTCGCCTTTCTCGGCTCGCACCACGTCAACGGCGTCTCGGCGCTGCATGGCGAACTGATGCGGGAAACGGTGTTCGCCGACCTGCATCGGCTGTTTCCAGAACGCATCGGCCACCAGACCAACGGCATCACGCCGAGGCGCTGGCTGCTGCAATGCAACCCGGGTCTGGCGGCGCTGGTCACCGAGACCATCGGCGATCGCTGGATCGGCGATCTGCCCGCTCTCGAAGCTCTGGCGCCGATGGCCGACGATCCAGCCTTTCGCGAACGCTATGCCGACGTCAAGCGCGCAAACAAGCGGACACTCGCTGCGGTCATCGCTGACGAGATCGGCTTGACGGTCGATCCGAGCGCGATGTTCGATGTGCAGATCAAGCGCATCCACGAATACAAGCGCCAGCTCTTGAACATCCTGGAGACGGTGGCGCTCGCCAACGCCATCCGCGCTCATCCCGAGCGAGGCTGGCAGCCGCGTGTAAAAATTTTCGGCGGCAAGGCGGCGGGCTCCTATCATGTCGCGAAGATGATCATCAAGCTGATCAATGACGTCGCCAAAGTGATCAACAACGACCTTTTGATCGGCGATCGCCTGAAGGTCGCGTTCCTGCCGAACTATCGGGTGTCGCTCGCCGAGAAGATTATTCCGGCGGCCGACCTCTCCGAGCAGATCTCGACGGCGGGCATGGAGGCGTCCGGCACCGGCAACATGAAATTCGCGCTCAATGGCGCGCTCACCATCGGGACGCTGGACGGCGCCAATGTCGAGATCAAGGAGCATGTCGGCGACGACAATATCGTCATCTTCGGCCTGACCGCGGACGAGGTTCTGGAGACTAGGCGTGTCGGCTACGACGTGGCGAAGACCGTCAGGGCAACACCGGCACTTCGCGAAGTGCTGAACGAGATCAGGGCGGGCGTCTTCTCCCCCGACGATCCCGATCGCTTCAAACCACTGGTCGACGGCCTGCTCCAGCATGACTACTTCCTGGTCACCGCCGATTTCGACGCCTATGCCGAAGCCCAAAGGGAAATCGATCGGCGCTATGCCCGGTCCGAAGATTGGTATCGCCAGGCGATCCTGAACACCGCCCACGCCGGCTGGTTCTCCTCCGACCGCACCATCCGTGGCTACGCCCAGAACATCTGGAACGTTCCGGCCAAAGAAGCCGATCCATGACCCAGGAAAAACTTTCCAAAGACACGATCAAAGCCATCACCACCGGCACCCACCCCGCCCCCTTCTCCTCCCTGGGGCCATGTGCCATGGCGGGCCGAACTTTGGTCCGTGTGTTTCTTCCGGGGGCTGAGATTGTCACGGTGATAGGTCCTGACGACGGCGAACGGCTTGCCGAGATGACGCGGATCGACAACGCTGGTTTGTTCGAAGGTACTGTCAAGGATCGAACGCCACCGTTCGCCTACAGGCTTCGCGCAACCCACGGCGATGACACCTGGGAACTCGACGATCCCTATCGCTTCGGCCCGGTGATCGGCGATGTCGACAATTACCTCATCGGCGAGGGCAGTCACAAACGGCTTTGGGAGCGGCTCGGCGCTCATGTGATCGAGCATGAGGGTGCCCGCGGCGTTCATTTCGCGGTCTGGGCGCCGAATGCGCAGCGGGTCGCTGTGGTCGGCGACTTCAATCTGTGGGACGGTCGCCGTCACCCGATGCGCCTGCATCCCGGCACGGGTGTTTGGGAGATTTTTTTGCCGGGCCTCGGCGACGGTGTCGCCTATAAATACGAGATCCGCGACCGCACTGGAAACATCCTTCCGCTCAAGGCCGACCCGTTCGGCTTCGGCGCCGAGCTGCGCCCGAAGACGGCGTCGGTGGTTCGAGATGTTGAGAAATTTTCATGGGGCGATGGCAACTGGCTAAGTCAACGCCAGGGGTACGCCGCGCCTGACGCGCCTGTCGCGATTTATGAGGTGCATCTGGGGTCGTGGCGGCGCGACGACGGTAATGGCTATCTGTCATACGAAGAACTCGGCGATCAGCTCATACCCTACGTCAAGAACATGGGTTTTTCACACATTGAGCTGCTGCCGATCACCGAGCATCCGTTCGACGGCTCCTGGGGCTACCAGCCGATCGGCCTGTTCGCGCCGACCGCTCGCCATGGCGAACCCGCCGACTTTGCGCGGTTCGTGGATCGCTGCCACGAAGCCGGTGTAGGTGTGCTGCTGGACTGGGTGCCCGGTCACTTTCCGACCGATGAGCACGGGCTTGGACGCTTCGACGGTACGGCGCTTTACGAGCACGAAGATCCTCGCCAGGGCTTCCATCAGGACTGGAACACCCTGATCTACAACTACGGTCGTCCGGAGGTCGCGAACTATCTCCACGCCAACGCACTCTTCTGGCTGGATCGCTATCACCTCGATGGCCTGCGCGTCGATGCGGTCGCCTCGATGCTCTACCTCGACTACTCGCGCGAAGAGGGTGAGTGGGTGCCGAACCGCTTTGGTGGGCGGGAGAATCTCGAAGCCATTGACCTCCTGAAACGGATGAACGAACTCGCCTACGGTGAGCATGAGGGCGTGATGACCGTGGCCGAGGAGAGCACGTCATGGCCCGGTGTGTCCAAACCGACTTATGCTGGCGGTCTCGGTTTCGGTTTCAAATGGAACATGGGCTGGATGAACGACACTCTGCTCTATATGAGCAAAGACCCGGTTCATCGCCGCTGGCATCATCACCAGATGACCTTTGGCCTGCTTTACGCGTTCAGCGAGAACTTCGTGCTGCCGCTCTCCCATGACGAGGTGGTCCACGGCAAAGGCTCGATCCTCGCGCGTATGCCCGGCGATGCCTGGCAGCAATTCGCCAATGTCAGGGCTTATTACGCCTTCATGTGGGGCCACCCCGGCAAGAAGCTCCTGTTCATGGGCCAGGAGTTCGCGCAAGGGTCCGAGTGGAACGCCGACCGTTCGCTGGACTGGCGTCTCCTGGACGTCGATTTTCATCGAGGCGTACAGACGCTCGTCCGAGATCTGAACCAGCTCTACCGGGCCGAACCGGCCCTGCATCAGTTAGATTGCGACGGTGCGGGTTTCGATTGGCTCGAAGCGAACGACGCCGAGAATTCGGTGCTGGCCTGGCTCCGAAAGGGTGAGGCCGGCGCACCTCCTGTCATGGTAATTTGCAACTTCACCCCCACGCCGCAAAAAACGTATCGCCTGGGGCTGCCAGCCCCTGGGAAGTGGCGGGAGATTTTGAACAGTAATGCGGAGGTCTATGGCGGCTCGGGTATGGGCAATCTCGGTGTCATCGAGGCCGAGGAGGTCGCGAGCCACGGACAGCCGTTCTCGGCGTCGATTACCCTGCCGCCGTTGGCGACGCTCTGGTTCAAGCTGGAATAATAAACGAAACAAGAAATCAAGGAGGCATATGATGGCCAAGTCCGAGATGAGGGGCTCACAACTGGCGCGAAGGTCGATGGCTTATGTTCTGGCGGGTGGACGCGGGTCCCGCCTTCTCGAACTCACGGACAAGCGAGCCAAACCCTCGGTGTTCTTCGGCGGCAAGAGTAGGATCATCGATTTCGCGTTGTCCAATGCCTTGAATTCCGGGATCCGCCGGATCGGAGTCGCCACGCAATACAAGGCGCACTCCTTGATCCGGCATCTGCAGCGCGGCTGGAGTTTTCTCCGTCCCGAACGTAACGAAGGCTTCGACATCCTGCCGGCCTCGCAGCGCATCTCCGAAGAGAAATGGTATGCGGGCACGGCGGATGCCGTGTATCAGAACCTCGACATCATCGAGAGCTACGGCCCGGAATACATGGTCATCCTGGCGGGCGATCACATCTACAAGATGGACTATGAGCTGATGCTGGAGCAGCACGTCAATTCGGGCGCTGACGTCACCGTCGGCTGTCTCGAAGTGCCGCGCATGGAGGCAACCGGCTTCGGCGTCATGCATATCGACAAGGACGATCGCATCATCGCGTTTCTGGAAAAGCCCGCCGACCCACCGGGCATGCCGGACAAGCCGGACACAGCACTCGCCAGCATGGGCATCTATGTGTTCAACACGGAGTTCATGTTCGAGGAGTTGAAGCGCGACGCTGACGATCCGAACAGCGCGCGCGACTTCGGTAAGAACATCATTCCCTACCTCGTCAAAAACGGCAAAGCCGTCGCGCACCGTTTCCCGACTTCCTGCGTCAAGAGTGGAGAAGAAGGTTCCGATGAGCCCTATTGGCGGGACGTCGGCACGATCGATGCTTATTGGCAGGCCAACATCGATCTCACTGACTTCACCCCCGCCCTCGATCTCTACGATCAGGACTGGCCGATCTGGACCTATGCCGAGATTACGCCGCCCGCGAAATTCGTGCATGACGAAGAGGACCGGCGCGGCATGGCGACCAGCTCGATGGTTTCCGGCGGCTGCGTCGTTTCCGGCAGCCGGATCAATCGCTGCCTGCTGTTCACCGGCGTCCACGCCCGTTCCTACAGCGACCTGGACGGCGTGGTCGCTCTCCCTTATGTCGAGATCAAACGGAATGCGACGTTGAAGAACGTGGTGATCGATCGTGGCGTCACCATTCCCGAAGGCCTCATCGTCGGCGAGGATCCGGAGGCGGACGCCAGACGCTTTCGGCGCACCGACAACGGCATCTGCCTGATCACCCAGCCGATGATCGACAAGCTGTCGGGCTGAGACATGCAGGTTCTCTCGATCACCTCCGAGTTCTTCCCGCTGATCAAGACCGGTGGCCTCGCCGACGTCGCGGGCGCACTGCCAGCAGCGCTGGCTGCCGAACCGGCGGCGCCGGCTGCTCAACAAGTTCGGATGCGGACGCTGCTACCGGGCTATCCCAAGGTTCTCACCGGCTTGAAACAAGCCGAGCCGATCATAACGGTCAATGACTTGTTCGGCGGGGAAGCTGTGCTGCTTTCAGCGAAAGCGCCTGATGGCGCCCAGCTGATCGTGATCGACGCACCTCATCTCTACGATCGTCCGGGTAATCCATATCTCGGCCCGGACGGCAAGGACTGGCCGGACAATCACTTCCGCTTCGCCGCCTTGTCCTGGATTGCGAGCCGGATCGGCCAGGGCCTGATCGAGGGCTATCGACCCGACGTGATCCATGGCCATGACTGGCAGGCGGCGCTGACGCCCGTCTATCTAAGCAGCAGTGCCTCACCGCCCGCGACGGTCGTCACCATCCACAACCTCGCCTTTCAGGGGGTTTTCCCGGCGACCGAGCTTCGAGCGCTGAAACTGCCACCTTCGACCTTTACCCTCGACGGGCTCGAATATTGGGGCAAGATCAGCTTTCTGAAAGGCGGCCTTCGCTATGCCGATCATCTGACCACAGTCAGCCCAACTTATGCTCGGGAAATCTGTACGCCGGACGTCGGCATGGGGCTGGATGGTGTGTTGCGCGAACGGCGAGATGCGCTTACCGGGATTACCAATGGCATCGATGCTGCTGTCTGGAATCCGGCTGATGATCCCGACATCGAGCAGCCTTTTTCAAGCCGAACACTGAAGGCGAAGGCGATCAACAAGACTGCGTTGCAAACGCGGTTCAACCTCGTTGCCGATGTGGCAGCACCGCTCTTTTGCGTGGTCAGTCGGCTCACCTCGCAAAAGGGTTTCGATCTGCTTCTGGAAGCGCTGCCGACGCTCCTCTCCCATGGTGGCCAGCTTGCTATGCTCGGTAGCGGCGATGCGACGCTCGAAGCGGCGTTCACCGACGTAGTCCGAAAAAATCCGGGGCGGATCGGGGCTGTCTTCGGCTATGACGAGCCGCTCTCCCATCAGATGCAGGCGGGCGCGGATGCTATTCTCATCCCGTCCCGCTTCGAGCCCTGCGGCCTCACCCAGCTCTATGGTCTCCGCTATGGTTGCCTGCCGATCGTAGCACGGGTCGGTGGGCTTGCCGACACGGTGATCGACGCCAATCAGGCAGCGCTGACGGATGGCGTCGCCACCGGCTTTCAATTCGCCCCGGACAGCGCCGGTGCGCTGCGCACCGCACTGGAACGAGCATTCGATCTGTATGCCGACCAGCGATGCTGGCAGCAGGTGCAACGGCGCGCCATGAGCCGCAAAGTCGACTGGTCGGTGCCGGCCAAGGCTTATGCCGATCTCTATCGAAAGCTCGCCCAGGCCTCGGTGAGGCCGGCTTGAGAGGCGGCCTGGCCACACAGCGCTTCACTGTCCAGCCTGGAAAATCCTATCCGCTCGGCGCAACCTTCGATGGCGGCGGCACCAATTTTTCGGTGTTCTCGGCCCATGCCGAACGGGTCGAGCTTTGCCTGTTCTCGCCCCGGGGCCGTGAGGTCGAGCGGGTCGAGCTTCCCGAACATACCGAGGAAGTCTGGCACGGCTATCTCCCCGAGATCGGCCCGGGCCAGCTCTACGGCTACCGCGTACACGGCCCCTATGCGCCTGAACAAGGCCATCGCTTCAACCCTGCAAAGCTGCTGCTCGATCCCTATGCCAGGCTGATCACAGGACGGCTTCGCTGGTCGGATGCGTTGATGGGCTATCGGGCCGGCAGCGGCAGGCTGGACCTTTCCCAGGACAGGCGGGACAGTGCCTTTGCCATGCCCAAAGCGGTGGTCACCGGCCCGCCTTTCACCTGGGGCGACGATCAAAGGCCGGACATTCCCTGGTCCGAGACGGTGATCTACGAGGCCAACCCGCGCGGCCTGACCATGGCGCATTCTGGCGTGCCGCCGGATCAGCAAGGTCTATTCTCCGGGCTGGCCGCGCCAGCGATTCTCGACCATCTGACCAAGCTCGGCGTGACTGCGATCGAACTCCTTCCGGTCCAGGCTTTTCTCGATGAGCCCCACCTGATGGAGCAGGGCCTCACCAACTATTGGGGCTACAACACCATCGGCTTCTTCGCACCGGAACCTCGCTATCTCGGGGAAGGCGGCATCCTCGATTTCCAATCCATGGTGCGGCGCTTTCATGACGCTGGCATCGAAGTGATCCTGGACGTCGTCTATAACCACACAGCCGAGGGCAACGAGCTCGGCCCGACGCTTTCGTTTCGCGGCATCGACAATGCCAGCTACTACCGCCTGCAGAACGACAACCCGCGCTACTACGTCAACGACACCGGGACCGGCAACACCCTCGACCTCACCCATCCACGCGTGCTGCAGATGGTGATGGACAGCCTTCGCTATTGGGCGGAGGTGATGCATGTCGATGGCTTTCGCTTCGACCTCGCGACCGTGCTCGGACGTGAGACCTACGGGTTCGATCCGAACAGCGGATTTTTCGACGCGCTCCGCCAGGACCCGGTGCTGAGTACGAAAAAACTGATCGCCGAGCCCTGGGACATCGGCCCCGGCGGCTATCAACTCGGCGGGTTTCCTCCGGGCTTTGCGGAGTGGAACGACCGCTATCGCGACAGCATTCGGCGATTTTGGCGCGGTGACGGTGATATGCTGCCCGACCTCGCAAAATCCCTTCTGGGCTCAAGCGATCTCTTCGAACACCGCGGGCGCAAACCCTTCGCGAGCATCAACTTCATCACTTCCCATGACGGCTTCACGCTTCGAGATCTCGTCAGCTATGACCAGAAGCACAACGAAGCGAACGGCGAAGACAATCAGGATGGCCACGATGCCAACCACAGCTGGAACCATGGCATTGAGGGATCGTGCGACGACCCCGTTATTCGAGAATTGCGCGCACGTCAGAAACGCAACATGCTGGCCACGCTCCTCTTCTCCCAAGGCACGCCCATGCTGCTCGCAGGCGACGAGTTCAACAACTCCCAGAACGGCAACAACAACGCCTACTGCCAGGACAACGAAATCGGCTGGTCGGCGAGCCCGCCGATGGGTGAACTTGGGTCCGAGCAGCGGGTGCAGCTGGCTTTTCTCAAACGGTTGATCGCGTTTCGGAAGGCCCATCCGGTGCTGCGCTACGGACGTTTTCTTCACGGCCAGACCGTCTCTCCAGAAGGCCTGAAGGACGTCACCTGGTTGAACCCTGATGGCTCCGAGAAGGCGGGGACGGACTGGACCAATGGCTGGGCGCGCTCGATCGCGCTGATGCTGGCAGGCCGCGACGCGCGGGGCGGCTCAACGGTTGATGACACATTGTTGATCATGCTGAACGCGCATCATGAGGCCGTGCCGTTCACCTTGCCCTCGGTCGGCGGCACGCGCAACTGGCGGCTGGAAATCGACACCGGAGAGCCGGATTTGGAGCCGCACGCGAAGCCGGCACATTGCGAAGGCAAGCAAGTCAACGTTGCAGGGCGCACCCTGCTGGTCTGGCGTCTGGATGAAGCTGCATGACCGGGAGAACCCCGCTCGATCGTCTCGCCGCGGCCCATCACATCGAGCTGAGCTACGAAGACATCTGGCAGAAGCGTCACGAGACCAGCGCCGAAACCCAACGCGCGCTCCTGCAAGCGATGGGCGTTTCGACGGACAGCGACCGGGCGATCAAGGAAAGCCTGGAAGCAATCGCCGACGAACAGACGAGCCGTCTGACGCCGAGCATTGTCGTTCTTCGCGAACGCGATCGCATGACGCTTCCGATCACCACCCAGCGGGAAGGCAAGAGCCGGTTCGCCTGGACGTTCCGCGATGAAGACGGCGTCGTGCATGAGGGCGATGGGGATCTCGACGGTCTTGAGATGACCGAACGGGTCGCCGTCCGCGGAATCGTCGAGCTGCGTTATGCACTCCCCCTGCCCGTCCAGCCGCCGCCGGGCTATCACCGCTGCACACTCGTCCTGGACGAGATGGAACGCGCCGAGACCGAGATCATCGTCACGCCCAAACGCTGCTTTCTTCCGGAATGCCTCGTTGGCGCGCGCAGTCTGGCAGGCTTGA
This sequence comes from Geminicoccaceae bacterium, assembly GCA_051010395.1. Taxonomy (GTDB): domain Bacteria; phylum Pseudomonadota; class Alphaproteobacteria; order Geminicoccales; family Geminicoccaceae; genus JANQPX01. The sequence goes on along the minus strand of JBPCVQ010000118.1, from coordinate 23,149 downwards.
CGGTTCCCCTTTATGGTCTTCGCTCCCGCCGGAATGCTGGCATCGGCGACTTTTCCGACCTCGCCGATCTCGCCGCGACGGCAGCGCCATTGGGGGCGGATTTCGTCGGCATCAACCCAACTCACGCGCTCTTCCCATCGCAGCCCCACCGCATCAGCCCCTATTCACCATCGAGCCGGCTTTTCTCGAACGTGCTCCTGATCGCTCTCGACAAGGTTCCCGAACTCGATACGTCACCTGCCGCGAGGGCGATGCTCGAAAGCACCGAAGCGCAGGCGCGGCTCGAGCGTCTGCGCACGAGCGAGCTGGTGGCCTATGAAGAGGTTTCGGCGCTCAAACTCGGTGTGCTCGAAGCGCTCTTTCAAACCTTTACCGCCTTGCCTGAAAACTCATTGCGAAAAGCCGCCTTTCGCGCATATTGCGAGACCGAAGGCACCGCCCTCCAGAACCATGCTCGCTTCGATGCGCTTTCTGAATGGATGCTGAGGAACGACTCGTCAGTCACCGATTGGCGGCGTTGGCCGGCCGGCTACCAAACGCCTGACAGCCCCACCGTCCAAGCATTCGCCGACCAGCATGCCGATCGCATCGCCTTCTACGCCTACCTGCAATGGGTGGCTCGGGATCAGCTCAGCCAGGCTCAGGTGAGTGCGAAAAAAGCTGGCGGTGCGCTCGGTCTGTATCTCGATCTTGCGGTCGGCGTTGCTCCGGATGGCGCTGAGGCTTGGGCGGAGCAGGACGTGCTGGTCGACGGCGTACGCATCGGCGCCCCGCCGGACGACTTCAATCCTGGGGGGCAGAACTGGGGCTTGCTTCCCCTCTCGCCTACAGCACTCAAGGCCGATCACTATCGGCCGTTCATCGATCTCATCCGCCGTAACATGCGCGCAGCAGGTGCGCTTCGCATCGATCATGTGCTCGGCCTCGCCAGAAGCTTCTGGCTGCCGGCGGAGGGCGACACGCCCGGCGCCTATATTCGTTACCCGCTGGAGGATCTGCTTGGGCTGGTCGCGTTGGAATCCGTGCGCAACAAGTGCCTGGTGGTGGGTGAGGATCTGGGAACGGTGCCCGAGACGCTGCGAAAAAACCTCGACGAGCGCGGCCTTCTCGGCTGCCGCCTCCTCTATTTCGAGCGGGACGAGAACGACGCCTGCCGTCCAGCAGCCGCCTATCCGCAAGACTGCATCGCCTCGATCGGCACGCACGATCTGCCGACGCTTGTCGGTTTTTGGCAAGGGGACGACATGATCTGGCGCGAGAGGCTGGGCCTCTACCCAGACCAGGAGAGGTTCATTGCCGACCGTGAAGAGCGGGAGGGCCTCAAGATCAAGTTGCTGAAGCTTCTCCTCGCTGAGGAGCTGCTGCCTGATGATATCGATCCCAGCCGCCCGCCCGCGGCCCTCACGGAAAACCTGCTGCTGGCCTTCCACCGATTTATCGGCATGACCCCGGCCAAGCTCAAGGCCATACAGCTTGAGGATGTCGTCGGCGCGCGCGAGCAGGCCAATCTGCCGGGCACGGTCGACGACTATCCGAACTGGCGTCGAAAGATCGGTGTTCCCATCGAAGAGCTCGCGACAGAAACCACCCTTTCGCAGTTATTGGAAGCTGTCTCCGCATCTCCCTTGCCAATGCAGGCATCGGCCGATCCTTGATCCAGGAGATAGGCCTTTGACATCGAGACGCACTCTTTCGATCAAAATGGGTTTTGCTTTCGGCAGCCTCTAATCGATTGGTGCGGAACCCTTGGCTCAAGCCAGGCCGGTGATCATCGACACGATCTCGTTACGATCGGTCGCCGCGGTTCTCCGCACCTCGACCTGGAGGCCACGACGCAAGACACAAATCCGATCGGCGAGGCGGAAGACCTGATCGAGGCTATGGCTGATCATCAGGATGGCCAGATCACGCGCCCGCAAGGCGTTGATGATTTCTTCGACCCTAGCGGTTTCTGCAACCCCAAGAGCAGCGGTGGGCTCATCGAGCAAGACGAGTTTTTTGGCCCAATGGGTGGCGCGGGCGATCGCGACACCCTGGCGTTGACCGCCGGAAAGATCGCGGATCGTCGAGCGGGCGGAGGGAATGCGCACGTCAAGTGCTTCCACGAGCGCTTGCGTCTCGGCAATCATGCGCTTGCGGTCGAGGCGCCGAAACGGTCCGGTGACCAACTCGCGTCCCAGGAACATATTCATGTAGACCGGTTGCTGATCGGCCAGTGCCAGATCCTGGTAGACGACTTCTACACCGAGCGCTCGCGCCGAGCTGGCGTCTGCCATGGCCACGGTTTCGCCGGAAAGCCGGATCGTGCCGGCGCTTGGCGGGTGAACACCCGAGATGATCTTGACCAAGGTCGATTTACCGGCGCCATTGTCGCCGACCAGCGCCACGATCTCGCCAGCATGCAGATCCAGCGAGAAATCCTCGACGGCGACGATGCCGCCAAAGGCTTTTTGAACATGATCGAGTTCGAGGACCGGGACGCTCATGCAGGCCAGGCCTGGGGCTGCCCGAAACCGTTCTCAATCGAGACGACTTTCGGCTCGCCTGCCGCAACCCCCGCAAGGCCGACCACAAAAGCGCGGGTGACAAATGCCTGCCCACGAAAGCCGAAGACTACGCTGTCGCCAGCTTTCGGTTTAGCGGGCCCTGCGGCGTCGATCATGCCATAGTAGTCGATCGCCGCCGGTGGTGGGATCTCGACGCTGGCCAGAGCTTCATCGGCGGTTGTCGGCGCGTCGGCAACCACGGCCTTGACGTCATAGTCCGGAAAGACGGGGTCGATATAAAGCCCGCCGCCGAAGCAATAGGCCCGATCGTTATGCTGGTGCGAGACCTCGGTGAGGTAGAGCATCGCTGGACGCTCGGGCAGGTCCTCCATGGCATGGAGCGGTGTGGTGCCGTGCAGGCCATTACCCGGCTCGCATTGGGTGGCGCCGGCATCGGCCAGAGCGCTCAGCACTACCGATGAGGTCGTGCCCGGCGCGTTGACCTCGACGTCTTGACGGCCGGCTTTCGCCAGTCGCTCCACCGCCCGGGACAGCGTGGCGAGGTTAGGGGTCGGCGTGACCTGCTTGGTGTCGTGATCGTAGAGCAATGCAGGAAATGTCGTGATGCCGGCGAAGCGACCACCCTCAAGGGCATCCATGCGATCAGCCACGGCCGCGATGTCATCGGCCTCGAAGCCGCCTTCATGGCCTCGATAAAAAATGTCGCCCTCGGTTTGGATGCGCGCCAGAAGATCCTGCTCCCGATCGGCGGTACGAGCGGCAGCCGCGGCTTCCTTTGCCTTGGCATCGCTGAACACCGTCCAGTAGTCCGGCTCGATATCTGATGCGGCTGCCGTCGCCTCATGGCGAGGCACCTGCACCAGATGGCCAAGATGGCCGATGGTCATGCCGGCCCGGCGGCAGGGAATGGCACAGGCCATGTCCACCGCAACGACGCGATCTATCCCGCCCCGTCTGACGGCCGCACAAAAGCCGGAGTTGCGTCCGACTTGCTTGGTCATTGCGAAAGTCTTGAGCCCATGTTTGTCCGCCGCCTTTCGAAAGAGCCTTGCATTCTCTTCGACCGCATCGAGATCGAGGAGATAGGCATTGGCCGGTATCTTGCCTGCCTGATGCAAGGAGATCGCAGCTTCCACAAAGCTCGGATTACGCCGTCTCAGAACATCGAGAAACACCAGAAATCTCCTTCCAAGCTCATCGGTTGACTTCGCGCAGTGACACGGCCACCGCGAGCAGGATGATCAATCCCCGGACGATCATCTGGTCCGAAACTGCGAGGCCCATCAGAATGAGGCCATTGTTGAGCATGCCCATCAAAAGGGAGCCGGCAAGCGCTCCGATGACCGACCCGTTGCCGCCGGTGAGCCGGGTGCCGCCGACAATGACGGCCGCGATCACGGTCATCAGGTCGCTTTCGCCGAGGGTGTATTTCGCCGCCTGCAGACGACCGGCATAGAGAAGGCCGGCAAGTCCCGCGCAGGCACCGCTCAGCATCAGCACGGCGAGACGCACCCGTGCAATCTTGATCCCCGACACCAGCGCTGCCCGTGCATTGTCGCCAGTTGCCAGAACATGAGCGCCGAACCGGGTGTGGCGGTAGACGAAGTGGCCAAGCACTATGGCCATGATCGTCCAAAGCACCAGGGACGGTATGCCGAACAGCCGGCCCGAGCCGAAGAAACCAGTGAAGCCGTCATTGATCACTGGGATCGATCTGAGGTCGGTGAGTGTACGCGCTACGCCTGCGAACAGGCCAAGTGTCGCCAATGTCACCAAGAACGATGGCAAGCGAAGATAGGCAACCAAGAGCCCATTCACAGCGCCGATGGCGATTCCAGCGGCTAGGCCGGCGGTGACACCCAGAATCAGATGATGCTCACGCAACACCACAGCGCTGACCAGCGCTGATACCGCAACGATCGAGCCAAACGACAAATCGATCTCGCCGGCAGAGAGAACGAAAACCAGGCCCACCGCCATGATTGTCGCCGGCGCCGTTTGCAAAATGATGTTGGTCAGGTTGCGCTGGGTAAGGAAGCCGTCGTCCCATAGCGTCACCGCAAAAAACAAAAAGATGGCGAGAAAACCCAGATAGACGACATAGGGCTGGAGATCGATATGGCGGCGCGGACGGACCGGGCGATCCGCCTTCGGCATCTTCGTATTGCGATCAGCGATAGCCATCGTCCGGCGGAGCCCTTGTTGGCCCCGGGACCGCCAAGGCGACCCCGAGGCGCGTTGGACGCTATTGGGCGGCGTCGAGTACGCTCGCAGGTGCGTCCCGGTTCAACGAGTCCTGCCAGCCCTCGGCCACATTGGCTTTGGTGACGGTGATGGCGGGTGCGATGACGAAGGGCGGCACCTCCTCGCCGAGCAGCGCCTTGGCGCCGGCCGCTGCCATCGCCCGGCCGAGCTCATAGGCCTTGTCGGCAACGATCGCCGCGACATTGCCATCCTTGACCATATCGAGGGCGATCGGCTCGCTGAGATCGAGGGTGACGATCTTGGTGTCGCTATTGCCGTTAGCGCGCAAGGTCGCGAGCACGCCTTCGGCGGGTCCGGCCCAGGTCACATAAATCCCGTCGAGATCCGGGTTCCGGGTCAGAAGCGCGTTCGCGATCTCCTCGGCGCGGGCGGGATCGCTGATGCCCTGCTCGGCCGCGATCGAGATATCCGGATAGTCGTTCTCGATCGTGGCTTTGAACGCGTTGTCTCGCTGGTTGGTCACGTAGTAGTCGGCATCGTGGAAGATCCAGGCAACCTCACCTTTCCCGCCGATGGCCTCCGCAAGCGCATCGGCCGCCTGTTTGCCCATCTGGAAGAGATCGTCGGTCACGATCGCCGCATAATCGGCGCCGTGTTGATAGTCTTTCGGCAGGTTGGAAAGAAACACCAGCTTGACGCCTGCCTCCCTCGCCTCGCGGAAGGCCTCCGCCGAGGTCACCGGATCGAGGGGTAGTGTGAGGATGATGCTCGGCTCCTGCGCCATCACCGTCTCGGCGTCGCTTTTTTGCTTGGCCGCATCGAAGCCGGCATCCGTGGTTGCGACCACCTCGATGCCGAGACGCTCGAATTCATCGGTCGCGCCTGCGGTCACCGCATTCACGAAATCGGCCGAGGTGTGCCAGAGAAGCGCGGCTTTGTGACCACCTTCCTTGAGCGTGGCGGCGCCATCGTCCGAAACGACGACATTACTGGACGGTACGGCGCTTTCACCGTTCGGTCCGACCGTTTCGGCCAAAGCAGGCGCCGTCTGAGCCAGAGCCAGGGCAAAAAATGCGGTGCTCGAAGCTTTGAAGATTGTCTTGGCTCGCATGATAAATCTCCCTTGGTTGTTGTTGTTTGTCAGCCCTCGGCAATGCCGCAGTAGTTCGCCATGAAGGCGCCAAAGGCAACGATTCCAGCCAGATACTCCTCGACGCTGACCCGTTCCTCCAATGTGTGACAGTTCGTGATGTCTCCCGGCGCGCAATAGACCGCGGGGCATCCGATCTCATTGATCAAGAACGATGTTTCCGACCAGAAAGGCGCCCCTTCGATCTTGCCACGTCCATCAAGCGTTGCATCAAGGCAGGCACTGAGATTAGCGACCTCCGGCAGGTTCGGATCGATCGCGACCGGCGACCCGCCCAAGCGATGATCGCGTCCGGCCGGATAGGCGATCTCCACCGTGACCTCAGGATCATCAACAGCCGCACGGATCACCGTTTCCATGGCGCCGGCCGCATCATCGAGATCTTCACCGGGACGCAGCTTGCGGATCAATGACAGGGAACAGCCACCGGGAACTGCGATATAGCCGCCGGCTTTGATTTCGGTCACAAGGAGGAACGACCTGCCGACAAGGTCATGCTCAGCCATGCGACCGAGTTCATCGGAATGGGCCCACAATGCGGACAGGATTTTGTGCGCGGCCTTCAGCGCATCGCGCCCAAGTTCCGGCACGCCGAAATAGGCGGTCTTGCCGGTGATCTCGACGTCGGCGATGAAAAAGCCGATCTGCGCCGGATAGACCGCAAGTTTGGTCGGCTCGACATAGATGGCGAAATCCGGCTTCGGTGCGAGGCCGGATTTCGCCAACTGCGAAAATTGTTTCACCCCGGCACTGACGCCGGTGCCGGGCAAGCCGCTTTCCTCATCACCGACAAAAGCAAAGCTGACATCACCTTCGAGCGCGATGCCGGCCTGGTCGAGCAGCTTGAGTGCCATCAGGCTGGCGGAAATCCCGGCCTTCAGATCACCCGCACCACGCCCCCAGATACTGCCGTTGATCTGCGCAGCACCGAATGGATCTGCGCGTGCCGTGCCCGCCCATTTCTCCGCCCAGCCGTCTACATGCACCGTATCGGTATGTCCCATGAACATGAGGTGCCGGCCGTTGCCACGGCCTCTGCGCGTACCCCATATATTCGGCCTGCCCGGAAGAAAATCCTTCTTCTCGAGTGATGCCAGCCCAAGGCCTGCCATCTCTGCCTCGAGAAACGTCACGAAGTTTGCTTCATTGCCGGTGATGCTCTCGCAGCCGATAGCCTGTCGCAATAGATCAACCGCGACCTCATCATCTAGCAGGCTGCGCAATCTTGAGATCAGATCATGATCAAATGTCATTCCGTCGCCTCCGAGGCCATTGATGTACGCATCGATGGCAGGGAGATATGGCCGGTCGGTGCTTCAGTACCGAACAGACTATTGTGCAGGTAGTTGAGGCCAATGGCGGCCGCACCGATCAGTGATGCGCGAGCATTCAGCAAGCTTGCTTCGATCTGAATGGGCGTTGTGCGACAAAGCGGCATGAGGGCTCGAACCCGCGAAACGAGTTCGACGCGCTGGCCGATCGATCCACCGAGGACAACCAACTCAGGGTCGATCACCGAACAGACTGCATGGATGCACCGGCAGAGGTCTCTGGCGGTTTCGTCGAGAACTTGTAGGGCGGCCTGGTCCGCCTCCTCAGCGAGATCAAAAATCTCGGGCACGGTTTTCTTCACGCCAGCCAAGGCTCTGTAACGGCCCATGATCCCGCTGGTTCCGACCGCCCGTTCGAGAGCGCCCGCCCGCCGTGATTCCGGCTCAAACGGATCAGCGCCAAACGGCAGATAACCAATCTCGCCTGCGGCTCCAGTTTTGCCGCGCACGAGCTCGCCGCCCAGCATGAGACCAGCCCCGATCCCGGTTCCAAGCGCAATGAAAGCAAGATCGTCAACGCCTTGGCCGTGTCCCAACCAACGTTCGCCAAAGGCTGCAAGATTGACGTCGTTCTCGACGATAACATCAATGCCAAGTTGCTGGCCGAGGGCGTCAGCAACATTGATCTGATCGAACCCTCGAATATTGGGTGCCATTAGCACGTCGCCCTCATCGCCGGGCACACCCGGCACCCCCAAAACAGCGAGCTTCAAGCGCTTTTTGGGAATGCGCAGCTTTTTGGTCATGGCCAGGCTCAACGATGCGATCTGAGCGATGAGTTCATGGCCGCCGCGGTGATCGGTGGGCGCTACTTCCTCCGAAAGTATCTGACAGGAAAGATCGGCAATCGCGACGCGGGCTTTGGTTCCGCCAAGATCGACGGCGACGATATATCCCGCTTCGGGGACAATCTTATAAGTGACGGCGGTCCTGCCCACATGGCCGCTCGTCCGACCAGTCACCGACACGAGGCCATCAGCTTCCAAATCGCGAACGATCTCGGAGATCGTCTGTTTGGAGAGCCCGGTCTGCTTGGCGATGCTTGCACGTGAGATCGGCCCCTGGTGAATGATAGCTTCCATCACCGAGCGCAACGAAAAGTGACGCGAGATCTGTATCTTGCCGCTCATGGCGTTCCTGTATTAATTCGTTCATCAACCGAACTATTAAGCTTTGCAGCCTGGCTGTCAATACGGTTATCGACGATGTGGATCGAAGTGTCGGGAAAACAATTTGTCTGATAGAAGGCCACGCTTTGGTCAAACGCTTCAGCCATAACGGCGCCATCATCCGTACCAGAAAACTCTGAGAGCCCGTTCAAATGCGGTAAGAAAACATCTCGCCAGGAACTTGTCCGCCTGCCCTGGCAAAGTGCGCGGAGGCCGGGTTGCCTACGCGAGTACGACGCCTTTGCATCTCCGCGATCGCCGACGGCCAAGGTTCCTGATCAGGAGCTTATGGCGTCACTTTTTTGTAACTGACCTCACCAAACATACATGATGTCAGTCGATGCACTTGTTCTGCCACCATTTTTGGCACACACAAGATCTCAGTCGGTCAAAGAGCCATCGGAAAAATGAACATGCGGCTACGAAATCTGGCGATCCCCGCACTATTGATTGCCGGCCTTGGGACGGGTGTACAGGCTGATCAGCGTTACACGGTGCAACGCGGCGACACGCTCTCGGAGCTGGCGAAACGATTCTACGGGCATCTCGAAGGCTGGCGTCTGATCTACAGGGCCAATCGAGACCAGGTCTTCGATGGTGGCGATCTGGTCGCGACAGGCGTCGTGCTCGTGATCCCCGATGCTCCAGAAGGTTCAGTTTGGTGGAACCGCTCGGGCTCAGACGATTTAGCGACGTCCCTGGGGAAGGACAGCCGCATACCGATGGCAAGGCCGACGACACTTCTTCTCCACAGCGGACAAGCTTTCATCGGCAGCATCGTGGGCGCAACCGCCGACAGCATCCTCATACGGCGGGGCGTTCGCACCTTTAGAGTGGACATAGACCATTTGAAGGAGGCGCGTATCGAGAGCCGAGACGGAGGCGTCATTGCGGGCAAACTCTTAGGTTGGGACAACGGCATCTTCGATATCCACGCTAACGACTACCGCCTGGCCGTAAAACAGGGGCAGATCATAAGTGTGGCACGCCTAAGCGAGGCTCGCGGGAGTTCGGCGGCTGAAAAGATCTCGACCCGAGATGTTGAAATAGCCGATACGCCGGTCATTCGCCTCAGAAACGGCAAGCAGCTTGCTGGCTACATCGTCGACATCGACGATCGATTTGTCACCGTGCGTCGCGGGGCACGGGGCAGCAATCGCATCAAGCTGACCGATATCACGGACCTGCAAATTGCAACGCCGGAGGGCGATGTCGTTGCGGGTCAATTGGTCGATTGGACTGACGGAACCTATCGACTTCAGTCGGGAGAGCGTAGCATTATCGCCCGCGAAAACATCGTACCCGCAGATCCGGCACCAACCTTGGTGGCCGATGCGGAACAACCGCCAGCGCCGGTAGCCGAAGCGCCGAAAACTGAAACGGCGGCGGCGCACTCGGATGACGAAAATACGCCCGAGATCCGTGTCCGCACCCTCCCCCGCCGCTCCTCGAACACTGGCCGCACGGGAACGAAACAGGCAGACGCGGACGTCGCCGTCGCGGAAGGAACGACGTCAGATCAATCGGAGGATAATGTTGATCTGAATGGCGAGTTCATACCTATCGCAGAGCTTGTGCCGGATGATACCGAGGTCATCACCGTGCAGGTGGCCGCCCTGCCTGCGAGCGAAGGCGACGAGGCCATGCGCTTCGAAGTCAATCTGTCGCGCGCGCCGAGCGAGCAGCTTGTGATCGTTTACGCGTCAGTCGATGGCACCGCGAAATCCGGGCAGGACTACGAGAAAAGAAGCGGTGTGCAGATTTTCGAGCCCGGCCAGACATCTCTCAGCGTTGATATACCCTTGATCGACGACAGCAAGGTCGAACAGGATGAAACCATCCACTTGTTCATCAGCCCCGACCCATCCCGCGCCAAGGTTCAAAATCGCGACTCGTCCGGAATCGTGCGGGACGATGACGCCTGACGGGTGATCTTCAGCCCCTCCCGATCACACCCTCAAAGTTACCCTTGCACGGGTGGTCGAGGGCATGATCGGAAAACAGTCTTCAGTCGAGCCCGAAAACCAGCAACGCATCACCACGTTTGTAGTCGAACTGGAAATTTCCTCCCGCAGCGACGGCAATGTGCAGCTTTCCATTGACCTCGAAGGCCATCGGCGCAGCGTTGATGCCCGCGCCGCCTTGAAAGCGCCAGAGCTCTTCGCCGGTTTCGGCATCATAGGCTTTGAAGAGGCCATTGCCTTCGCCGACGAAAACCAGCCTGCCCGCCGTCGTCAAAGCACCGCCGAGGAGAGGTTGATCGGTTCGTGTCTGCCAGACGATCGCTCCGGTATCGACATCGACGGCAGAGACATTGCCCCACTGATCCTCTTCCGGCAGAGCCACGAAGGCGCCGCTTAGGTAAAGTCGACCGGCCTGCCAGTCCGTGCGCTGCGAGACGAAGCTCATGGGCTGATCGATAGCGGCATAATAGGCCATCCGGGTTTTCGGATTGAAGGCGCCAGGGGACCAGCCGACGCCGCCATTGGCCCCTGGCAGCATACGCGTTCCGTCTTCGGGCGTTGGTCGGCCAAAGAGGTTCTCATGGCGCACCAGCGGCTTGGAACGACGAATGAGACGGCCGGTTTCGAGGTCGTGAACATAGACCCAGCCGGTTTTGCCGGCATGCACGACGCCGTCGACGAGCTTGCCGTTCTCATCTTCGACCTCTGCAAGGATCGGTGGCGATGCAGCATCGAAATCCCAGGCGTCATGCGGGACATATTGATAGCCCCAAATCATTTCACCGCTGCGCGCATCGACGGCGACCAGCGAGTTCGTCCAGCGATTGTCTCCGGGGCGGACGGAGGCATCGAGATCAGGCGATGGATTGCCCGTGGTAGCAATGACCCATCCTCTCTCGTCATCGATCGATGGCGTCATCCAGACGGATCCACCGCCGATCTTCCAGGCATCGTCGAATGCGCCGGAGGCGAGTGCTGTCTTTTCCTCCGCAACATTGCGCCTCAGTGAATTGATGCCATCAGCCTTCTCGGCAAAGACACCGGCCCAGCCACGCGTGCCGTCCGGCTGGACTTCGTCCGGCGCCGGGATGGTATGCCAGCGCCAAAGCTGCTCGCCGGTATCGGCGTCATAGGCATCGATGAAGCCTCGAATGCCAAATTCAGCGCCGGAGATCCCGACAATGATCTTGTCCTCAAAAACGGCAGGTGCATGGGTTTCGGGATAGCCGAGTTCGGGGTCGGCGATCACCGTTTCCCAGACGAGATCGCCGCTTTGCTTGTCGAGCGCCACGAGCTTCGCATCAAGCGTGGCCATGTAGACGAGCTCGCCGCGCAGGACGACGCCGCGATTGTTCGGCCCGCAACACAATGTGGTCACACCTAGCTTGTGCTGATAGTGCCAAAGCTCTTCGCCGGTAGCGGCGTCAATGGCGAAGACGTGATTGTAAGGCGCCGTAACGTACATGACGCCGTCGTCGACGATCGGGGTCGCCTGGTAGCTCCCGACCACGCTGGTCTGATGAATCCATTTGAGCTTGAGATCAGCGACATTGCCGACGTTGATTTGGTCATTGTCGACAAACCGCTTTTGACCTTGATCGCCGCCGTAGGTTGTCCAAGCCAGATCCCCAGCCTTGCCAGCGGCAGGGCGTGCGCTTTCTGAGCTCCAAACCCAATTGGGCACATACTGGCAGCCGCTCAACAACGCAACTGTCGCGAAAATTATCAAAGATTTTGCTTGCATGGATTTCCTATCTTACCACTAAACATGCGCCGAGCACTCGGGGCAGCTGGAACAGATCGTCACTAAAAGTCGTCATCTGGAAGATTCTGTCAGATGCTGCATGAGCGCATCGGCCAGAACCTGATACTTGTTCTCGAGCGCGCCTAGCCGACGGCAAAGAAAGCGCGCCTCGTCCATCGCGTCATCTTCGATGCGCAATGCCTCCTTGAAGGTTTGTCGATTCCCCGCACCGTCCTGCTTGGCTTCAGCGGCGATGCTAGTCGCGAGCCGCGCCTTGGCCACGCCCTGCATGACGCCGTAGACGACCATCTCCCGGTACAGGGTGATTTCGTCACGAAGGCTCAGAAATGCGGTCGTGAGAATACGATCCCGCTGATTGTCGTCACTGGTGAGGCCGTCCGCGAATCGATCAATAGCGGAGACGCCGACATCGACCCGGCTGGCCATCACCGCAGCTTCGACCAGAGCAATGACGTCGGTGTTGTCACGCCATGCGGTGTTTTCTTTCAGGAGCGCAGGCCGCGGCCATGACGGGATGTTTGGGAGATCGGCATTATAGCGGGTCTTGCAGGGCCAATCGTCTAATTCCAAGATTAAACTCGCAGTCGAATCACGACTTGCTTCCTCAGCTCCTGCAGACGCCGAGACGTGCAACAAACAGATCAGAATGCCAGCAAACACCTTCCTTACTTTACTGCCGCTCATCAAGCCCCCAAGAAAATAACAGTTACAATATGTATCTATCCGAAAGGTAGGAAGCCAACAATCAAGTATTAAGCGAATTTACCTCAGAAAACATAAGCACATAGGTTGATAAATGCGCCTTTTAATAGAAAAATATCTGATAACAATAGCTGTATTGGCGATCTTGGCAAAGCTATGAAGTTGTTGAGGAGGACATCGTAGCGGGTTGCAACGCACTGGAACTGTTCGAGCTTATTGAAGAGGCATTGCGCGTCTTGTCCGATGCTTGTGATGACGCCTCGGCTCGATAGTCCAGGGGACCTTTTTGCGTGGCGGCGCAGCCCCTGTAAGATCGTGAACATCGATCGAGGAAGCCCTTTTTACTAAACGAGAATTTTCCCACACACCAAGGTCCTGTTCTCGGCAAGCAGGTCATCATTAGGGCTTTGTATATTACAGGGCTGCTCTTCCATGGTACGCGTACAGCTAGTTGGAAAAACCGTCTTAATATGCCCGTCTTGATTCCAACCTCGGCATGCGTCTGGGTGGGCCTCTCAACTCACCACCGACGGCCCTTCCCTCCCCGTCTGCGCCTTGATCTCCGCCACCGCTTCCGCCGCTTCGATCACCGACGCTAAGGCCTGCTGCAAGTCCTGATCATGCTTGGCCGGGTCGGCCTCATAGGACTCCAGGTAAACGCGGAGGGTCGCACCCTCGGTGCCTGTGCCGGAGAGGCGGAAGACGGTTCGGGCGCCTGATGTGTAATAGATGCGGATTCCCTGGTGCTCGGTGACCGAGCTGTCGATGGGGTCGGTGTAGGCGAAGTCGTCGGCTTTTTCGATAGTCAAGCCAGCGGCTTGTTGGCCTGGCAAGGATTCCAACCGATCGCGCAGATTTTTCATCACGCCGTCGGCCGCTGCCGTCTCGACGGCTTCGTAATCATGGCGGGAGTAGAAATGGCGGCCGTAGGTGGCCCAGTGTTCACGGACCAGATCCGCAAGCGGCCGTTGCCGCTCGGCGAGGATGTTGAGCCAGAGGAGGACGGCCCAAAGCCCGTCTTTTTCTCGGACATGGTTGGAGCCTGTACCGGCGCTTTCCTCGCCGCAAAGCATGGCCTTGCCGGCATCCAGCAAATTTCCGAAGAACTTCCACCCCGTCGGCGTCTCGTAGCACGAGATGCCTAACTTGCCTGCGACACGGTCCACGGCCTGGGAAGTGGGCATGGAGCGGGCGATCCCGCTCAGGCCCTCTTTGTAACCGGGCGCGAGGTTCGCGCTTGCGGCCAGGATGGCGAGGCTGTCGGAGGGGCTGACGACCAGGTTTTGGCCGATGATGAGGTTGCGGTCGCCGTCGCCGTCGGAGGCGGCGCCCATGTCGTAAGCTGTATCGCCTAAGAGGGCGTCGACCAGATCCTTGCAGTGGACAGGATTGGGATCGGGATGGTGTCCGCCGAAGTCAGGCTTCGGATCGCCATTCACCACCGTTCCCGCCGGAGCGCCAAGTCGATGCTCGAGGACGTTCCTCGCGTAGGGGCCTGTGATGGCGCTCATGGCGTCGAACCGGAGGCGGAATCCTGCGCTGAACAGGGAACGGATCTTGTCGAAATCGAAGAGGGTGGACATAAGCTCGGCGTAGTCTTCGACGGGATCGATAATGCGGACGTTGCACTCACCGATCCTGGTAACGCCGATCTCGCCGAGATCAATGTCAGGCACGTCGGCGATCTTGTAGGCCTCGATCGTCTTGGTCTTGTCGAAGATCTTACCGGTGATGGTTTCGGGGGCCGGTCCACCGTTCGAGATGTTATATTTGATGCCAAAGTCGCCGTTCGGCCCGCCCGGATTGTGGCTGGCGGACAGGATGATGCCGCCGAACGCCTCATTCTTGCGGATCACCGCGGAAGCCGCCGGCGTCGAGAGCAACCCGCCCTGCCCGACCAACAAGTCCCCGAAGCCGCTCGCAGCGGCCATTTTGATGATGGTTTGGATGGCGGGTTGGTTGTGGAAGCGTCCGTCGCCGCCGATGACCAGTGTTTTGCCCTCGAAGGCGTCGAGGCTGTCGAAGATGCATTGGGCGAAGTTTTCGAGGTAGTGGGGCTGCTGGAAGACAGCGACCTTTTTGCGGAGGCCGGAGGTGCCGGGTTTTTGGCCGTCAAAAGGTGTTGTTCGGATGGTCTTGATGTTCATGTCTCAAAAAATCCCTGGCTCGCGCCGCGCTTTGGTCGATCGGGGGCTATGGATGGCGCGGGATCGCGTTTCTAGCAAGGGATAACGCCGATTTGAAAGGTCGTGGCTGGCAGAAGCGATGGCCGTCGGGCATGATCCGATAATGATCAGACCTTTCCATAACGTCAGCGGGGCGCTCGCAGCGCTGCTGATGTCGACGGCGGCGGTGGCTGATGATGCGCCGGTGGTCGTCGAGCTGTTCACATCGCAGGGCTGCTATAGCTGTCCGCCGGCGGATGAGATCCTGGGAGAGCTGGCGGAACGCGACGACGTCCTGCCGCTGGCGTTTCATGTCACCTATTGGGACCGGCTGGGCTGGCCGGACACACTGGGCCTGGAGGCCGGCACGGCGCGCCAGGAGGCCTATGCGCGCACACTCGGGACGGGGCGGATGTATACGCCGCAGATGGTGGTGCAGGGCCAGATCGACGTGGTCGGCTCGCAGCGCGGCCGGGTGGCGAAGGCGCTCGAGATTGCCGCAGAACACAGCCGCAATAGCCTCGGGATGGAAGTCGCTGAGGGTGGCGTCAAGATTCCGGCAAGTGAAGCCGTCACGGGCACCGTGTGGCTGGCGGCTTATGATGATGTGAACGAAGTGGTGATCGAGCGCGGCGAGAATAGTGGCAAAACGCTGACTTACCATAAGTCGGTGCGCGAACTGGTCGAGCTTGGCCGCTATGACGGCGAGGCAATGACAGCGGACCTGCCGTTGGCGCGGTTAGCGGCGGATGGGAGAGACGGCGCTGCCGTCCTATTGCAGCGCGACGACGGTGCGATCATCGGGGCGGCGAAGGTCGAACTGCCTTCCAGCTAACTGTCAATTCCCTATCGACCGGGGGCATCGCTGCTCGTGATCGATCATGACTGGCCGAGCGGGTTCGGCATGTAGCCGACAAAGCCCAGGATTTTCCACACATTCTCGATCCGCTGGCAAAAGTAGAGTGTTTGCCAGCGGAGTTTTTCGGACTGGCCTTCAGGCTTGGCAATCACGCCGTTGAATTTTTTGTGAAGCACCGCCCGGTCACCGTCGACGTCGATGTCGCGAAGATTGGTGATGCGGAAGAGTGCGGGGCGAAGCGGCTCGGCGAAAATGACGCCGGCCGTTTCGTTGGCCTGGCGCAGCCATTCATCTCTGTAGATCTCGAGCCTTGGAAACTGCAAGCGCCAGGCATCGGCGTCATTCAGGAAATGGGCGTGCATCCCGAAAAAATTCTCGGCGATGAAGTCGTTCTCGACCATCGACCAGTCCGCTGCCAGGAAAGCGTCGATGTCTCGACGCACCAGCATCTCCCAAAGCGCGTGGCGGTCGGTATCGGCTTCGGGGAACGGGTTTTTTTCGAAGTCCATATGATCGGCTCCTTTTTCCGGACAGGTCAACCGCCGGCGATCTGGTCGAGGAAGGGCAAATTACCGGCGCTGATGCCGGCATCCACCGGGATGGCAGCGCCGGTGATGCCGCTTGCGAGCGGCGAGGCCAGGAAGGCGACGGTGTTTGCGACTTCGATCGGCTCCACCAGTCTGCCGAGCGGATAGAGCCGACCGACCGCTTCGATGATCGCCGGGTTCTGCTCCAGCCGATGCGTCCAGGCCGGCGTCTTGATCGAGCCCGGCACCACGACGTTGGCGCGAATCCCATTCTTGCCTTCCTCGGTGGCGATCGCGCGCATCCAGGCATGGAGGGCGGCTTTGGCCGCGGCATAGGCGGGGTTGCCGAAATGGGCGTTCGCGTTGACCGAAGAAACGAAGACGAAGGCGGCACCCGATGGCCGCCCACGCATCGCCGGGATCAGCGCCTTCGAGAGGTGAGCCGCACTCTTGAAGTTCAGATCCATCTCGGCCGTAAGCGCTTTTGTCGTCACCTCCTCAAGCGTCTCCGCCCGCGTCCATCCCGCATTCGAAACCACCGCCGCGGGCGGACCGTTTACTAGGATTCGGTGACAGGCATCAGACAGTGCCGGTTCGTCCAGCAGGTCGAAATGATGCGCCTCGGCGATGCGATCCTGCGGGAGATCGGCGCCCACCACATCGCAGGCGACGACGGCAGCGCCAAAGTTGCAAAAAACCTCGACCAGCGCCTGACCAACACCGCCACCCGCCCCCGTGATCACCACCCGCTCGCCACCAAAATCGAACATGAGCCGCTCACCTCCCGATCAAGAAAGATCTAAGTCAACGATCCGCCACGTTGGCGGCGTGCGCGGAGTTGGAGGGCTAGGATTTTGGAGTAGAAGCGGGAGAGGGCGAGGTTGCCGCCGTGGAACCAGAGGGCTTCGACGGCGGTCGGTTTGTACATGTTGCGGAGTTCGCCTTGCCAGGGACCGGGATCACCTTTGACGCCGGAGCCGAGGCCCCAGCAGGGGCCGACCTTGTCAGCGGCCTCGCGTGAGACGATCCGTGCGACGGTTTCGTGCATGGAATGATAGCCGGTGCAGAGGATGATGGCGTCGGCCGGCAGCGTCTTGCCGTTGGAGAGGCGAACGCTGTCCTCGGTCAGCGCCTCGATCTCGACGCGGCTCTCAACCTTGATCTCGCCCTTGATGATCAGCTCGGAGGCGCCGACGTCGATGTAGTAGCCAGAGCCGGTGCGCAGGGCCTTCATGAAAAGCCCGCTTTCATCCTCCCCGAAGTCGAGTGCAAAGCCGGCGCCTTCGAGGCGTTCGTAGAACTTGGCGTCGCGCCTTTTGACCTCATCGGTGAGTTTCTTCTGACCTTCGGGCAGCAGGCCGTAGGGCATTGAGGCGAGCAGCATGTCCGCCTTGTCGGTGGTGATGCCCCGCGAAAGGGCTTCCTCGGAATAGAGGTCGCCGAAAGCAAGTTCCATCAACGTCTCGGATTTGACCACGGTGGTCGGCGAGCGTTGGATCATGGTGACGTCCGCGCCCGCTTCCCAGAGATCGACGGCGACGTCGTGACCGGAGCTCGCGGCACCGATCACGACGCATCGTTTGCCCGTAAAACTCTTGCCGCTTTGAAAGTCGCTGGAATGAATAAGCGCACCTTGGAAGCGTTCAGCTCCGGGCAGCTTGATCCAGCGCGGCGGGCCATAGGCGCCGGTGGCGAACACCAGCTGTTTCGGCTCCAGCACCAGCTTCTCGCCATCCCGGTCGACCTCGACGGTCCAAGTCTTTCGCTGATCATCGTAGGTGGCGCGCTCGCAGCACGTGGAGGTCCAGTAATTGAGCTCCATCACCTTGGTATACATCTCCAGCCAATCGCCGATCTGGTCCTTGGGCGTGAAAACCGGCCAGTGATCGGGGAACGGCATGTAGGGGAGATGGTCGAACCAGACCGGATCATGCAGCACCAGCGTGCGGTAACGGTTGCGCCAGCTGTCGCCGGCGCGGGCATTCTTCTCGACGATGATGGTCGGCACGCCCTCCTGACGAAGCCGAGCGCCGAGCGCGATGCCGCCCTGGCCGCCGCCGATGATCAGACAATAAGGCTGTTCACCGTAGCCGAGCGTTGCTTCCTCCTCAGCCCGCGCTTCGGACCAGGTGACCCGTGCCGGGTCGGCCTGATGACAGAGACCTTGTGGCCGTGTCGGTCCCCTCTTCTCCTCAAAGCCCTTGAGATCGCACATCACGGTCAGCAATGTGCGGCATTGACCGTCTCTAAGCCGGAAGATGCCTTCGCCATGGGCGACCGTGGTTTCGAAGGTGAACCAGGCCTGGATCATGCCGTCATCGAGCGTCGCCTCCTCGCCCAGCTTGAACTGAACAGGCGTCGTTCGCGGCAGGTTCACCTTCAGCATCTCAACGATCGCCGGCCGGCCTTCCATGGTCCTGATGTCCCAGGTGAAGGTCAGGAGATCACGCCAGTAGCCGCTTTTCTCGAACAGCGCCGCTGCGGCTGAAATGTTGCCCGCCGCAAGCACCCTTTCCAGTGTCTGGAGCCAGGCCGTCGCTTGTTCGGACGCGGTTATGTCGGCCATCCTTGATCCTTTTTTTCGTTGGCGACGACAGTCATGCGTCACGCACATTCCTGCGCGCTCAAGAAAGACGGCTCAAGGAAAGACTAGCACAAGCGTCCTGTGATGCGATCACTTCGTTGACGTTGGAGACGTTGTCGATGAACGCGTTCTTGACGTGAAGGTATGCCGGCAGTGTTGACCTTTGATATGATCGTACAACGTTGAATAGGAACAATAAGAGTGTTCAGGCCTTGATGAAGAATCCGGTGACCCCACTCATCGGATCAAGCGGGGGGCGATGGACGAGGGAGGCGGAGGCGCTAGGGCTGCAATGTTGATGCGCGTCGTTGGGCTGCAGAAAAGTTACGGCGGCCTTCGCGCGGTCGATGATGTGAGTTTCGACGTCCATCAAGGCGAGATCCTTGCCCTGGTCGGGGACAATGGTGCTGGCAAGTCGACCTTGGTCAAAGCCCTGGCGGGCGCCCAGCCGCCGGATAGAGGCCGGATCGAAATCGACGGCGGGGCTGTTCCGTTTCGCACGCCGCGCGAAGCCGAAGCTGCGGGCGTCGGCTGCCTGCATCAGGGCCTGGGCCTGGTGGACGCGCTCGATGTGCCGGAAAATGTTTTCCTCGGACGTGAGCTCCAGACCAGGATCTTCGGGATTCTTCCGCAGCTCGATCATGGTCGGATGCGCGAGCGCACGATCGAGCTGCTCGATCGTTTCGGCATTCACCTGCCGAGGCTGAACGACCCGGTTTCGCGACTCTCGGGCGGGCAGCGACAGACCATCGCGATCAGCCGGCTGCTTCTGCAGGACACCCGCCTCATCATCATGGACGAGCCCATGGCGGCCCTCGGTGTCGAGGAAGGCAGGCGCGTTCTCGAACTGGTTCGCAACATGCGCGCCGAGGGGATCAGCGTCATCGTGATCAGCCACAATCTCGAACACGTATTCCAGCTCGCCGATCGCATCGCGGTGTTGAAGAACGGCAAGCTGATCGGCGTTGTCGAGACGGCATCAACCACACGCGATGCAGTCGTCCGCATGATCACCTTCGGCCAGATGCATTGAGCGGGGAGCCGGGCGGCATGCAGCAACCTTCCGCCGTCGATGCTTCGACCAGCATCGGCCATGCCGATCAGCGCTGGCTGTTCAAAGGTCTGGGGCTGACGATCGTGGTGATCGCGCTTGCCCTCGCCTTCTCATTGATCAACCCGCGTTTCGCTACGCTCGCGAACTTCGCTAATATCCTGACCCAAGCATCCTACTACATGATCATCGCCGTCGGCATGACCTTCGTCATCACCAGCGCCGGCATCGATCTGTCGGTGGGATCGCTTTTAGCGCTGGTCACGGTGGTCGGTTTCGATCTGATCAAGGAAGGGATGCATCCGTTCCTCGGCGTCCTCCTGATGTTCGCACTCGGCGGCGGTATCGGCTGCCTGACCGGCCTCCTGATCGCTTTCGTGAAGATACCCCCCTTCATCGCCACGCTGGGCATGATGGTCAGCCTGCGCGGCCTGGCCCTGCTGCACTCCGCCGGCAATATGCACTACGGCCTGCCGACCTCGCTCACCTGGCTCGGCCAGGGCGATCTCATCGGCATACCGGTGCCGGTGATCATCGCCGTCGCGTTTGCGCTGTTCGGCGGCTGGCTGTTCAACCGCACGAAATTCGGCCTGCATGTCCGCGCAGTTGGCGGCAATCGCGAAGCGGCGAGGCTGGCAGGCGTACCGGTCAACCTGATCGAGGTGGTCGTCTACGCTTTCATGGGACTGGTGACTGCGCTTGGTGGTCTGATCATGATCGCGCGCATCGATTCCACCCAAGCCACCATCGGCACCGCCATGGAGATCCATGTGATCGCCGCCGTGATCATCGGCGGCACCAGCCTGTTCGGCGGCAGCGGCACGGTTTACGGCACCGTCTTGGGCGCGCTCCTTCTATCGATGATGACCAATGCGCTGGTCATCGCCGGCGTCGACTATTTCTGGCAGTTGGTGATCATGGGCGTAATCGTCCTGATCGCGGTTGCCATCAACAATTTGCGTGAGCGACGAATCCCGACGCTTTCGCTGTTCATGCGACGCGATCTGAGTGAAAGCGTCGCCAACAATCAGGGGAGGTAATGTCATGTTGAGCCGTCGTTTGTTGATCGCCACGGCAGCGTTGATCGGCCTATCCTTTAGCGCGCCGGACGCACGGGCCGAGCCGATGCGGATTGCCTATCTGTCACCATCGTTCGACGTCTCCGATGCCTGGGAGCGGGTCTTCTGGACAATCCAGGGCAGGCTCGAGGAACTGGGTGTCGATTATGAGATCCAGGCGCTTGCGGTTTCCAGTCACGTCGACCATGCAGGCCAGCTCGCCCAGGTGGAATCGGTGATCGCCAAGGGGGTGGATTATGTATTCCTCGGGCCGACCGAATATGAAGCTGCGATCCCGGCCCTTAAGAAGCTGAAGCAGGCAGAAATCCCGACCGTCGTTTTCAATTTCCTCGAACCCCACGAAGACGAGAGCGCGCGTGCAATGATGTATGTCGCCTTCTCCCATGAAGAAGGTGGGCGTCTTTCTGGCGAATGGGCGGCCGAGCATTTGGGTGGCAAGGGCAAAATCGCGATCCTTCAAGGCGCGCCCGGCGTGGTCAGTGATCAGCGGAGTGGTGGCTTTCTGAAGGTGGTTGAAGGCTATCCAGACATCGAGATCATCATGGGACCGCACACCGACTTCGATCGCAGCAAGGCCTTCGATGCCGCCCAAAATCTGCTGACCGCCCATGACGACATCGATCTGATCTACGGCGTATCAACAGCAGTCGGCCTTGGTGCCGCGCAAGTCGTGCGTCAGGCAGGCAAGTCGGACCAGATCGCCACCATGGGCTTCGGCGGCACCGGCGATGAGATCGTCGCCATGAACGAAGGCTGGCTGACCGCTTCCGTTCTCCGCTCGATCGACGACAGCGGCGTCGCCATTGCCGACGCTTTCGTCGCACACAGCAAGGGCGAAGAGGTCCCGCAGGTCTGGGGCGGCCCCTTCGTCATGGTCGACAAGGACTCCGACGCGACAGCGCTCGTCGAAGAAGCCAACCGCTACTCCAAACCCAAAATGGGTCGTTAGTGGTACTTCATGGCAGGAAGGGGAGACATATAGGATGCCGGCAAGGAATGGATAAAAAGCATAGCAATTTCAGCAAGTTATAGAATATATCAGTGATAAAGTCTTACGCAATTGGCTACCAGGATACCGTCGGGATACCACGGGAATCGATTTCGGGACCGGTTTTTTGTGCGATGGCGATGACTTCGCTAGAAAGTCTGCTGGTGGCCTTCAATTCATAGAGGAGGATGGGCTCAGATTATCTGAGATCGAAATCGCCACGATGAGGCTTGCGTTTCAGCTCACCGGCGGTAAGCCGCCATAAGGCCACCGGAAGGGATGTGCCAAGGCTTGCCTCAAAGGGATCGTGTGATTCCTCACTTCTCGTTGAATGAACCGGATTAATTTGCGGGATGGAAGAATCGCACTAGCCGCCACCGTCAGGCTCTCTGAAACGCTCCATTGCAATCGGGGGCAGCCCCACCGATTTCTGAATTATTGTTCCTGCATTTTCTATGGTGTGGAGCAATTTTTCTGCTCTTTCTTGTTGGTCCTTCCCTGCGCCGAGGTATGATCTATAGGAACCGACTAGTGAGTAAGATGCAGCGAACGCGTCTCTCGCCTCCTTATCTAAATAAAGGCAGTTTACTTTGAATCATTCTTGGCACTTGTTTGTATGTTTTCCCCAATCGTCATTATTTATACTTAGAAAAAGCTCAAGCCATAATGAAAAAGCTTCCTGATGAGCTCGAAACCTTTGGTCAAAGATAGATAATCGTAGCTTATTCTCGGTTGTATTATCTTCTCTCATTTTGTCAAATCGAACCCGCACCTTCTCAATTTCCTCAGTTATATTTGCAATATCCTCTTTTTGGGCTACGTTCTTAATCTTATGGTAAATATATGGTTGTATAATTACTACAACTAGCAGCAATAATTGCCAAAAGATCGGCGCATCTTTAAACGAAGAGAAATCTGGCATTGGATGCACTCTCAAGTATCTAAGAGACGATGGCTCATCCAACGCAGAGATAGCGAAAATTCAGAGAAATTCAATCTAGTGAGCGGTGGCGTTCTAGGAGCTTATGGCCGAAACGGGGTCGGGTAGCCGGGCAGACCTCACGATCGCCCGGCCCCCTAAGAACCGTGCTTACGAGTTTCCC
>JBPCVQ010000117.1:0-3781 GCA_051010395.1 Geminicoccaceae bacterium | reverse complement strand
ATAGAGCGCCGGACTCGTAATCGCTGCAGGCCGTGCCTGCGGCCGGTAGATGTCCCAGAAATCTGGCGGGAGCTCGTAGCCCTTCGCCAGGAGGTCCGCGACCCAAGCGTGGCAGGTTTCCGACTGCATTACCAGGAACTCGGTGAAGCCAGGCATGACGCCCTCGTAGCTCCGGAGTGCCGGATCGGCGGGATCGCGGCCGCGCGGATCGACGCTGGTGTCGGTATAGCCGAACAGCAGCGGCTCGACGCCAGCCGATCGGAGCGCCTTAGGCAGGGTGTCCAGCGTTCCGTCCAGCGGCGCGCCGTTCCTGACGCTTCCGTGGTTCATCGCATAAATGCCGGTGAACAGGCTCGCGCGCGCCGGGCCGCAAGGGTTCGTGACCGTATAATGGCGCTTGAACGTGACGCCGTCCGCCATCAGGGCTCGGAAATTGGGAACGTCGACGGCATCAGCGAGCGCACCATGCAGGCAGTCAGCCCGAAGCTGGTCGATGACGATGAAAAGGATCTTTCGAACGTCTGTCGTCAATCGCCGTGCCTTATTCTCCGCCGTGCCTCATTCTCAAGGCCTTGGCCTGCAGATCGAAGCCGTCATTGATATGCTCGAAAACAGCAGTCATCGCGGTTCGCCAATCACCGGTTTCGATCGCCTCCACCAGCTCCAGATGATTGCCGAGAGACTGCGCGAGATCAATCTCCTCGATCGCCGAGAACAAGTGAAACGCGAGCGCCCGGTTCCAGATATTGTCGAACATCTCGACCAGATGGCGGTTGCCGGCAAGCTCGACGATCGCCCGATGAATGTTGCGATTGGCGGCGAAATAAGCCTGCACCGTGTGCTCGGTGATGGTCTCCTCTCCCTCGATCACCCGGCGAAGGTGCCTAGGGTCACGTGCATCGTTGCGATCGGCGAGAAGGCGCGCGGCCTGGCCTTCAATGGCGGCGCGCACGTCATAGATCTCCTTCGCTTCGTCTTCGGAAATCCTGCGCAGCATGAAGCCGCCGCGCGAGGAGGTTACGAGCACGCCTTCCTGCTCCAGCCGCAGCAGCGCCTCGCGTACTGGTGTCCTGCTGATCTCCAGCTCGGCCGCAAGCTTCTCCTGCACGAGCTGATCGTCCATGCCGATGTCACCGGTGAGGATCGCATCCAGGATCTGCTGATAAACGTCGTCCGCAAGACGCCTGCGCTCGGTCTTGAGACTCTTCAGCGCCATGGTGGATCACCATCAACCGTAGATGACGGGCCACCGCCGAGCGGATACTGGCTCTGTGCTTTGCACGGCCTTACCACCATCTCAATAGCACCGTTCCGTATTGCACCACCTGTGGATACTGAATACAGTATACGGGGCTAAGGGAGGAGAACAAGACGTGTGTGGGATAGCAGGCAGAATTCTGCGCTCGCCAGGGCGCGTCGGCAACGACCTCGTCGACCTGATGGACGCCCAGATGCATCGCGGTGCTGACAGCACCGGTTTTGCTATTTATTCGGCGCCTGTTGACGATGGCTACATCCTCCGTGGCATGGGCTTCGACAAATCGAACCTCGATGCGGATATGGATGAGTTTCGGACCATCCTGAAAGCCCATGACGCCGACTTCATCGAGGAGCCGACCTTCGTCACCGATGACGCCAAGCACTATTGCCTGCGCGCCGTCATCTCCGAACCCAAGGACCTGGCACGCTGGATCAAGGACGCGGACCGGCTCGCCGATAGGGTCGAGGTGCAGTCCTGCGGGCGCTCGCTGGAGATCATAAAGGATGTCGGCGGCTCGCTCGACGTCGCGGAAAAGCATGGCGTACGAAAACTGATCGGCAGCCACGGCCTCGGCCACGCCCGCCTTGCGACCGAAAGCTCGGTCCTACCCAACGCCAGCCACCCCTTCTGGGCCCGCCCGTTTGCCGACGTCGCCATCGTCCACAACGGCCAGATCACCGACTACTTCACCTGGCGCGAACGTCTGGAACGCCAGGGCTACCGCTTCCTCACCGAAAACGACAGCGAGCTGATCGCCGTCTGGGTCTCCGACCAGATGAGGCATGGCCTCTCCATGGAACAGGCACTGAAGAAATCGATCACGTCGATCGACGGCGTTTTCACCTTCATGATCGCCAATCAAGACGGCATTGGTTTCGCCAAGGACCGTTTCGCCATGAAGCCGCTGGTGGTGGTCCGTGAAAACGGCGAACTCGCCGCCGCCACCGAAGAGCAGGCCGTTCGCCGCATCAATGCCGACGAATGCGAGGTCATCAACTACGACGGCCCCAGCCTGACGGCGCTATGGGCGGTTGGCAACCGCAGGCTGGCTGCTTAGCGATGGCTACGTCATTGACGATCGACGTCGGCAAGCGCCACATCCGTGAGATCAACGAGGAAATCCAGGTGGCGGCCGCCACCGGGAAAACGATAACCGTTACCAACACGCTTTCCCGCCACAATCTCGGCATCGGTCTGCCACAGGGTGCGAACCTCCGGTTCGAGGGGAGTGTGGGCTACTATTGCGGCGGGCTGAATACCGGGGCTGTCATCGACATCGAGCGCAATGCCGGCTGGGCGCTGGGCGAGGGCATGTCGGCCGGACACATCACCGTCGGCGGCTATGCCGGCATGTCCTGTGGTGCCGCCATGACCGGCGGCACGATCCACGTGAGGGGGGACGCGGGTCCTCGCTGCGGCGTTGCCATGAAGGGCGGCAATATCATCGTCGAAGGAAAAATCGGCTACCAGGCCGGTTTCATGGCCCATGCCGGCCGCATCATCGCACTCGGCGGTGCGGGCGAATCTTGCGCCGATGCGCTCTGGCAGGGCGAGGTCTGGGTCGCGGGCGAGGTCGAAAGCCTCGGCGTCGACGTCAAGGTGATCGAGCCGACTGCGGAAGAAGTCGCCGAGGTTGACGCTATTCTGGCCCCCCTCGGGCTGCAGGACCCATCCTGCAGTTGGAAAAAAATGGTTTCGGGCGAGCGCCTTTGGTATTTCGAGAGCCGGGATGCGAATGCATGGCTGATGATCTGAACGAGCCCTATCAATATCCCTTCGACATGCCATCGGAAGAGGACGTCAAGTTCGGGGATGGCGCGATCAAAGACAGGCCCGCCGGCCTTCCGGCGTCTTATGATGAAGGCGGGTCCACGCGGTGGACTCCGGATGCTATCGCCGAGGTGCATGCATTGGCGCAACTCGGTCGTTACCAGGTGCGCGGCTACAACACCTTCAACAAGCGCATGCCGACCTTCGACGATCTCACCTTCGTGCCCGCGACCATGACGCGGCTGCCGCTGGAGGGTTACCGCGAGAACTGCGAGACCACCACGGTGCTCGGCGCCGGCCGCGGTCTCGTCGAAAAGCCCCTTGTACTAAAGATCCCCATCTACATCGCCTCCATGTCCTTCGGCGCCCTGTCGGCGAGCGCCAAGGCCAGCCTCGGCTATGGCGCTTCCAAGGTCGGCACCATGACCTGCACCGGCGAAGGCGGCATGCTCGAAGACGAGCGCGAGGCCTCGCAGACCTTGCTTTACCAGATGTCCCCGGCACGCTACCGCGTCGACCTCGACCATTTGCGACGCGCAGACGCGTTGGAAATCGTGGTTGGCCAGGGAGCAAAACCCGGGACAGGAGGCCTCCTCCTCGGCATGAAAGTGTCCGAACGTGTGTCAAGGATGCGGACCCTTCCGCAGGGCGTCGATCAGCGCTCCACCATCCGCCACCCCGATTTCCTGGGCGCCGACGATCTCGCCGTCAAAATCGAGGAACTAAGAATCGCCACCAACTACCAGGTCC
>JBPCVQ010000116.1:0-20131 GCA_051010395.1 Geminicoccaceae bacterium | reverse complement strand
GTCGGCACGCTCCTGTATCTGACGAACCAGAACCCTGTTGCCGAAATAAGGATGCCAGCGGTAGTAAACCTCCAACTCCTGCCCGACATGGGCAGAATGAACGGGCCGTTGCGATGGGCAGAAAATCATGGCTATTCGCAGGATCTGACGAAGGCGCTTCATACTGCTCATCTCATCATCTCATTGATAAATTGAAAGATTTTTCTGCCTCTGATCAGGCGGCGGGCGTCGCGAACGGCGCGCATCGGCTTGGCGACGGATCTCAGCCTGGTCAAGATCGGCTCGCTGGATGGTCCAGGGCGCGCCTTTGCAGTGCTGCTTCGCCGAGAGGATACCCTCGGCGATGAAGCGGCGGATGGTCGACGTGCTCACGGCGAGGGTGGATGCCGCCTCGTCGAGCGTCGCCTCACCGCGCTCGACACGCTCGCCGTCGCGGTAGATGGCGATGTCATACTGGTGGCGCAGGGAGCAAACTCGCCCGCGCGTCCAGCTATTGCCATGGCTGGTCGACTTGCCGGACCGGTTGAGCAAAGCTGCGATCGCCTCGTCGGGCATCTGGCGCGCCAAGGCACGAACCAGATCAACTACTTTTTCGTCGGTGGCCCATCGGGACTGCCCAGGGCGGTTCCGCTTCGCGGCAAGGCGAGTGTGGTCGCCGCCCTGCCAATGGATGATCAGCTCCAAGCTGTCGCCGACGATGTCGACGATGATCTCCGAGATGACGGTACGCATGATCTTCTTGCGCGTCTCCGGGGTGACGCCAGGCCGATCCCAAGCCCGGGCCAGATCTTGGCCATCTTTCACTGTCGGCCTTGGCCAGCGCCGGCGCCTTGTCAGCACCAAGTTGCTCGATTGCGATCTCGAGATCGCGTACCTCGAGTAGGCGTTCGTTCCATCGCCGCTCAAGCTCGCCGGCCACCAGGCGGTTCTCTGGATCGGCGACGTCATACTGACGCCGCGCCCGAGCCGCTTCATAGCGGGCCTGCTCCAGCGCCAGCTCGAGCTGACCTTTCTTCTCTGCGCCTTGCTGCTTGCGCGCTTCGACAGCGGCCAGCGCCGCTTCCACGCCCAGAGGCTGCAGTCTGGTCAGTACCTCCTTGGCCAGAACCCGATCGACGCGCATCCCACCGAACGTGATGCATCGCGCCGCCGCCAGTTGATTGAAGGCGCCCACGCACTCATAGCGATGGGTCTGGCCATAACGGACGCGGAGCTTCTTGCCGCACCGGGCGCAGCGCAAAAGGCCGGGTAATAAAGCTTCGCCACGACGGACAGCGCCTTTACTCATGAACCGCTTACTATTGGCATTGTCGGTGATCAGCTGCTGGTTCCTCTCGAACTCGACCCAGGAAATATAACCATCGTGATGGTCGCGGATCAGAACTTCCCAGCGGCGCCAGTCGCGTTGCATGCGCCTAACCACACGCTTTTGCCCCTGCTCGATCGTTACCTCTGCCGTCCGGCGGCCGAAGGCATAGGCGCCAGCATAGACCGGATTGGTCAGCATGTGATGGACGGTCGGATAAACAGGCAAGCGCCAAATGATCTGACCGGCCGTCTCACCGCTGCCCGCAGCGGGCAAATGGATCTTCTCCTGCCTGCACCAAACCAGAACCTGACGGATGGCCTGGAGCTCGGTGAACTTACGAAACACCAGCGCAATCGCCTCTTGGACACGTCGATCAGCATCCTTCTCGATGCGGTTCCCACCAGCCTTGACATAGCCGACCGCCACGGTGAGGAAGAGCTCGCCCCGCCTTGCCTTCTGCTTCATCGCTTCGATCGAGCGTCGTCGAAAGACGGACAGTTCCATCTCGCTCATCGTGCCCTTCATGCCGAGTAGCAACCGGTCGTTGGGCGACGCCGGGTCGTAGACGCCATCCTCGTCGACGATCAGCGTGTCGACCAGACCACAGAACTCCAAAAGGGTGTGCCAGTCGCGTCCGTTGCGCGCCAGCCGTGAAGCTTCCAGCGACAAAACGGCCCCGACCCGGCCCTCACAGATCGCAGCCAGGAGCTTCTCAAAGCCGGGACGCCTGGCACCGGCGCCCGACCGGCCAAGGTCATCGTCGATCACCTCGACGTTGGACCATCCCATCTGTCGGGCGCGCTCGGTCAGACCGTACTGCCGCCGCTGGCTCTCCAGGTTTTGCGTGACCTGAAAGACCGTCGATTGACGAACATAGACGATGGCATCGCGTAACAGATGCTCAGGCGTGATCTTCGTCATCGCCTGCCTCCTGCTGATCTTCCGCGGTCACCGTAGCCTCGTTCAGCAGCGCCTGAAGCTGCATCACAACCTTCGTGCGTTCCGTTGTTCCGAGTTTCAGGACAGGTGGCTGCTCCTCGAACATATCCTGCTGCGTGCTCGCCCAAACTTCCGGCATCTGCGCCTCCCCCAGAAATGTCTCCGCTAGGGGAACAGGCTAGATCCGAGTCCAGTAGCATCCTCAAGTCGTGGAGCCGGTCGATCGGCAGGCACGGAACATCGACGATCTTGACCGATGCTGCCTCGGCGGCAACCATCCAGACGGGAACCAGAAAAGTAGGCTCTTCGCCTACACGCAAGGTCAGATGACGACTGCCATTGTGAAGCTGATCGGCGACGACGATCGCAGGCCGCCGGAACAGAGGGTGGAATGGATAAGTGACCTCGACCTCAGTTCCCAGACACCGGGCATCATGAGGTTGCGTCGGACCGCGGCGCCGAAAACGCCGCGACCATCATGACCATCGTCGAGACGGCAAAGGCCAACGATCTCAATCCCCAGGCCTATATCGCCGATCTCCTGGACCGCCTGCCTGATCACAAAATCAACCGCCTCGACGACCTGGCGCCCTGGAACTGGAAGCCGGGCCCCGTCGAAGAAGCGAATGCCGCCTGATCTTCATGCCAGCCATCAGCTACATCTTCACCATCGATCTTGTCGCCGAGAAATTCGGTTACGACAAAGACCAGATCTTCGACATCGCAAGTGATCAACTGGAACCCGAAGACGGCATGATCTGGGTTCACGATATCGATGACAAGGAAACCATCGCCCTCTCACAGGAAGGCCTCGAAGCCCTTCAAGAGATCATCGAGGATCAATACCCAAACCTGGCGCCTCGATCCCAAAATGACAGCCGCAAATGATCCGCCTCTCTGGAAGTCAAGGTGGCCCTCATAGCGCGCTTACGGATAATCGTTACCTACTCAAGTTGCGAGGATTTCGGACCATGAGTGGCATGATCGACTATCTCGCTGACCTCAAAGCGGCCTACGGTCATCTGGATGGGCTTGCCCTGTTACGGCCGCTATTGCGTGAAGGGCCGCTCAAGGGGCAGACAGCGCTGGTTTCCTCCTTCGGCGCCGAGAGCATTGTCCTTTTGGATATGATCGCGACCGTCGACCCCTGGACGCCCGTGATCTTTTTGGACAGTGGTAAGCTGTTCGCCGAGACTCAGGGCTACCGAGAGGATGTGGTGGCGCTCCTGGCGCTGAAGGATGTCCGAATTACTGGTCCAGCCCCAGATCAGCTCGCCAGGTATGACAGTGCGAGTGATCTTTGGCGGCGCGAGCCGGATCTTTGCTGCGACCTTCGCAAAGCTCAGCCCTTGATTGGTGTTCTCGAAGGATTCGCCGCCTGGATCACAGGCCGCAAACGGTTCCAGGGTGGAGCGCGGGTGACCCTGCCGGTGATTGAAGGTGAGCCGTCGACTGGACGGATCAAACTCAACCCTCTCGCACGCTGGACCGCGGAAGACATCGAGCGGTATCGATTTTTGCGCAACTTGCCAGCCCATCCGCTCGTAGAGCGGGGCTACCGGTCGATCGGCTGTGCCCCTTGCACTCGTCCGGTCGCGTCGGGCCAGGCACCACGTGCCGGACGCTGGTGGGGGGTGGACAAGACCGAGTGTGGCATTCATGGGCAATAGCGGTACGGGGGATTCTGAAACAACCCTCCAGGGAACTTACGAACTTCCCGGGCAGCATCGTTCTCGCCACCTTCTACCGCGGCCGGTCTCGGTCTCCACCTAACACTCCATCTCAAACATTCCGAACCGAACGCGCGACGCCGCCTACATCCACCTACGCCAAGTCAACCCTTTCGGCGGCCGCCGACTAGCTTGGCCTTATGCCGCGGAGGCGTTCGTTACGGCGGCGGAGGAGTTCCATGGCGGTCAGGAGGCCGATGGAGATGATGACGAGGATGGTGGCGACGGCGAGGATGGTGGGGGAGATCTGTTCGCGGATGCCGGACCACATCTGACGCGGGATGGTGCGCTGCTCGGGGCCGGAGAGGAAAAGGACCGCGACCACCTCGTCGAAAGAGGTGATGAAGGCGAACAGGCCGCCGGAAATCACGCCCGGGATGATCAGCGGCATCTGCACCTTGAAGAAGGTGCGGATCGGATTGGCGCCGAGACTGGCTGAGGCGCGCACCAGGCTGTTGTCGAACCCTACGAGGGTTGCGGTTACTGTAATAATCACAAAAGGGGTGCCGAGGGCGGCATGGGCGAGGATTACGCCGAGATAGGTCTGGCTCAGTTTGATCTGGCTGTAGAAGTAGAACATGCCGGCGGCGGTGATGACCAAAGGCACGATCATCGGCGAGATCAGGATCGACATGATCGCGCCGCGATAGGGCATTTCGCTGCGCGAGAGGCCGACGGCGGCGAGGGTCCCCAGCGCCGTTGCGATCAAGGTTGCGGCGATGCCGATGATGAAGCTGTTCTTCATCGCCCGGACCCATTGGGCGTTCGCCCACATGTCCGCCCACCAGGCGGCACCCTCGGCATTGGGGTTGGCCATGCCGTTGGCGAAGATGTCCTTGTACCAGCGGAGGCTGAACGCGTCCGGGTCGAAGCTCATCATGCCCTGGGTGAAGCTGAAATAGGGCTGAGCGTTAAAGCTGAGCGGAACAATGATCAGGATCGGCGTGATCAAAAATACGAAGATCAGCGCGCAGATCACCCGAAAGCCGTAGTACCAGGCACGCTCGCCGGGGCCGGCATAAGGTGGAAGCGCACTCATGTGACGCAGCCACTTCGTTGATTTGATGGAGACCGTGCAACGCTGCCGGCGACCATATACCGAACGTCGGTGGCCCGGACACGATCTCGATCGCTGGATGAAACCGTTCCCGCTGGGCTCAGGCCCAAAGTCAATGAGGTGGTCATACCACTAGCCCAACTTCATGTTGTCGATGCCGACCAGGCGGTCGTAGATCCAGTAGAGGGCGAGCACCACGGCCAGGAGGAAGATGGCGAGTGCGGCCGCCAGCGACCAGTTCAGCGATCTCTGCATGTGGTAGGCGATGAAGTTGGAGATCAGCTGGCCGTCCTGGCCGCCGACGAGCGCCGGCGTGATGTAGTAGCCAATCGCCAGGATGAAGACGAGCAAGGAGCCTGCTCCGATGCCTGGAACGGTCTGCGGTGCGTAGACCCGCCAGAAGGCCGTCCAGTTGGTGGCGCCAAGGGACTTGGCAGCGCGCATGAAGGAAGGCGGAATGGTCTTCATCACCGAATAGAGCGGCAGGATCATGAACGGCAGCAGGATATGGGTCATGGCGATCAGCGTGCCGGTCATGTTGTAGATCAGGGAGAAGCGCTGATCGTCACCGGTGATCCCGAAGGTTACGGCAAGATCGTTCAAGACCCCCTCACTCTGCAGCATGGCGATCCAGGCGGTGGTGCGCACCAGGAGCGAGGTCCAGAACGGCAGCAGCACCAGAATCATCAGGAGGTTCGAAGTCTTCACCGGCAGATGCGCTAGCAGATAGGCCACGGGAAAGCCGAGGAGGATGCAAGAGATGGTGACTGCAAGCGCCACGAGGATGGTTTTCACGAACAGCCAGACATAGATGCGCTGCTGCTCTTCGACCCGCTCGAAGCTGCCGTCTGCCTTATAGTCGAAGTCTACAGCGGCTGCGAGGAAGGCGGGCGTCGTGCTTTTCGCTGCGATCTTCATAGCCTGCCAGACCTCAATGTCGCCCCATTCTTCATCGGTGTCCAGCATCGCCTCCTTGAAGGGCGGCTCCATCTTCTTGGCTTTTCGTGCCGTCGATGTGAACAGCGAGCGCGTACCGCCTTGCTCCCGGTTGACGCGGGTCGCGACCCTGCCGATCGTTTTGGCTTCACGCGCGGCAACGAGGTCATTCACGAGGGCTGTAAACATCGCCTCATCCGGCTCGCTCGACGCATCCCACGATTCGAGCAACTCTGTGCTTGCCGGCATGTTTTTGGCGTAGGTGTTATTGCTCACGCCTTGCCAAAGCAGGAGCAGGATCGGAATGATGAAGCTCGCCACGATGAAAAGGAGCAGAGGGGCGACCAGACCCAGAGCCCGGAGGCGGCTGACGAATAACGCCTGCGCGAGCTTTTTCCTAAGTGGCGTCCCGTCGGCGGCAAGGACCGGACTTATAGAGGCAGGTGCGGTCATATCCGTCATCTAAGACGCTCTATCCTTACGATGGTTGCTCATAGTCAAATCGAACCGTCGGGAAGGGACTGCGTTGCTGCAATCTTCCGCCCGACGGTTCGTTCAATGGTCTTATTGTGCAAGCCACGAGCTGAAACGCTCGTTCAGTTCGTCCTCGTTATCAGCCCAGAACTCGGCATCGGTTGCGAGGGCCGTCTCCAGGTTGGCTGCTTCTGTCGGCATATGCGGCGCCATCTCGGTTTTGCCGTCATTGTAAAGGCCGACGAGCGGGCCGGCCGACCTGCGGGCCGGACCGTAGGAAATCCAGCTCGCTTGTGCTGCCAGCTGCTCGGTCGCCGTGGAGAACGTCAAGAAGTCGAGAGCGTTCTCCTTGTTCGGCGCGCCTTTCGGAATGCCCCAGAGGTCGAAGTCGAGGATCTGCCCATCCCAGACGATCTCGAATTCCTGGCCTTCGCCGATAGCTGCATTAAAGATGCGGCCGTTATAGGCTGTCGTCATCACGACCTCGCCATCAGCAAGCAACTGGGGAGGCTGAGCACCGGCTTCCCACCAGACGACCTGATCCTTGATGCTATCCAGCTTAGCGAATGCGCGATCAGTGCCCTCATCAGTGTCAAGCAGATCATAGACCTCATCTGGCGCCACACCGTCGGCGATCAGCGCCATTTCCAGATTGGCCTTCGGGGTCTTCCTGATTCCACGCTTCCCCGGGAACTTCTCGAGATCGAAGAAATCGGCAAGAGCTGTCGGCCCTTCTGGCAGAGTAGCCTTGTCATAGGCGAAGATGGTCGACCAGACGATGTTGGCAACCGCGCAGTCGTTGATCGCACCGTCGATGAAATCTTCTTCAGCCGGTGTTCCGTCCGTACCAGCCGGCAGAATCGAAGGGTCGATTTCTTCGAGAAGACCTTCGTCGCAACCGACGATCGCATGCGAGAGTTCGAGATCGACGATGTCCCAGGTGACGTTGCCGGCATCGACCTGGGCTTTGATCTCGGCGAGGCCGCCATTGTAGTCCTCGGAGATGATGGACTTGCCAGTCTTGGCCATCCAGGGCTTATGATAAGCTTCCACCTGGCTCTTGGTGTAAGCGCCGCCCCAGCTGACCACGGTCAGGTCGTTCGCGGCGGCCGTGCCGGCGATAAGCACGGTCGCAGCCGTGCCGAGAAGGAGGGTTTTGAACGTCATGGATAGCTCCCTTGGTTGATTAGGCTTTGTTGGTGTTGACATAAGCACAAACGCAGGATCATGGTGAGAACATGGCCTAGTTCGGAAGGGCGTCCAACGCCCGGCAGTCCTCGGCATGCCAGCCGATGTTCACGACATCTCCCGGTTTGATATGTACATGACCGGCCGCGTTGGCGACTTTGACGATGAAGTCGTCGTGGCCGCAGACGTTGACCCTCGTTCGCATGTGATCGCCGAGATAGATCTGCTCCTCGACCTTGGCCTCGAAGACATTGACGAAGGCGCCGTTCTCCGGGTTGATGGTCACCCGCTCCGGACGAAGTGAGAGCAGCGTGTCGCTATCGCCTTCGCGCACATTGACCGCGAGCGCATCGATCTCGCCGCCTTCGACCTCGACCCGGCAGGTCTGGCCATTGAAGCCCTTGATCTTCCCGGCGAGCTTGTTGTTTTCGCCGATGAACTGGGCGACGAAGGCGTTTTCCGGGCGCTCATAAAGATCTTCCGGCGGCGCCAGCTGCTGGATCACACCGTCATTGAAGACCGCGATCCGGTTCGACATGGTGAGCGCTTCGCTCTGATCGTGGGTCACGTAAACGACGGTGACGCCAAGATTTTCGTGGATGTGCTTGATCTCATACTGCATCTGTTCGCGCAGTTGCTTGTCGAGCGCGCCGAGAGGCTCATCCATCAGCACCAGTTTCGGCTCGAACACCAGTGCTCTGGCCACGGCGACCCGCTGCTGCTGACCGCCCGAAAGCTGCGCCGGCCGTCGATGGCCGAAATCGCCGAGCTGCACCATGTCCAGCGCACGCTTGACCCGGGTCTCGACATCGCTCCTGTCCATGCCGCGCACTTCCAGCGGAAAGGCCAGGTTCTCGCTGATGGTCATATGCGGAAAGAGCGCATAGTTCTGGAACACCATGCCGATATTGCGCTTGTGCGGCGGCACGTTGTTGATGGGCTGGCCGTCCAATACGATCTCGCCATGGGTGGCGATCTCGAAACCCGCCAGCATCATCAGGCATGTCGTCTTGCCGGAGCCTGACGGCCCCAGCATGGTCAGAAACTCGCCCTCGGCGACGTCGAGATTGAGGTTCTTGACCACCAAGGTCTCGCCATCATAGCTTTTTTGCACGCCGTCAAATCGTACATAGGCTTCATTGTCAGCCACGCGATAAGCTCTCCCAAGCCCTGTTCGTCGATTTTCTTGCCGTCATTCTCACCAAGCGAAACACATCTGGCCCACATTAGGGCAGATGATGACCAAAATAAAAACAGGAAATTACGATACCTCCTTGCATCAACACCATATTTTGCCGCGATTTGCTCATGCGGTGGCCAAACACTGTGATTGTCAACGCCTGACGATGCATCGTCAGCGCGCCATCTGTGGCAGCGGGATCGATGCATTCGCCCACCGGGATAGTCGCTGTTTTCAGTAGAGTTCTTCCCTGGCGTTCTGGCCGATCAGGTCGTCATAGCCTTCGACCGTCGCGGCACTCGCCTTGGCGTCGACCACATCGGCGATCATGCGGCCGAGCGTGGGCAAGGCCTTGCGGTCGACCTTGGCTTCCTCCGTCCAGAGCTTGGATCGGATCAGGGCTTTCGAGCATTGGAGGAAGGCTTCATCTACCGTGACGACCACGACCAGCCTTGGCGGACGACCGTCCACGGCAAATCGGGACATGAGATCTTCGGCTGTCGTCAATCGGGCGCGCCCGTTGACCCGCAGCGTTTCGGTGAAGCCGGGAATGAAGAACAGAAGACCGACTTCCGGCCGGTGCACGATATTGGCGAGTGAATCGATGCGGTTGTTGCCGGGGCGATCGGGCATGAGCAGGGTCCTCTCATCCTCGATCTCGACGAAGCCTGGCGCATCGCCGCGCGGCGAGTTGTCCGCGCGGCCATCCGCGCCTGAGGTCGCCAGGCAAAGGAAGGGGGAAAGCTCGATGAAGCGGCGGCAGTTCCGATCGAGGTGATCCAGCTCCTTTTTCAACGCAAGCGGGTTGGGCTCGCCGTAGAGAGCGCGAAGGGCGTCTTCGCTTTCGATGAAGTCCATCTCGGATCCGTCGATCATGGCCATCCGCCTCCCTTTCCGGGCAAGATGCAAGCAAAGCATAGCTTCATGATCGGGTCAAAGACGGATGCCTGCGGCGCTCTGAATAAAACAAAAATAATGCGCATCTGCGATCGTAAATATCTTTCTGGGCCAAATCTTCGAAATTTTTTTCATTATTACTTAACCGGCTTAACGCTATCTTGATCGAAATACCTAAGGGTTCTTGTTCTTCTGGAGTTTTCTATGGCGACATCGGCCGACGCCGCTCGCAGTCGTTCTCTCACGGTCGATCTCGCCTGGGAGCGCTGTCAGGAACAAGCCTTGCAGGCCTTCAGGACCGGCGACGCCACTTCCGCGCGAACGAATTGGGCAAAGGCTCTGGAGATCGCAGAGCGCCATTTCGAGCGCGGCGACCCCAGGATCGCCACCAGCTTCAGCAACCACGCCTTCGCCCTCGTTCGCCGAGAAAGCATCCATCAGGCTAACAACTATTTTCAGCGGGCGATGATCGCCTGGGAGGAGAGCTGGTGCTGGATTCCATGGATGGCCCCTTCGACAAAGCCAGACGAGGTCGAGGCGGCTCCTTACGACCGAGAAACCCAGGAAGGCTTCTACGCCCTGATCCGTCGAGGGCAAGCTATTACCGAAACCCTATGGCGTGAAAACCGGCTTTCCGAAACGGAAGGCGACGATTGGTCGAAGGTCAAGCCGAACGCCATGACCGATATCCGGCGGCTGTTCTCGGCAGTTTTTCTGATGCCAACCGCCCGCGATCGAGGGATGGCTGCGAGAAGAAGGCACCATGCCGCCTGAATGCGTGTTGAAGAGCCGCCCCAGATTGCGGCGTGACTCATGCCCGCCCGACCGATGATCATAATCACATCCCAAGAGTGCCGATGACGCCCGTATCGTTAATGCCACCGGTCGACTATTGCCCGTCCTGCGAGGGGCGAAAGGCGGAGAGCAAGGCATTCGACATCGGCGAAACCCGAGCGCAGCAAGCCGAGCTGCAAGCGGCTGACGATCCAACGGCAACCTCTGCCCCAGGCGCACCGCCGCCCGTGGATTCCGCGGCCGAAGCTGTTGGTGACGATCGCTCGAGACCCGTAGCGAGCGCAGTACAGACACTGCTCGCCCCCGATCTTGCGGTTCACGCTTCGCTTGCCCGACCCGCGATCGAGGCGGGCAGCGGCGAAGCAGAAGCGCTTCGGCTGCGCGCTACAGAGGCCTATCAGGCACTATAACCATGTGCCGATCCAGGCGTTCGACCGTCAGCTCTTGGGGAAACGCCGCTCAAGCTCCTCGACGTCATTCTCCGACAGCGGCCGGGTAGCCCGGTCCTGGAGCAACAGAAAAATCTTAGCTGTGGCTTCGAGTTCCTCGATCGCACCGGCGGCGCCATCCAGGCTCTTGCCCGCGACCACCGGGCCATGATTGGCGAGCAGCACGGAGGCGTGATTGACAGCGAGTTCTCGTACGGCGGCTGCAAGCCGTTCGTCACCGGGCGGAAAGTAGGGAACGAGCGGCAGCCTTCCGACCCGCATCACATAATAGGCTGTGAGCGGCGGCATGCAGTCCGCTTCATCCAGTCTATCAAGGCAGGAAACCGCCACCGAGTGGGTCGAGTGAAGATGGACGATCGCGCGATCGCTCGGCCGCATCTCGTAGACACAGCGGTGGAGGAACGCCTCCTTGGACGGTTTGTCGCCATCGAGATGGCGACCTTGATCGTCAAGCTTGGCGATGCGCGCCGGATCGAGCCGGCCGAGGCGTGAGTTGGTCGGTGTCAGCAGCCAGCCATCATCCAAACGCGCGCTGATATTGCCGGTGCTGCCATGGGAGAGGCCGAGATAGGCGAGCAGCTGACCAAGTTCAACGATCTCCTCGCGAAGGATTGCTTCAGGGCTCATGCCGCTTCGACGCTGACATCGTCGAGGCATTCGAACGCCTTGGTGAAGAAGTCGACACTGCCGAAATTGCCCGATTTCAGCGCCAGGGCCAGCGGCTTCTCGTCAAGGCTGGTGGTCCAGGGTACGCCCGGATCAATGGATCGGCCGATACGCAGACCATCAACGCCAAGGGCTCCGACGATCGCACCCGATGTCTCGCCACCCGCCAGTACAAAGCGGCGCACACCCCGATCCCTAAGGCCAAGGGCGATCTTCGCCATCGCCTCTTCGGTGGCGGCTCCTGCGCGCTCGCGCCCGAATTTTTCCTGTACTCTTGCGACGTCGTTCGGCGAGGCGGACGCGCGGATCAAGATGGGGGCCTTGCCAAGTTTCGCGTCGGCAAAGCTAAGCGCCTTCTCGACTTCATTTCCGCCCCGACAAAGGGCTCCGACATCGATCCGGTGAGATGGCCCTTGAAAATGTTCGATCTGTGCCCGGGTTGCCGTCGAGCAGCTGCCAGCGAGCACCGCTGAAGCACCATCGATCGGCGGAACCTGATCGGCGGTCCCGTACGAGGTCAAGAGCCCTGAGTCGCGGAAATTGTCAGGCAATCCGAGGGCGATGCCCGAACCGCCGGAAATCAGCTTCAGTCCTTCGGTTGCATGGCCAAGCGCGATCAGATGCCGATCGGTGATCGCATCGGCGATTGCATGACGCACCCCCTCGGCGCGCAGTTTGTCGATGGCCTCTCGAATAGCATCCGGTCCTTGATCGATGACCGCATAGGGCAGGAGCCCCACCTTGCCCTTACACTGCCGACCGAGCACGGCCACCAGATCGCTGTCGGTCATCGGGGTAAGCGGGTGGTGGCGCATCGAGCTTTCAGAGAGCAGGCGATTACCCACGAACAAATGACCTTGAAAGACTGTTCGTCCATTTTCGGGAAAGGCCGGGCAGGCGACGGCGAGATCAATATCGAGGGCCGACATCAACGCTTCGGTGACCGGCCCGATATTGCCGGCGTCGGTCGAATCGAAAGTCGAGCAGTATTTGAAGAGGATTTGACGCGCGCGCTGGCCTTGAAGCCAGGCGAGTGCTTCCAGCGCCTGGCGGGCTGCCTCGCCCGCCGGAAGGGGCCGGGACTTCAGCGCGATAACCACGGCTTGAGCATCGCCGATGTCCGGAGGCAGATCGGGCACACCGATCAGCTGCACTGTGCGCATGCCGCGCCTGACCAGCATGCTTGCAAGGTCGGTGGCGCCGGTAAAATCGTCGGCGATGCAGCCTAGAAGAATTGTCATCTGGTCAGCCGTGTTTTGAGACGGGGTGCATGGTGAACGAGTTTCATGTTGTCTATGATGATCCGCCGGCCCCGTTCTACAGGATGCTCCGGGGCATGCAAGCAACCTACAAAGGCAGCGGAGGCGGTTCGTGCACATCGTGATCACCGGCGGCGCCGGGTTTATCGGCAAGAAACTGGCGGCGGCATTGCTCGCATCGGAAGGGATTGCGCTTGAAGGGCAGGCCAAGAAGCCGCTGGAGCGGCTGACCCTGTTCGATGTCGCCGAGGCAGAAGGGGCCCCAGCTGACCCTCGCGTGACCAGGATCTCCGGCGATATCACTGATAGCAGTCAGATTGCCTCCTTGATCACGCCTGATGTCGATGCCGTTTTTCACCTCGCCGCCATCGTCAGCGCCAATGCCGAAGCCGACTTCGACCTCGGTATGGCTGTCAATCTCGACGGCACCCGACACGTGCTCGAAGCTTGCCGAAAGCTCGGGTCGACGCCCCGCGTCGTTTTTGCGAGCTCGGTCGCGGTTTATGGCGGGGATATGCCCGAGGTCGGTTATGATGAGATGATTCTGAACCCGCAAACCTCCTATGGCGGCCAGAAAGCGGCGGGCGAGCTTTTGGTGAATGATTACAGCCGAAAGGGCTTCGTCGACGGCCGCGCTCTCCGCCTGCCGACCATCGTGGTGCGCCCGGGCAAGCCCAACAAGGCGGCCTCGACCTTCGCGAGCTCGATCATCAGAGAACCGCTGGCGGGCGAACCTGCCATCTGCCCTGTCAGTCGGGAGTCGGTGATGTACATCCTCTCGCCACGCCGCGTCATCGAAGCGTTCATGCATGCGCTCACCCTGCCGGGTGAAGTGTTCGGGCCGGCGCGCATGCTGACCTTGCCCGGCATTTCCGTCTCGATCGGCGAGGTCGAAGCGGCACTCGCCAAGGTCGCCGGCCAAGCGGTTGCGGATCGCATCCGCTGGGAGCCGGACGCGCATATTCAAAAGATCGTCTCCGGCTGGCTGTCCGCATTCGATGCCAAACGTGCGAGAGAAATGGGCTTTCAGCCGGATGAAAGCATCGAGGAGATAATTCGCGCGCATATCGAGGATGAGCTCAACGGCGTCGTCCGGTAACAGGGTGGGAGCGGTGCCATGGCCAGAGATGAGCAGGTCATCAACGAGCAGGACGCCATCCAGGCCAATCGCTCCGCCTGGAACGCGTCTGCGCCGCATCATCTGAAATCGGAGCGCTACAGCCGGCTGCTGAAGGGGTTTGCTCAGCCTGGCTTCAATTGTCTGGACAATCTTCTGACCGAGCGCTTCGAGGCTCTCGGCGTCAAAGGCAAGAACATCGCCCATCTCTGCTGCAACAATGGTGCTGAGATCCTGTTCGTCAAAAACCTGGGCGCCGCGCGTGCGGTCGGCTTCGATCAGGCCGGCGAATTTCTAAAACATGGCGAGGCGTTTCGCGCGGCCGGTGGGATCGACTGCGAACTCATCGAAACAGACGTCCACGCGATCGCCCCCTCCTTCGACGGCGTCTTCGACATCGTGCTGGTGACCATCGGGGCCCTTGGCTGGATGCCGGACCTGCCACGCTTCATCGGCATCGTGGACCGGCTGTTGAGAAACGGCGGCGCGCTTTGCATCCACGAACAGCACCCGATCATGAACATGATGGAGCCTTGGGAAAATCCTGATGACCCAGCCCGCCTGACCCACAACTATTTCAAGCCCCAGCCGTTCGAAGAAGAAGGCCCGATCGTCTATGACGGCAGCACAGCGCCGGGCGGCGAGAGGCACTACTGGTTCGTGCACACCCTCGGCAACATTTTTTCGGCCTGTCTCGATCAGGGCCTGATGATCGAGCACTATAGGGAATATCCACACAACATCAGCAGCACCGACTTCGACATCTATAATGATCAGCCGGCGCAGCTGCCGCAATGTTACATGCTGGTCGCGCGGAAGAGTGGCTTTCTTGATGTCGATGGTTCAATTTTGTGATTTTCCGATGCCGATTTTTAGGCGGATTTCGATGACCGTCGCGATGGAGATGTCATTGCTGAAAGCCTTGAGTGCCAGCCGGGCACAATCCGCTGCGCGAATGGTCCGGATAGCTGCCTCCGCGACAATTCGGATCTAGAACGTCAAGAAGATGTTCTCAGGCGGCTTGGTCTGGACAGGCCGCAATCGATCCTGCCGGTGGTAGATAGGCGATGAAGGTGGTCCCTTCACCTTCGGCGCTGACCACGTCGACCTGCCCCCCATGCAACTCGATGAAAACCTGCACGATATGAAGGCCGATACCTGTACCGATGATGCCGGTCGAGGAGCTGCCTCGAAAGAAACGGTCGAATAGCTTGTCGAGTTCAGCAGATGGGATCCCCGGACCTTCGTCGCGCACTGAAATGGAGATGCTGCCATCGGTGGCCACATTGCCGTCCACCCATACGCGGGTGCCGGCTGGCGAATATTTGATCGCGTTCGAGATAATGTTGGAGACGACCTGTCGTATCAGGCTGGCATCGATGTGCAACTGCCGGGGTAGCCTCGTCGCATCGGTGATCACTTGGTGGCAAGGGCTGATCTCTCGATGATTTGCGCAGACCTCCTCGATAATCTTGCTGAGGTCGGAGGGCTGTGGTTCAAATTTGACGGTGCCGGCCTCAAGGCGTGACACGCTTAAGATGCTTTCCATGAGATTGATGAGTCGGACCACGGAGGTCCTTATCTTATCAATTCCATTGTGCAGACGCTCAGGAGCGATCTGATCTTGGCGTTTCATGATGCGCTGCGCGTTGCCGTCGATTATGGCGAGCGGTGTTCTGAACTCATGTGAAACCATGGACACGAACTGACGCTGCAATCCATTGAGCTCACGTTCCTTGTTCAAGGCCGTTTCGAGCCGCTGCTTTTGTGTTTCCAGCAATTTGAGTGTTTCTTCCTTCTCAGCTTCAAGAGCTTGTTTCCTAACCAGATTGGTGCGGAAGACATCCAAGGATCGCGCCATCATGCCGAGTTCATCGGTCCGCTCACTCCATGCAATCCCGACCGCGCTGTTACCGTTGGCTAATTGGCGCGTGACGCCGGTAAGCTGGCGTAGAGGCCGGAGTGTAACCGCCCTGAGCAGGAAAAAAATTAGCGTGAGAGTTATCGCTACGACGAGGGTGGCGGCCGCGATGCCCGCGAAAATCCCGCGTCGCCATGCAGCAAGCTCCGGTCCCAAATCGACGGCGGCACTATAGGCACCGATGACGTCGTCTGTACGCATATTCATGAGCTCTGAATGGCAACGAACGCAGCGTCCCTCACCGGCATGGCCTCGCCCCAAGACTGCCGGGCGGGTAACCCTGAGAACATCATCGGCATTTAGCGCCAGGAGAGGCTTACCTGTTTCTATGACGGCGCCGTCGATGTCATCGAGAGGGCGTCTCAGGACCTCTTTATGGGTCGCCTCCTGATAGTCGAGGACT
The DNA here is from genome assembly GCA_051010395.1 of Geminicoccaceae bacterium. Classification (GTDB taxonomy): domain Bacteria; phylum Pseudomonadota; class Alphaproteobacteria; order Geminicoccales; family Geminicoccaceae; genus JANQPX01. The sequence goes on along the minus strand of JBPCVQ010000116.1, from coordinate 3,811 downwards.
TTGGGGCCCATGACGAGCCAAAGATTCACATTCTCATTAGTCTCGGAGAATTGCTCGAGTGAGTCATTGAGGACCTCGGATGCAGCATCAGTATCTCCAGTGTGCCCATAATGAATCATGGGCTGAACATAGATCGCTTCCAACATATCGAGCGCCGCATTAGCGTGGCGCTTGGCCATGTCCTCAATTTGTTGGTGCTTGGCGGTAATATCATAGATGATTAAGGGCATCGCCAGAATGGCGAGGACGATGCCGACGACTAGGAGCGTCTTGGACGACACTGAAAGCTTGTCGAACAACTGCTGCATCGCACCAACCATTTACCAACCCTTCTTTCCTCGACAGGGGATGATAACGAGTAATCGTTAAGGAAGGATGAGATCGAGTTGGCGCAGCGCGTCATGCGTCAGGGCGAGAATCGTCGGGAATGGATAAAAGGCGGCTGACAGCTCGCTTTCTATCGTGCAAGGACGGTGACTGATAATCCGACAGCAGGAAGGAGCGGGTGATGAGTGATTGGGTGGGGCGTCTCGAACAGGTTTATACAGGCGTCGTCCATGACGTTATGCGTGGCATGGGGCTCTCCGGCTTCACCCTGCCGCAGGATATCCGGCCACTGTTTCCGGAGCAGACGCTGGCGGGCGTGGTGTCAACGGTGAACGGCAAGGTGGATACATCAGTCGATGCGCATACCACGCTCTATGAATGGACTGGCCTTTTGTCGAAGGCAAAGCCCGATACCGTCCTGATCTGTCAGCCCAATGACAGCGTGATCGCGCATATGGGTGAGCTTTCGGCGGAGGTGCTGAAGCTAAAGGGGGTGCGCGGTTATGTTGCCGACGGCGGTTGCCGGGACGTCAATTTCATCATCGAGCAGAACTTCCCGGTCTGGTATCGCTACCACACCCCGCGCGATGTGGTCGGCTACTGGCTGCCGGACCAATATGAGACACCCATCAAAATCGGCGAGGTCACGATCCACCCCGGCGACTATGTGCTCGGCGACCGCGACGGCATGGTTCTCCTCCCCAAAGACAAGGCCCCCGAAATCATCGAAGCCGCAGAACAGGCGATCGCCACCGAAAACAAAGTCCGCACCGCCATCCTGGACGGCATGGACCCACAGCAAGCCTACCTGAAGTACGGCAAGTTCTGACCGGACGCCGGTCAGCGGTTACTTGCCTGAGCGAGGGGCCGGGGCGCTTGAGATTGTCATGAAAGCGTTTGAAAACTTGGGCGCATACCGCCGCCCTAGGCCATAGCGGTCCGAGTCAACGAGGTGGCCGCGCCACTAAGGATCTCTGCTTAGACCCTGATCCTCGAGCGCATTCAGATAGGCTTGCCAGAGGTCGCCTTGAGCGGTGCCGAGGTGATGGAGATAGGCCCAGGTGAAGATGCCGGTGTCGTGCATGTCGTCGAACTTGATTTTGACGGCGTAGTTGCCGACCGGCTCGACGTCCATGATGCCGACATGACGTCTGCCGGCGATGGTCACTTTCTGGCTCGGGCCGTGACCCTGAACCTCAGCTGACGGGCTTTCCACGCGCAACAGTTCCGCTGGAATGTGGAAGCTGTCGCCGTTGTCGAAAGTGACATTGAGCGCCTTCTCTTTCCGGTCGACACGGATCTCGGTAGGCCAGGGGGCCTCGTCGTCGCTCATCTGTCCGTCTTCCCGCTGGTCGCGTTCGGCCCGTCGGCTGCGTTCGGCCCGCTGGCCGCGCTCGGCCTCGCCTTCACCGCATCGGGGATCGCCTCATCCTCGCCAAGGGTGCGCGCTTCATCCACCAGCATGATCGGGATGCCGTCCTTGATCGGATAGGCGAGGCCGGCCTGGTCGCTCACCAGCTCCTGCCGTTCGCGATCGTAGCGAAGGGTCGATTTGGTCAGCGGACAGACCAGGATGTCCAGGAGCTTCGGATCGACCGCGGAGACTGGCTGCTGCTGGGGTTCGGGGGGAGCGCTGTCTGTCATGTCCAGGTCCAGAACTAAAGTCGACCATCCAGGCGGCTGCCTGGCTAGTGGCGGGCGCTGCAATTGTCGTCGGTGAGTGTGCCCATTTTCAAGAGCGCCACCAGGGTGCGGCCGAGTTCGGCGGCATCGGCGGTTTCCAGGAGCGCCTGCTTTTCCGAAGGTTCGAACGGGCAGATCATGGCGAGCGAGGTCAGGAGGCCTTCGAGTGGCGCGCGCTCGATCTGATCCCAGTCGACGCTGATGTCGTGGACCGCGAAGTAACGTCGAAGCGCCTCGACCAGATGCGGGCGGAGGCTGTCCGGGGCGCTCTGCGTCTCGAGGTCATGCTGCCAGGGATGGAAGTCCGCGATCACCTGACGATAAGGCGTGGCGACGGTCAGCTCCTCGGCAATTTCAAAGCGGCAAAGGCCGGTGAGGGTGATGAGGCTGCGGCCGTCCTCGGTGCTTTCGAAGTTGGTGATCTCGCCGACGCAGCCCACAGGGTAGAGCTCGTCCCCGCCGCCGGCGTTGCTGGGCTGGATCATGCCGATCACCTTGTCGCCGCGCATGACGTCCTTGGTCATCTGCAGATAACGCGGCTCGAAGATGTTGAGCGGCAGGTTGCCGCCGGGAAGAAGGATCGCCCCGGAAAGCGGAAAAATCGGAAAGCGGCTCGGCAGGCGCGAAAGGGAGCCCTGGTCGCTGCCGTGCAAGCTGTCGTGGTCGCTGAATGTGCTCATGACAGTCTATATAGCGCGCATGTCGCTATTCTCCATTGGGCGATTCTCATCGGCCAGGCCCCCCTCGTCACTGGATACTCCGGCGCTAGGAGAACAGAACCGCGGAGAGCTGTTTTCGGCCGGCGACGGTTACGGGATGGGTCGGGCCGAGCGCTTCGAAGAATTTGACAAGCTGTTTTCGCGCGGCCTGATCCTGCCATTCGCGGTCGGTCTTGATCACATGGAGAAGCTGCTCCATCGCCTCCTCGGTCTGGCCGCGGAGAAACATCGCCGTCGCGAGGTCGAGGCGGGCTTCGTGATCCTTGCCGTCGGCCTCCAGCCTGCTCGCAAGCTCGCCGGGATCGGGCAGTGTGCCGGCTTCCTCGGCAAGGCTGAGCGCCGCCTTGGCGCCGGTAATGTCGACATGGTTGGCCAGTTCCTTGGCAACAGCCTCCAGGCGGCTGCGCGCCGCTGCGGCCCGCCCCAGAGCGATCTCGGCGCGGGCAGCACCCGCGATCGCCTCGGGATTGGCAGGCTCCTCGGCCAGCACCTGCTGGAAGATGTCGAGGGCGATCTCGAGCTCACCCGCACTAAGCGCCTCTTTCGCCTGTTCGATGCCGACCTCGGTCGGCGCCGGCCCGATCGGTCCCGCCAGCCGCTCGATGAACGCCTTGATCTGGCTTTCCGGCAATGCCCCTTGAAACCCGTCCGCCGGCTGGCCGTTCTTGAAGGCGTAGACCATGGGGATGGACTGGATGCGCAGCTGCTGCGCCAGCGCCTGGTTCTCGTCGATATTGATCTTCACCAGGCGCACGGCGCCGGCCGCCGCGTTGACGACCTTTTCCAAGATCGGCGTCAGCTGCTTGCAGGGCTCGCACCAAGGCGCCCAGAAGTCGACGATGATGGGCAGATCCTTGGAGGCCTCGATCACATCGGCCATGAAGCCCTTGGTATCGCTGTCCTTGATGAGATCCCCGCCGCCGCCACCGGCGGCCGGTTCCTTTTCGCCCAACAATCCGGACAACAGCGCCATGATTTCTTCCTATCCAGCATGATGACGCCGCCGTTTGGGGCGTCGAAAATCTGCGCATAACATGGCGAAGAGCCCGGTTCGGATCAAGGGCCGGGACGCCGGCCGGCGT
>JBPCVQ010000115.1:0-10607 GCA_051010395.1 Geminicoccaceae bacterium | reverse complement strand
ATCATCTGTTCGCAGCAAAATCCTGGCTGGCGGAGGGCGAACTCGCGATTGCCGATGGCATCTACACGCGAGCATCCGGCTACACCAAGCTCATAGCACTCGGTTTCGGCCTGTTCGGTGAGCATATAGAAGTGCTGCGCATGATCGGCGTGATCGCAGCCACGCTGACCCTGATCGCCCTCTTCTTCTGGACACGCACATCGGCAGGCGCTGTCGCCGCCTGGATCGCCGCCCTCTTCTTCTGCTTTTGGCCCGATGGCATTTCGGTTTCCGTCAATCATCGTTTCTACGCGCCACATGGCCTTTTCTTTTTTGCAGGCGCGATCAGCGTCTATCTTCTGGTAGAAAAATGGGACTGGTGGGAGCGTAGCTCGCTGATCGCGGCAAGTGTGATCGCAGCCCTCATGTTCGCGCTCGCCATGGCACTCCAGAAAACGACCCTCCTTGGCGTCGGCGGCGTGGCGCTTTGGGTCGGTCTGATCATCGGCCGCCCCTGGCTGCTCAGGCTGGACACGGGACAGCGCTGGCTGGCGATCGCCGGGGGTGCTGCACTTGGCCCTGCAGCGCTTGTCTTGCTGGCGCTGAGCGGCATCGGCGGTGGCCTGCTCGACGCCTTCCGCTGGACGCCGGACTGGGCGGCCGCCTCCAAGAACCAGTTCTGGTTCTACCATGCGTTCCTCACCCTCTATTACCCGACGCTCTGGTCGTTGATCGGCATCGCCGCCCTGATCGCCATGGCGTATCGCCCGCGACCGGTCGGCTTTTGCCTTTGTATTTTCTTGCCAGCCTTCGTCCTGCAGTCGATCGGCGGCATGAAGCATCTGCGCTACCTCTATTACATCATGCCCTTCCTGTTCGTGATCTGGGGCATCGCCCTTGCCCATCTGATCGAACGCTTCTGGCCGTTCCTGAGAGATGCCACCGACCGAACCCTGGATGTACTGGCGCCGAACCTGCCAAGAAAGCCGCTGCGTACGGGGCTGATCGGGGTCGCCCTGCTTTTCACGCTTTTTGCGAATGCCGCCAGCATCAAGACCGTGGCCATGCTCGCCGGCGTCACCGTGCCGCCGATGACCAAACCACCTGAATGGCATGTGGCCAACGAGGCGCTGGAACCCTGGCTGGAGGATGCCATTCTCTTAACCACGAGCGAGATGGAAACACTCTTTGCCTTCGACCGCTATGACATTCTGATCAGCAATAGCCGCATGTCCGAGCTTCTGCGCAATAATGGCGGTCATCTCGATGGTCAGGAGATCGGCGAGTTCACCATGGACTGGCGAACCGGCCGGCCTGTAATCAGCCAGCCCGAATCAATCGAGCTGATCATGTCCTGTTTTGAGAAAGGCGTCATCGTCTCGAACGTCTATCGCTGGCGTTTCGGGCCGCAGCTCGATGACGAGGTCGCGGATGTCATCGAGGCTAAAGCCACCAAGGTGGACCTACCCCCCTCGTCGATGATCACCGCCTATCGCTGGCCTGCGGTGGATGCTCCACCCGCTGCAAGTGGAGCGTCCACCGCGAGCGGAGCACCCGCTGCGAACGATTCGCCTGCCTGCGCTGAGCTGGCGGCGAGCTATCCAGCACCGCCGCTGTCCGAAAGCGACGATCGGTCAGAAACGACGGAACGTGTGGCTATCGGGGCGGCTGAGTAAGCTCCGGTTCACCGGCGGCGGCTCGGCCGACCGGCTTCTCCGCACCGTCCAGAACTCCTTCCAGACAATCGACGAAACGATCGGCCAGCCGCCGGCGATCGAACTTGGCCTCGGCGAGCTTTCTTGCACGTTTCCCCATGGCTTTCGCAGCCTTGCGATCGTCCGCAAGCTGTATCAGCGCATTAGCGAAGGCGGCTGGATCGCCTGGTTTCACCGCCACGCCGGCGGCGTGCTCGGTAATCAGGCTGGCTAGCCAGCCTGGATAGTTGTTGATCACCGCAAGCCCGTTGGAGATGTAGTCGAAGAATTTATTGGGAGACGTGCCGTAATAAAACGCCTCGATATCGGCGAGCACCATGAGCCCGGCATCGGCGCGCTGCATCACACGGGCGAGTTCCGGCTTCGGAATGGTGCCGCGAAAGACGACGTTGCTGAGACCTTCCCTTTGAGCACGTGCTTCGAGGGCTGGCTTCATCCTGCCGTCCCCGATCAGAAGAAGCTTGATATCGCCCCGCCCCTTCTTCTTCAATTCGACCGCGGCATTCAACACCGCATCCAGCCCGTTTGCCTGACCATGAGCGCCGGCAAAGACCGCAAGAAACTGCTCGTCACCGATTCCCTCGACCGATGGCCGTTCACCCTCTTCTGGCACGAAAAGATCGAGATCGCAGCCATTCGGGATCATCACCGTGTCGTCCTTATCGACACCGCGCGAGGTGATCCCCTCGACGATGCCTGGTGCGAGGCCGATACAGGCTCTGGCCGAGCGGTAGCACGCCCACTCCAGAGCACTCATCGCACCGAGCAGCAACGGGTTGGTCATGCCCAACGCCCTGGGCAGTTCCGGCCAGAGATCACGCACCTCGAACACAAAGGGCTTTCGCCGACACAAGGACGCAGCGATGCCAGGAATGCCTGCGGTCAGCGGCGTCGAGGTGCAGAAGATCAGGTCGTAATCCTCACGCAGGGCAAAGGTGATGCCGCGCAGTGCATATTTTGCGAATTTCCAGGTCCGGGTCGCAATGCCGTCATAATTACTGTAGTTCAAATCGAACTCGACCACATGAATGCCATCGCAGTCGCCATCCCGTCGCCCGCCGACGAAAGGGTGTTCCAGGCCCGTGGCCGAGCGGGTGTTGGAGCCGCAAACCATGGTCACCTCATGGCCGCGCTCGATCAGTCGCTGACTGAATTCATAAGGCCGCCCATACCACGAGCCCTGCCGCGTCGAAAAATACTGACAAAAATACATGATTTTCATGTTTTACATGCCTCGATCAGGCTGGGCGGCCAGCGTTTTTCTCGACCCCGATACCGTTCATGCTCGTCGTTTTCTCGGCGGAGGTCAGGGTGATGGTGGTTTCGATCGATCGAGCGTCCGGGCCAAGCTCGACCTCGAGCACTGGAATGGTTGCGAGATCGAGATAATAACGGGACTCCTTGCCATCGACGAGGCGGATACTCAGCGGCGGCTGATTGGTCGCGATGGAAATCTTCGCAAGCGTACCATGGAGCATGGTGCCGTCCAGCCTCCAGTCATCGGGCAAAAGTCGCCAGCGCAGCACAGCCTTCTCGGCCTGGCCTTCGATCTCATCCAAGACTCGCCAGACCGCTCCCTCGGTGATTACCGTTCGCCGGTGACGGCAACCCTCGCTATCCTCGTAGGATCCGGTCCAGGAAAGCCCTTCCTCGCTCGATACCAGCTCACCGACGTCGGAGGGCTGAAGCCAGCTGCCGAACAGAAAGCGACCCAACCTCGGCATCTGATCGCGACCATCGAACTCGATGGTGTTATGCGCAGCCGTTGCGCGAAGGTCGGGAGCAGCGCCGGGCTCCGGATTATAGCTGAACGAACCGCTATCACGCAGCAGGTTCACGCCATCAACCCAGAGATCCAGATGCAGCGCATCCGCATGAGCCGGCCGAAACGCGAAGCTTGGAAATCTTACACAGGCCCAGGCCGAGGGGTGGCCTCCTTGGCTTGGCGCACAGTCGGCGGGCGGCCCTTCTTTCCTACCGCTCCCACCTGATGCCGCCGCAAAGTCAACGCCCCCCCCCACCGGGAGGGAGGCATTGTGTCCGGGAGGGGGGGCGTTTTCCAAGTCAGCGCTCCCCCGCGTCGGGGGTGGGGCCATGAGGACGAAGCCGCCATCGGCCATGACCCGGGAGGAGCGCTCCAGCGGCCGCCTCGGTTCAGGCGTAAGGCCGAGGCTAATGAGCTGCTGGTCATGATCACCTTCGGGATAGGGAACCTGATTCTCGAACAGTTTCATCGCGAGCTGTATGCTGGGCCGGAAGTCCCGATAATCGGTATCGGAGAGCACGAACAGGCGGGCGCCATCATTGCTGCCGACATTCGGCCCATCGCCGGTGCTCGGATCGGTGAGGTCATGGAGCCAACGCACGCCAGCGCGCACACGCGTTTGATAGGTCTCGGAAAATGCTGGCAGCCCAAGGCGACGGCGCCACCATTCCACCTGGGCCAGCATATCGATCACGAAGCGGTGATAGGTGATCGAATATTGCGAAAATGAGCCGTCCTCGGCGAACAACCTCGCTGCCAGACGCTCAAGATGGGCACGTCCACGCTCATGCCAGGATCGCGGGCGCCTGGCGGCTTCGTCATGGCGGACAAGCCAGGCGCCCGCGATATAAAGGCCAACCGCTTCGCTGATGCTGTGGTTGTTATCCTGCGCAATCGCGTACTGGATTGTGGCTGCAATGCGCTTGGTGTGGATCTCGACGAAGGCTTTGAGCGCTTCGCTCGGAGGCTTTTCCGAACTCAGCCCATCCTGGCCTATCAGTGCTGCTGCAAGCAATGTTTGCAACATGCGGATTGAGGTTTCCTGGCCGCACTTCCAGTTTGGCCCGAGGAAAGGTGGATTATGCTGCTGCCAATCCTTGATAAGCGCATTCAAACGCGAAATCGGCGCCTCGCTGTCTTGATCATGTGCGAGACGCGCCAGCTTCAGCGCCCAATCAAAGCGGGAAAGCTCCCAGATCGCTTTGATATCGCGTCCCGGCCTTACGAAATCCGGGATTTCCGACCAATGCCGCTCCGGCTCCTCGAAACTCTCCTCGGCGAACGGATCGTAGAGCCACGCGATTTCGCCATTAAGCGCCATGCCGTGCCGGGAAAAGTAGATGGCAAGGTCCGGCTCAAGCGAAGCGCTGTCCATGGCCATCTCGGCCCTGAACAGATCACCTACAGCGGACTCGACGGGCGGTGCCGTCAGCCATTTGGCCAGCCGTGTACGCTTCATGCCACGATAGGCGACAACCCGCGCGACATTGCCAATTCCTAGCGCCCGCGCGGTGCGCCAGCGCTCCATCCATCCCGAAGCGGCCATCATGGCATCCGATCAGGTTTCATTGCAAAGGAGTTCAGTCCTGCGGTTAAAAACCTCTCCGACAGGTGCTGTCAACACTGCTGCCGACATCGCCGCCACCAATGGCAGGAGCAACGGCCTTTAATGTACGAAATAGATCATGAATGATTGATTAACATCTACCTATAATTGAATAACAATTTTTGGTGTTATTCTTGTGCCGTCACCCCCGGGTAGGCAGAGGCCAATGATGAGAACTGGCAATCAATTGCCGGGCATGATAAAAGTGGCGACCTTATTTCGTTTGTCGGGTGTCTTCGAGACAACTAACCGAATAAAGCAGAATGAACGCTGAAAAAGCAAATATCAGTCTGGAGCAACAACTCCCAGATGGGCACAGCCCGTTTGCGGTTGGAGATCCTCGCTCGACCGCCGCTCATCCAATCGAGCTGTCGGTGATCATCCCTGCTTATAATGAGGAGGAAAGCCTGGATTTTCTCTACCAGCGTCTGGTCGAAAGCCTCGATCCGCTCGGCATCAGCTACGAAGTCATTCTGGTCGACGATGGCAGCTCCGATCGAACTTACGAACAGCTTGCCGAGATCGCCGTAGCCGATCCGCGCATACGCGTGATCAAACTCCGGAGAAATTACGGCCAGACACCAGCCATGGTAGCCGGCATCGACCATGCGAAAGGGCGTATTCTGGTTACCATGGACGCCGATCTGCAGAACGATCCTGCCGACATCGGTATGCTGCTGGAGAAGCTCGATGAAGGCCACGACATGGTGGTCGGCTGGCGTATCAAGCGCCAGGACAAGTGGTTGTCTCGCAAGCTTCCGTCGATCGTCGCCAACAAGCTGATCGCCAAGGTCACCGGCGTGAACATCCGGGACAATGGCTGCACGCTGAAGGCATTTCGCGCCGATCTGATCAAGCGCGTACCGCTCTATTCGGAGATGCACCGTTTCATCCCGGCAATGAGCTCGACGCTCGGCTGCTCGGTCGCCCAGGTCGGTGTGCGCCATCACGCACGTCAGCACGGCACCTCGAAATACGGCCTCGGCCGCATCTACCGCGTGGTGTTCGACCTGATCGTGATCAAGACGCTCCTGACCTTCGCCCAGCGCCCGACGGCCTACCTCACCGGAACCGCTGCCGTCGCCGGCATTCTCAGCCTCGCGGGCGTCATTGCCGCCCTCTACGCAGCACTCGCCGTGCCTGAGACCCCGGCTGTCGTTTTCATGAGCTCATCGGTCCTTCTCGGATCGCTTGCTCTGTTTTTGGGCCTGGCGAGCATCATCGCCGCCCTGATCTATCATACCAATGCCGATGTCACCCGGGCGCGGATTGGGGAGTGGAGCGGATGGTAAATTATGGCGTGCTGGCAAGAAAAACCACCGAGTCCGGCGAACAGCCACTGACCGAAAACACTCATCCCATCAGTGCAGCCGAAAGCTCGGTGTCGGTGGTCGTGGTGGTGCTGGTGGACGAGCCCGAAATCATCTCCTCCTATCAAGCCTATCGCGACGCCCTCGATCGGAACGGAAGATCGGTCGAATTCATCTACGTTCTCGATGAGAGCAAGCCTGATGCACTCAGAGACCTGAAGGCCCTTTCGGCTGACGGTAACGAGCCGCTCAAGGTGATCGCGCTCAGCCGCTGGGACGATGAGATCGGGGCGCTGAAAAGCGCGGTCAGGCGGGCATCTGGTGACATCATCCTTACGCTTCCCGCCGTTCTTCAGGTTGAACCCGACGACCTCAACAAGGTCATCCTGGCAACCGATGGGGTCGACATGGCGGTGGCCGAGCGACCGGCCATCGGCACATCAGCACTCTACCGTCTGCAGGATCGGCTGTTCCACGGCACCCTTCGAGCCTTGTTCGGTCGTCCCCTTCGCGATCTGGTCTGTCGGGTGCGCGCCTATAAGCGCGCGACCATCGAGGAAATTCTGGGTTTCGGCACCCAGCAGCATTTCCTGCCGATCCTTGCCCATGATCGCGGCTTCAAAATCGAAGCCGTCGATGTATCCATGCGCCAGAGCGCTTCACCCCACGCCCGTTTCGGCTCGCAGCTGCGCCTCCTCTCGGACACCATTGCGCTCTTCTTCGTCCTGAAATTCGTCCGAAAACCCCTTCGCTTCTTCGGGGCGATCGGCCTCCCGCTCTTGCTGACCGGCCTCCTTTTCACCGGCGCCCTCGCGGCCGGCCGACTATTTTTCGACGTGCCGCTGGCGGACCGCCCGATCTTGATCCTCGGTGTGCTGCTGATCGTTCTGGGCATCCAGATCATCGCCCTTGGCCTGATCGGCGAGATCATCATCTTTGCGTCCGGCAAGCGAACACGCGAATACACAGTCGAGAAGATTCTTTAGCCCGCCGCAAGGCGAAAACCTTTTCTTAACAACATGTTGCTATCCATCCAATGGTACTGCACCGGTAGCCGGATAACGGCATGGCCGAGCCATCGGTCTTGTCACGGTCACAAACATCGACTAGCTCTAGTGGTATGGCTGTGTTGACGAAGACGCTTCCAGATAGGGTGACCTCGCCGCTCCCGCCGGCGAGACCGAGGCGATAAGATGCGCGCGGTCGAGCCCTCTTCCCTAACCCCGCTCGACGCCTGCCCGACCCTTGTGCTCAATGCCGACTACCGGCCACTTAGCTATTTCCCGCTCTCTACCTGGAATTGGCAGGAAACCATCAAAGCGATGTTCTTGGATCGGGTCGCGGTGCTCTGCCACTATGAGCGCACCGTGCGCTCACCGTCAGCCAATCTCAAGCTGCCGAGCGTGGTAGCACTCAAGGAATATGTGCCGCAAAACCGCCGCCCGCCATTTACGCGCTTCAACGTCTTCCTGCGCGATCATTTCACCTGCCAATATTGCATCGAGCCGTTCGGCGCCCATGAGCTGACCTTCGATCATGTCATCCCGCGCTCGCGCGGTGGGCGCACCAGCTGGGAAAACGTGGTCACTGCCTGCACCCACTGCAATCTCGCCAAGGGCAGCCGCCTTCCCAAGGAATGCGGGATGCGCCCGAAACAGGTGCCGGAGATGCCGTCCACCTTCGATCTCCAAGAGCATGGCCGCGCCTTTCCGCCGAATTTCCTGCATGAGAGCTGGCGTGATTTCCTCTACTGGGATGCCGAGCTCGATCCTTGATTTTCCGACTTGGTGCCCCTGATGACAATTAACCGCAGTGCCTGACCTCTCCGCCTGACGGTTGGTTCGACACGCCCCGTTCCCGAGGTTTTCCTCCGAAGAGCACACACCCTAGGATTTCCCAGTGCTTCCTACAAAGGCGGCGGAAACTCGATGAAGTGGTCGCACCACTTGATCCAATCGTTTGATACCAGCCGTTTTTGGCGTACAGTCCGGCTTTGGCGAGTGCTGCCGGCTTGTCAGCGGGAGATGACCATGGCGATGCGACCATTTCTTCTGATCCTGACCTCCTGTCTGCTGCTGATCTCCTCACCGAAGGCGGAAGATCTCCGATTTCTCAGTATTGGCACCGGTGGCGTCGCCGGCACCTACTATCCGATTGGCGGCCTGATCGCCGGCATCATCAGCAACCCACCGGGTGCCCGAGCCTGCGAGGACGGTGGTTCCTGCGGTGTGCCCGGCCTGATCGCCATCGCCCAAAGCTCGAATGGGTCGGTTGCCAATGTCGAGGCCGTGGCTTCCGGCGAGTTGGATACTGGATTTGCCCAATCCGACGTCACCTACTGGGCACATACCGGCACTGGCATGTATGCGGGTGAGCCCGGCATCGAAAATATTCGCGCCATCGCGGGCCTCTATCCTGAAAGCATCCACCTGGTCGTGCGGCGAGGTTCTGGCATCGAGGCGATTGGAGATCTCGTCGGCAAGCGTGTCTCACTGGATGAGGAGGGCTCCGGCACCTTGGTCGACGCCCGCATCATCCTTGAGGCCTTCGGTATCAGGGAGGAGGATATCGACGCCAGTTTCATGAAACCCAATCTCGCCATCGCCGAAATGCGCGAAGACCGTCTTGACGCTTTCATCCTGATCGCAGGCTACCCCGCGGGATCAGTCACCGAACTCGCCAGGAGCGGGACCGTCGACCTCATTCCGATCACCGGTCCCGAGGTCGAAAAGCTTCTGGAAGAACATGATTTTTTCGCCGAAACCGTTATTCCCGCCGATATCTATCAGGATGTGGGCGAAACCAAGACGCTCAGCGTCGGCGCACAATGGATCACGTCTGCCGAGATGGACGAAGATCTGGTCTACGGCATGACCAAAGCACTCTGGCACGAAAACGCTCGAACCCTTCTTGATGACGGACACGCCCAAGCGCGAGCCATCACCCTTCCGACCGCCCTCGACGGCATCGCCATCCCGTTGCACCCGGGAGCCGAGCGTTATTACCAGGAGGTCGATGCCCTAAAGGACGGATCCTGAGAGCAGAGGTTCAGCTGTCCGCTTGTCACCGGGCATCGATCCATGTGAAGCTCAACAATAGCAGTGATCCAGCACGCAGATGCGCCAATAAGTTCAAGGGAGGGCGAACGTGATCCACCATCAAGGTCTGACGGCAGCTATGATGCTGCTTCTCTCCACATCGATCGCAACCGCAGCCGATGTTACCCTCAAAGCCTCACACCAATGGCCGGGCGGCAAGGGCGACGTGCGTGATGAGATGGTGCAGATCATCGCCAAGGAGGTTGGTGCTGCCGACGTCGGGGTTTCGGTCCGTGTTTATCCCGGGAAGTCGCTATTCAAACCCAAGGAACAGTGGGATGCGATGGTCAAGGGCCAGCTCGATATCTCTGCCTTCCCGTTGGACTACGCATCCGGCAAGCACCCGCAATTCAGCTCGACCCTGATGCCGGGTCTGGTGAAAAATCATGACCACGCCAAGCGCTTGAACGACAGCGCGTTCATGGATGACATCAAGGCGATCATCGACGAGGCGGGCGTCGTCGTGCTCGCCGATGCCTGGCTTGCCGGCGGTTTCGCTTCGTCGAAGCAATGCATCCTCGACCCTGCCGATGCCGAGGGTCAGGTACTGCGCGCCGCAGGCCCCGCCTTCGAGCAGATGCTGGTGGGCGCCGGGGCTTCGATCAACTCCATGCCATCCTCCGAGATCTATACCGCCCTTCAGACCGGTGTACTTGACGGCGCCAACACCAGTTCCGGCAGCTTCGTCAGCTACCGCATCTACGAACAGGTCGAATGCCTGACCGAGCCCGGCGACTATGCGCTCTGGTTCATGTATGAGCCGATCCTGATGTCCAAGCAGTCCTGGGAAGCCCTAACGCCCGAGCAGCAGGAGGCTCTGATGGCCGCAGGCCAAAAAGCCGAGGACTTCTTCTTCGATGCCGCCAAGGACCTGGATGGCAAGCTGGTCGAAGCCTATAAGAAAGCCGGTGTCGAGGTCGTCTCGATGACCGAGGAGCAACATGCCGCTTGGCTCGAAATCGCCAAACAGACCTCCTACAAAAGCTTCGACGAAAACGTCGAAGGCGGCTCCGCCCTCATCGAAAAAGCCCTCGCCGTCGACTGACGACCCCACCGGGGTCAGGGGGGACTTGCCTGAGTTTGCGGTCGAGAACGTCAGCGCATGATCTCGTTTATTCGCGCCGTTCGCGGCTT
>JBPCVQ010000114.1:0-4752 GCA_051010395.1 Geminicoccaceae bacterium | reverse complement strand
TATTTGAACGGGCTCAACATCATCGGCATGAAACGGCGCGGTGTCGATCGCGACGAGATTCAGCATATGCGTAACGCTTATCGTGCATTATTCGCGACCGACGGCACGTTCGCCGATCGACTGATCGAGGTGGCCGAGCAATACAAGGCCTATCCTCGTGTTATTGAGATCATCGATTTTATTCGCTCCGGAGATAACCGATCCATCTGCCTTCCCAAAACACAGCGGGTCGCTTGAACGAACACCGCCGAAAACTTGCGGTCTTCGCCGGAAGAGGGATGCTGCCGGCCGCGGTTATTCAGGCAGCGATCGGTGATGGTCGCGACGTGTTTGTTCTCGGTATTGAAGGCGAGACGGATCCAAACCTGATCGCTGAATACGATCATGCTTGGGTGAGGCTTGGAACCGTTGGTCGGACGATCAAGCTGCTGCATGAAGCGTCTGTCGACGATGTCGTCATGATCGGCGCGATCAATCGACCAGCGTTCGGCGACCTGAAGCCCGACCTTCGCGGCATGCAGCTCCTGGCGAAACTGGGATTCAAGGCGGCCACAGGCGACGACCACCTGCTGTCGACGGTCGTGCGTGAACTTGAAGGTGAAGGATTTCGCGTGGTCGGCGCGGATGAGATCATCAAACCGATGCTGGCGCCAAAGGGAGTGATGACGACAGCATCGCCGAACGAGCACGCCCGCTCAGATATCGAGTTCGGTTTCAAGGTCGCGATGCAGATCGGTAAGCTGGATATCGGTCAGGCGGTGATCGTTCAGGAGCGCCGGGTGCTCGGCGTCGAGGCGATCGAAGGCACCGATGCGCTCATCACCCGCGTCGCAGCACTCAAGCAGGGCAGGCCGGGCGGTATACTCATTAAGGTAAAGAAACCCGATCAGGACCGGCGCGCCGATCTGCCGACGGTCGGTGATCGAACGGTGGAGGGAGCGATCGAGGCTGGCCTCGAAGGTATCGCTGTCCATGCCGGTCATTGCCTCCTGGTCAATCGCCCGATGATGGTGGAGAAGGCGGATCAGGCCGGCCTCTTTATCATCGGCATCGGCGAGACGGCCTGACTGATGGCCGAGAACGGCAAAAACACCAAGATCTTCCTCCTGGCAGGTGAACCCTCGGGTGATGTGATCGGTGCGCGTTTGATGCAGGCGTTGCGCAAACGGCAGAATGGCGTCGACATCAATTTCTTCGGCGTCGGTGGCGCGCGCATGCAGTCCCAGGGGTTGAACAGCCTCTTTCCCATGGAGGAATTATCGCTCATGGGGTTCACCGAGGTGCTGCCCCATGTGCCGAAGCTTCTAAAGCGCCTTTCCGAGACCCGAAACGAGATTGTCCGGCAGCAGCCGGACATGGCGCTGACCATCGACAGCCCGGGATTTTCGCTTCGGCTGCAAGAGCGCCTTGATGGCAGAGGCCTCAGGCGCGTTCACTATGTGGCGCCGCAGGTCTGGGCCTGGAGGCGCGGCCGTGCGGCCAAGCTGGGTAACAAGATCGATCATCTCCTAGCGCTGTTGCCGTTCGAGCCCCCATTCTTCGAGAAACATGGCCTCGCCTGCAGTTTCGTCGGTCATCCCATCATCGAGGAGGCCGAACGTCGAGGCGATGGTGCCCTTTTTCGAAAGCGCTATCAGCAGCCTGGCGATGCGCCGATCATCTGCCTGCTGCCGGGAAGCAGGCTTTCGGAAATCAGGCGGCACATGCCGGTGATGAGGGAGACGGTCAACCGGCTCTGCCAGCGTTTTCCGCGTCTGCGCCTGATCCTGCCTACCCTTCCAAGCCTGACGCTTGTTCTGCGTCCTATGGTCGAGGACTGGCCGATCCAGCCGCTCATTCTGGACGAACGCGCCGATCGCTTTGATGCCTATGCGGCCAGCAGGCTCGCCATTGCGGCATCCGGTACTGTCACGCTGGAACTGGCGCTTGCCGGCCTCCCCCATATCACGATCTATCGAACCGGAGCGATCACCGCCTGGCTTGCGCGGCGGATGATCCATGTCGACCACGTCAACCTGGTGAATCTCATTCTCAATCGTCCGGTGGTGCCGGAGTGGCTTCAAGAGGACTGCTCTCCCGAGCGGATCACGACGAGCGCCTTGCATTTGATCGAGGACTCCGACCATCATCAGGCGCAAAAGGCAGCCTTGGGCGAGGTCATGGCAATGTTGCGTGGTGGCGCAAGCTGCCCACCCAGCGAACAGGCCGCAAAGTGCGTTCTCGATCTTCTTGAACAACCTGCATAAGAAAGCTGCCTAACGATCAAATTCTCGATTCAGCCACTGTTCATCTTGTCCGTGGTTGGATCACCAGCATCTTTCGGAGATGTACCGATCCGTTGTAGACGGAAAGTGAGCGATACAGGCTCTGGGATTTAGCCAGGCAAGGACGGCACGAGAATCGGTAAGAGTGCCGATCTTGGAACCTCGCTCAAGACGGAGGAAACGATGTTGAAAGTTCGATCAGCCGCATTGCTGACGGTCCTTTTTTTCTTGTCAGCATGTATGGCGAATGATCAAGACGCGACGCGAACGCAAGGTGCTGGCGCCGGTGCCGCACTTGGTGCTGGCCTCGGATTGGTGTTCGGCGGCGGTGTCGAGGAGATTCTGATCAGCGCTGCTGTCGGCGGTCTTGCCGGCCTTGCCGCTGGTGATGCCGTCGCGCGCAAGAAGGCTGACTACGCCACAGCCGAAGACATGGTCGTTCAGGAGCGCCACATCGTCACCGAGAAGGTGGACCAGATCGGGTCTTACAATGCGCGTCTGGAGCAGCAGCTTGACACGCTGAACGCGGACATCGCCTTGCTTGAGGCGGCGATCAGTGAGGGCCGTGCCAATCACTCGACGAAGCTCAAACTCCGTCAACAGGCGGCGACCGATCTCGACCAGGCACGTCAGCAACTTGCAGAGGTCAGTCAGGAAATCGATGTCAGCCGGAAGGTGTATCAAGAGGCTCTGCGTGACAGCGAGCCTGTCGATCTTGTGGAGTGGGATCGTCGGATCCGTGAACTCGAGCGCCGCCGGAATACACTTGCCGCGTTGATCGGTGACTTCAAGACCAGTGTCCAACGGGTTGCGTGAGGCGGATGGCATGCACTGGATCGGACCCAGCCCTCACCCATTCGGCACATCGAGAGAATAGACATGAAACGCCTCCTGCTACCGGTACTTTGCCTCAATACCGGCTTACTGCTCACCGGCTGCGCAACCGATGATCCCAGGAAAGGCGGTTTCTTCGGGGGGCTGTTCGGTCTTGGTAGCGGGGCGTATGCGGCGCGCGTCGACGGCGAGAAGGCAGAGTTGCGAGCTGAGGAAGCTCGATATCAAGAAGAGTTCGAAGGACGCGAGATCCTTGATCAAACCCTTGAGGAACGTCGCGCCGAAGCGTTCGATCTTAAGGGGAGAGTTGCATCACTGAGGGAAGGTGTTGAAGACCTCGATGCTGAGATCGAGAGGCTTGAACGCGAAAAAACCTTTACCCAGGATGAGGTGGATGCGGCGGAGGCGGGGGTGGCCTTGCTTGTCGACGATATCGATCGGATCGAGGCGGAGCAGGAGATGCTCGAGCAGGCGAAGGCTTTAGGCGCCGATGCGGACCAGGACGCAGATCCCCTTGAGTTCGGTGAGCCGCCACGCGAGCAGGTGAGTGATCTTCGCGCTTATATCATCAAACTTCAGGAAGCGCTCGACGGACTGAAGTCAGCACGTGAGAGACAAGCAGGCGAGGCACCGGCGGCGCAGTAGGGGGGGCGGTATCGGGCCATGTCGATCGTTAGGAGGTCTGCTCGGCAAGTCGTTTTTGGCGCTTCGCCTGGTCAGCGGCATCGATCGGAAACCTCCAGACCAGCGCCGTTGCCAAAAGCTTGATCAGGACAGGCAGAAGGCCGTAGAGCATCGCAAGACCCAGGAGGGCTGATGGCGTATTCTCGCCGCCGGCCTCATAGCCGATCAGATCGAGCAGTGGAAACGCGATGCCGATGGCGAGCGCAAGCGATAGCTTGGTCGCCATGCTCCAGAGCGCGAAGAACAGTCCCGTCCGCTGCTGGCCACTCACCTCATAGTCGAGATCGACGACATCCGCCTGGATGGAGGCAGGCAGCGCCAAGTCGGCGCCGAGCGAGAGGCCGGAAAGCGCACAGATGATCGTGAAGGCAACCAGATGGCCTTCCCCCAGAAATGGCGCCCAGGCGAACATCGCGGATGCCCAGAGCATGGCGGCCGCCCAGGCCCGATGCTTGCCGATCGCCTTGCTGATCCGAAGCCAGATCGGAATGCCGACGATGCCGGCGACGAAATACAGAAGAAGGAGCGGCCCCGCCGCCTCGCCGATCTCGAGGACATCGCCGACGAAGAGGAAAAACAGCGTTGCCGGCAGGCCGTTGGCGATGCCGTTCAGGAGATAGGCGGCAATCAGCCTGAGAAACGGCCGGTTGTTCCAGGCGATACGCAAACCTTCCTTCAGGGGCAGGGCAGGAGTGAGTTTGGCGCGTGGTTTCGGTGTGAAGATCAATAGGGCTGCGAGAGCAAGCGGCGTCAGCACGGCCATGCTCCAGCCAAGCACGGCCAGGATCTCGCCGCGTTGGCTGTCGGCATCGAGCCCAAGCATGATGGGCAGAGCCGCCGCCAGGATAATACCTGTCACCACAAAGCCTTCTCGCGCTCCGGCGATGCGGCTTCTTTCGTGATAATCCTCCGAGAGTTCCGCGCCGAGCGCGGTGAAAGGAAGAATCATCATGGTCCAGGCAAGATAGGC
>JBPCVQ010000113.1:0-9147 GCA_051010395.1 Geminicoccaceae bacterium | reverse complement strand
TATCGCCATTACCGCTCTCTATGATCTGGCGCCTCCGCGGCTCAAATGGTGGCTGGATCTCGTCGCCATGAGCACCGGCATTATCGCTATGACGCTTCTGGTCTGGGCGGCCTGGAAGCCGGCGGTCAAAGCGATCCGCCTGGTGGAGCGCACGGGCAGTGCCTGGGATTCGCCAAGCCCCGCGATCATCAAGCCGATGATTGCGATAGGCGCACTCCTGATCGTCTTGCAACTCATCGTCCAGCTCTGGCGGCATATTCGGCGCCAACCTGATCCCTGGCCCGATCCGGCTAAGAGCTTGATCACACCTGAGCGGCCCGGCAAAGCCTGATGGGTATCGAAACCATCACCATCCTAATCGTCGTCGTCATGATAGCCCTCATGCTGCTCGGCGTACCGCTCGGCTGGATCACGATGACCCTTGCCGTCGGCTGCACGCTCCTCTGGCTCGGGCCGAACGGTCTGCCGCTGGTGGCAAGCCGGGTCTATGGCTTCGTCAGCGAGTATATTTTCGTCGCCGTGCCGCTCTTCGTGTTGATGGCGTGCATCCTCGAACGTTCGGGCGTAGCGCAGGATCTTTACCGTGCCATGCACATCTTTGCGGGCGGCCTGCCAGGCGGACTTGCCGTGCAGACCACGTTGGTCGCCGTGGTGATGGCGGCGATGACCGGCATCATCGGCGGCGAGATCGTGCTCCTGGGTCTGATCGCGCTCCCTCAGATGCTCCGCCTCAACTACGACCCCAAGCTTGCGATCGGCACCATCTGCGCCGGCGGTTCCCTTGGCACCATGATCCCGCCAAGCGTGGTGCTGATCTTGTACGGACTGACGGCCAACGTCTCGATCAGCGATCTGTTTCTCGCCGGCGTCACACCGGGGCTCCTGCTCTGCGGCCTCTATGTCGGTTACATCGTCCTTCGCTGCTGGCTGAACCCCGCACTCGGCCCGCCGGCGCCGATCGAGGACCGGCAGATGCCCTGGCCGGAGAAGATCGCTCTGCTAAAGGGCCTGGCCCTGCCAGTGATGATCATCATCTGGGTGTTGGGCAGTATCTATAGCGGCATCGCATCCGTGACCGAGAGTGCCGCGGTCGGTGTTTGCGGGGCGATCGCATCCGCCCTCATCCGGCGCGAGCTTAACTGGCCGATGCTCAAGGGTGCGCTCATCCAGACCATGACGACTGTCGGCATTCTTCTCTGGCTCGCCTTTGGCGCCAATGCACTGATCGGCATCTACAACATCATGGGTGGCACGACCTACCTGAAAGGCCTGATCACCGGCCTGCCGCTCGAGCCGCTCGGCATCATCATGGTGATGATGGTTATCCTGGTGGTGCTTGGCATGTTCATGGACTGGATCGGAATTCTGCTGCTTACCATGCCGATCTTCGTACCGGTCGCCAAGGATCTCGGTTTCGATCCCGTCTGGTTCGGCATTCTCTTTTGCATGAACATGCAGGCTTCCTATCTCACGCCGCCTTTCGGTCCCGCTGCTTTCTATCTGAAGAGCGTTGCCCCGCCAGAGATCGATATTCAGATGATCTTCAAGGGCGTCTTGCCTTTTGTCGGCCTGCAGCTGATTGGTCTTTTCCTGATATTGTTCTTCCCGGAGATCGCGCTCTGGCCGATTAGGTGAAGGCAGGCGCGGCCCATCGGATTCCAGAAGGAGCAGGCGATGATTGTCGATTGCCACGTCAACACGCCATCTGACGCCGCTCTTTGCCGAGCAGATGGCGCGCATCCGGACGGGCGGCATGGTACTGAAGGCGGATGCATGGCCTTATCCCGGTGTTGATCGAAGTTCCTGCCATGCCGCAGAACACTCCAGGCAATCCTGGCCAGTTTGTTGGCAAGTGCCACGGCGAGCTTTCCCAGATCGCATGATCGGCCTTGTGGCACTAAATCCAGAGCGTCGGGCAACGATATTCACGTATGGCATTAACAAAAGGCAAGCAAGATCTTTACTGCCAGAATTCAATCTATCTCTTTGTTTTTATTCGTTAAGTTGCGCAAAGTATAAACTTACCTCACGTTAACACATTGACACAGCTCATTTCATAAAATGCCTGACAAATGCAAATCGTCTTCGCCTCGAGCCATAGCTAAAGGCTGGAAATGGAGTGATAAAAAAATGCTGAAATCGTGGACTGCAGCGACCAGGAATAAGCTTCTCCGGCCCGGAACCTATCTGGAAGCCGTCGAGGAGGAGAGAGGCAGTGCGATGGTGGAGTTCGCGCTGGTCGCTCCAGCTCTTCTCGCCATTACGCTGGGCATCATCGAGTTTTCCGGTGTTGTCTTTGCTCAAAACCTGCTGGAGGGCGGCGCGAACCAGGCTTCCAGATTCGGCATCATCGGCTCGACGCCTGAGGGGGCCAGCCGTGAGGCTGTGATTCGCGGTATCATCGAGAAGAACACATTCGGCATCATTGATGCCGATGACCTTCGCATCGAGACCTTCGCTTATGACTCCTTCGCGTCGGTCGGCGAGCCCGAGCCCTTCGATGACGCCAATGGCAACGGCTTGTTCGACGAGAAGGAAGCCTTTCAGGACATCAACCGCAATGGTGAGCGCGATGAAGATCAGGGCATTGCCGGTGCCGGCGATAGCGATCAGGTGGTCCTTTACCGACTGACCTATGATTGGGATATCATGGTGCCGATCTTCCACCCCTTCTTTGGCGAACAGGTCACCCTTCAAGCGACCACCGCTGTCAGAAACGAACCTTTCAGCTCCTAGTGCATCGATCCCAACAGACCGATCAGGTCTGATTGGAAAAATTGATGCAAAACCAACAACCTAGTGCGCCGCCAACTGAATCTTCTGAATGTGCCGGTGCACTAGGGGTTCGTTTCGATCAAAAAAGCTTCCTTTGGGTCGAGACAAATGAACCACGATTCCTAGGGGGGCTAGTGGTGTGACCACGTCATTTGGTTGCGACCGCATTCGCTGAAAACGCCAAGATATCCGGAAGTATGCGAGCTTGTTCCGGTGAAGAGCCCGGCGATCTCTCGCATGAACGCGCTTTGGGAACGAACACCCAGCTCTTTCGAGTGATCGTAGGGGGCCGAAGGCACGGCCTGCTGCAATAGTGAGAGCATGAAACCTGCTCGGCCAATTTCAACCGAGCAGGCTCAGTAATCCTACTGTGTCGCTTGCTGCTCCGGGCTCGGCAGAGCCTGGGCCATGGCGATGGCCTGTTCGGCTTCCAGCGACTTCATCTGCTTTTGCAGTTTTTCGAAGGCGCGCACCTCGATCTGACGAACACGCTCGCGTGAGATACCGTAGACGTGGCTGAGCTCTTCCAGTGTGCTCGGCTCGTCCTTCAAGCGTCGCTCGGTCAGGATATGGCGCTCGCGATCGTTCAAGACATCCATGGCCTGATGGAGAAGGGACATGCGGTGGTCATGCTCTTCGGCATCGGCGATGGTGTTCTCCTGGCTGGCGGCATCATCCACGAGCCAGTCCTGCCATTCGCTGTCGCCATCGGCGCGCAGCGGCACGTTCAGCGAATGATCGCCGCCGCTGAGGCGGCGGTTCATGCTGATCACGTCGTCTTCGGTGACATCAAGGCGATCGGCGATCGCCTTGACCACCTCGGGCTTGAGGTCGCCGTCCTCGATCGCCTGCATCTGGCCTTTCAGCTTGCGCAGGTTGAAGAACAGCTTTTTCTGGGCGGCCGTGGTGCCCATTTTTACGAGCGACCAGGAATGCAGGATGTATTCCTGAATGGCGGCGCGGATCCACCACATGGCGTAGGTCGCCAGGCGGAAGCCACGGTCAGGATCGAAGCGCTTGACTGCCTGCATCAGGCCGACATTGCCCTCCGAGATGATCTCGTTGATCGGCAGGCCGTAGCCGCGATACCCCATGGCGATCTTGGCCACCAGCCGAAGATGGCTGGTCACCAACTTGTGCGCGCTCTCCGTGTGTTCCTGATCCTGCCATTTCTTGGCAAGCATGAACTCCTCCTGCGGCTCCAGCATGGGAAACCGGCGGATTTCGTCGAGATAGCGCGACAGGCCTGTGCCTTCCGCGGGGACGGATAAGAAGTTGGCCAAAGTGTTTTGACTCCTGACATCGATAGTTGCCGCACATTATATTGGCAGGTTGGCGCAAAAATCCAGTGTAAAACCGAATAGCAGCCATGCGTTCATCGTCTATGACAAAATGTTAACAAATGCTGAACGACTAAAATTCCATTTGGAATTGTTCAAAAAACCTGTCGAAAACTGGCGGTACTGGACGATCGAACGACAGTTTCTTGTTCAAAATCGGGTGATCGAAGCCGAGATGACGTGCATGCAAGAGGATGCGATCAAGTCCGGCAATATCGTTTCTAAGTTCATCGCTCACCTTTACCATACGTCTTGGCCGGTAGATTGGATCACCGACAATCCCGAGGCCGAGCGTGCCGAGATGTACGCGGATCTGGTGGGTACGACCGGTCTCCAGGGTGACGCTGATCTTCGAGGCAGCCATGCCGGCTGATGCCATCAGCCTGTAGTGGGTGACCGCACGCTTGCCGCCCGCAACCGCCGTCATACGTTTCCGGTCCTTCGGGTGACGCCCAATCGCCTTGTCGACCGTGCCCGCGGCCGCGGGCGGAACGCCCCATACGACCGCCTCGTAGGCGCGGTCGATGCGGTGCACGGTGAATTGGGCGCTAAGGCCGATATGGGCCTTGTCGTGCTTGGCCACCACCATCAGGCCGCTCACATCCTTGTCGAGGCGATGCACGATTCCCGGCCGCTGCACGCCGCCGATGCCGGAGAGCGAGCCCTCGCAATGATGGAGGAGGGCATTCACCAGGGTGCCGCTGCTGTGGCCGGGTGCCGGATGCACCACCATGCCTGCGGGTTTCTCCAGAACCAGAAGGTGCTCATCCTCGAACAGCACGTCCAGCCGGGTCGCCTCGGGCGACGGCATGGCCGGCTTGGGATCGGGAACATGCACGGAAAAGCGCTGGCCCGGTTTGACCCGGGCGGACCCGTCCGCTATCTGAGTTCCGTCGCGGCGGACAGCGCCTTCGGCCACCAGAGCCTGGAGGCGAGCGCGGGAAAAGTCCGGGAACCGGATGGCCAGGAATTTGTCGACCCTCTGGCCGGCATCGTCAGGTTCCGCGGTGGTGGTAAGTTTTTCGGGCATGTCAGGTCAAAAGTCGGGACGCCGGCAAAAGGAGGCGGCATCAGTGCAGGAAGAAACCGCTGACAAGGTGAACGCCGTTCCCGGTCTTCTCAAGGCTTTTGTGATCCTCGGCGGCATCGGGCTGCTGGTCGGCATCATCGCACTCGCCGTCATGATCATGCTCCGCGCCACCGACGACCCGTCGGATGGGGTTGCCTTACCGGCGGAGCCCGTCGATTTGGCGTTGCCTGCAGGTGTGCGGGTTAGCGAGGTGGTGGTCGACGGCAAGCGCATGGTTCTTCTTGGTGAAGATGAGGGCGGCCAGCAGTTCATAGCCGTGGTCGATGCCGAGAGCGGTGCGCGCCGAAATCTCATCCGCCTGATCCCTTCGGAATGAGGCGAAGGGCAGGGCGGTCGACAAAGCCACCCAAAAAGACTGACCCCAATATCGGTAAAACCATAGATGTGACGATCGATGAGATCGGCTCAAACGGCGATGGCATCGGCCGTTTCGAAGGCGCGCCGATCTATGTGCCGCTCGCCCTGCCCGGAGATGCACTCTCCGTGCGGCTTTGCGACAGGCGGGGGCAGGGTTATGCGGCGGAACTGGTCGAAGGGCGCACGCTCATGCCGCGTCATCAGCCCATCTGTCGCCATTTCGGCACCTGCGGCGGCTGTCGCCTCCAGCATCTGCGCCCGTTCGACTATCGCGCTTGGAAGCGCCAGCAGGTCCAGACAGCACTCGCCAGCCGGGGTATTGACGACGTCGAGATCAAGCCACTGATCGACGGCCATCCAGCATCTCGCCGCAGGCTGCGCCTCGCCTTTCGGCCCGATGGCGGGCGTCTTGCTCTGGGCTTGCGTCGACGTCTCGGCAGCGACATCGTCGCCGTCCAGGACTGTCCGATCACGCTGCCGGCCATCGTCAACCTGTTGACCCCGCTTCGCAATGATCTCGGCCCGCTCGACCTTGCGGTGAAGGGCGGCGAGTTCTCGATCACAGCTGCGAATAATGGCCTCGATGTCCTCATCGAAACCAATGTCGAACCCAGCCTCGCCGATCGCGAAGGGCTGGCAGCCCTTGGCGAAACTGAGGATCTGGCAAGGCTTGCCTGGCGGCCGGATGCCGGCACTCCACCCGAGCCGATCGCAACCCGCCGCCAGCCCATTGTCGATTTCGGTGGCATCCCCTTGGCCTTGCCCACAGGAGCCTTTCTGCAGGCGACCAAGGAGGCTGAGAGCGCCATAAGGCAGGCGGTCGCGAAGGTGCTCGACGGCTCGGAGGTGATCGCCGATCTGTTCGCCGGCTGCGGTGCGCTGAGCCTGCCATACGCCAAAGAGGGCAGGCGGGTTCAGGCGATCGAGCGCGATCCTCTGATGGTTCAGGCTTTGCATGCCGCCGCCAGCACCGCCGATTGCGCAGCAAAGATCAGCGCGCTTGCCCGCGATCTCGACCGCGAGCCCCTTATGGCAAGCGAGCTCCAGCGCTTCGACGGCCTTATCATCGATCCGCCGCGCGCTGGTGCTCGGGCGCAGGTCGAGGCGATCGCAGCCGGCCACGGCCCGAAAAAGATCGCGATGGTCTCCTGCAATCCCGCGACATTTGCAAGAGACGCCCGCATCCTGATCGACGCCGGCCACCGCCTTCTTTGGATCCAACCGATCGACGCTTTTCTCTATTCTGCCGAAATCGAGCTGGTTGGTGCGTTCGAACGCACGATCACCCCTTGATTCCCGGAAAAGAGCCTTCTACATAGGGGCGGTCTCTGCCGCGCCCCCATCGTCTAGCGGTTAGGACGCCGCCCTCTCACGGCGGAAACAGGGGTTCGAGTCCCCTTGGGGGTGCCAGTGCGACCAGAAGTTGTACATCTAACTCCTTATAGTATAAGGGAAAAAAGTTTCCGGGTCAAGATCATTCTGGTTCGGAATGAACTTTTTGGTAGTTCTGGGCTCTGATTAGTGTCGGGTCAATTCGGCTCGGTCAGAGAAAGGACGATGCGAAGAGGCAGTCGTCTATGGGATCGTCGTAAGGCAGTTCTTCCTTCTCAGAGTTACGAATCCTCGGAAACGCTGCAGTTCGACAGTCGTTTCCTCCGATCTTTGATGAGATCGAATACATCTTGGTATCCGATCAGGTTCTCCGCCTGATTTGGACACCATAGCCGGCAGTTCTGGCGTCTATGGCGCTTGTTCTGTCGTCTTTGATCGACATCGATGTCCTTCGCGGGCATCCGGCTCGCCCTTCACGTGCTGGATGTAATGCATTGACGTCTTCGACCGCCAAGGTCTTGGACTGGATGTCGAGCCGCTGGCCATGGTGGTCGGTGGTTTGGGTGTAGAGGATGGCATACGATCGTAAGCTTGGTCGATAATTGTTCAGCGCTGATGGATGCGCATGTCCCCGATGTCTATGACATCGGGTCTCTTGTCATGCGCGGAAAACGGCGTATCGAACCTGTTGTTCAGCCAACAGTAGCCTATGGACGGTGCGTCGCTGGTAACGGCGGGGTGCTAAGCGTCCTGACAATGTACTCTCGGGATTTCCCGGCAGGTAGTCATTTGGATGCTGCCAGCAGTGGGCGGCGGAGAGGCTAGGTTTCGTGGTACGGTGAACGTAAGTGAAGTGTTGATAAACCCCGTGACTGAGAAAGAGCTAAAGCTGCTGATTAAGGCTCTAGCCAAAAGGCGCGCCATCGGTTCATCGACTTGGCATTTCGATGACGCTGACATCACGATGGTCGGGGAACAGACACCACCTAACCCACGCATGTTATCGACCAGGAATTGGGTAAACCCGTATCGGTGCCTCAAAGCAAATGAAAGTCCAAGGGAGGTGAGAGCCCTTTGGAAACTGCATGAGTTAAGACGAGGCAGGCAAACCGCAAGGAATGCTGTTGCCGGTGCGGGCAGAGGAGGTCGCAAAAAGCGAAGGCTGTTCTGTAATGGAGCAGATAGGGGTTTTGACGTTACCCCACGGGAAACCGGGCTGACTTGCGACTGGTCTTTCTTGTCAACGCATATCGACAAGAATTCGTCAGCAATCGAGGGAAGGTGTTACGTGTTTCGCCTTCCTTCGGGAGGACGAACAGTTCCACCTCCCTCGAATTCACTGTCCAGCCTCAGGGCTTATGGGACAGAATTTGGTTGTTGAATAAGAGAGGATTTCTGGCTCATCGTAGTCATTCGAGGAGCGAAGATGAGCCAGAGATCCGGGTCGGTGAAAAAACCGGCCGAGAAAGTTGTTCAGAACAGTCGCTGGCCAAGGAGTTTCTCGAAGCCGGCAAGAAGCGGTTAGCGGGGGATACCAGGCGCGAGGCAACGTCCGGCGAAGTCATGGTGCTGTGTCGGGAGTCGGGAGTGTTGAAGGAGGTTGTCGCCGAGCTGATGCTCGAGAACCGTCTTTTGAAAAAAAGCATGACCGGGCAAACGCTTCTCGCGTTTGCGGGGGAGATCGCGAATGAGGTATCCCGCCGCCGAGAAGCTGGAGATCATCCAGTTGGTCGAGCCGTCCCATCTGTCGGTCAGGCACACCCTGACCAAGCTTGGCATTCCCAGCACAACGTTTTATCGCTGGTACGATCGCCACCAGACGGGCGGCCCGGAGGCGTTGGAAGATCGGCGCCCAAGTCCCGGCCGTGTCTGGAACCGGATTCCAGAGGAGGTTCGGCAGCGGGTCGTTCAGCTGGCTTTGGAACAACCTGAACTGTCGCCGCGCGAGTTGGCGGTGCGGTTCACCGACCAAGCCTGTTACTTCGTGTCGGAAGCCTCGGTCTATCGGCTGCTGAAAGCTCATGACCTGATCACCAGCCCGGCCTTCATGGTGATCAAGGCAGCCGACGAATTCAAGGACAAGACCAAGGCACCCAATGAGCTCTGGCAGGCCGACATCACCTATCGTGCGCCTCGACCCGGATTGTCCGGGGTGCATATGACTGGAATGCAAGGAGAAAGGAGGAAATCAGAATGCCTTACCCCTTGCTGTGAAGGGGTTTGAGCCCAAGCGGCGGTGACCTGCTGTCAACT
>JBPCVQ010000112.1:0-6598 GCA_051010395.1 Geminicoccaceae bacterium | reverse complement strand
GGATCCGGGTCAGCATATCACCCAATGGATCGCTCAACGACATGGCGTCCTCTCCTTCAATACCTAGCCTGCTCTACCAGCTGGACTTGACCAGGCCGGGAATCTGACCGATCGAGCCGAGTTCGCGCACGGCGATTCGCGACAGACCGAATTTACGATAGTAACCACGCGGACGACCGGTCAGGCCGCAACGGTTGCGCAGTCTGGTCTTCGCGCTATTGCGCGGGAGTGCAGCCAGCGTCAGCGTCGCTTCGAACCGCTCTTCTGGATCAGCTTCACGATCCTTGATGATCGCACGCAACGCGGCACGTCTCTCCGCATATCGATCGACCAACTTTTGACGGTTCTTGTTCTTCTCGACGGCGCTCTTCTTGGCCATCCAATCGTCTCCTCTTCAAGCCGCGAACGGCATACGAAACTGCTCAAGCAGCGCCTTGGCCTCGTCGTCATTGGCCGCTGATGTACAGATGATGACATCCATACCTCTGATTTCATCGACATCATCGTAGCTGATCTCTGGAAACACGATCTGCTCTTTCAGACCCATTGCGTAATTGCCGCGACCGTCAAAGCTCTTCACCGGCACACCGCGAAAATCGCGAACGCGCGGCAAGGCAATCGTGATCAGGCGATCCAGAAATTCGTACATCCGCCGGCCGCGCAATGTCACCTTGCAGCCGATCGCCATGCCCTCGCGAAGCTTGAAGTTCGCCACCGACTTCCTGGCCTTGCAGATATGGGGCTTCTGGCCGGAAATCAGGGTCATCTCCTGAACTGCGGTGGTCAGCTTTTTGCTGTCCTGAACAGCCTTGCCGACCGCCATGTTCAAGACGATCTTCTCGAGCTTCGGGATCTGCATCGGGTTCTTGTACCCGAATTGTTCCTGCAGCTTCCCGCGAACCTCATCCTTATATTGCGCCATCAAGCGAGCCATGATCTGTCTCCTATCGATCGATGACTTCGCCGGAGCGCTTGGCGAAGCGCACCTTGCGACCGTCGTCGAGTAACTTGTAGCCGATACGCGTGGGCTCGGACGTCTTGGGATCGACATGGGCGACGTTCGATATGTGGATCGTCGCTTCCTTATCGACGATACCGCCCGGGTGCTGCGCAGACGGCCGCGTGTGCCGGTGCACCATGTTCACGCCCTGCACGATCAACCGGTCGTCCTTCTTGACCACGCGCAGCACTTCGCCGCGCTTGCCTTTGTCCCGGCCGCCGGTGACGACCACCTGGTCGCCTTTCTTGATCTTCAACTTCTTAGCCATGTCGGCGTCTCTTCAATCTTATCTGTCCAAAAAGCCGTTCCGATCACCCCCGATGATGGAGGTCCGATTACCTTCGGTAACGGAGACTACAGGACCTCGGGTGCGAGTGAGATGATCTTCATGAACCGCTTGGCGCGAAGCTCTCTCGTCACCGGGCCGAAGATGCGGGTGCCGATCGGTTCGCCGGTATTGTTGATCAGAACGGCGGCGTTGCGATCGAAGCGGATAGCACTGCCGTCCTGGCGATGAATCTCTTTTGCCGTGCGCACGATAACCGCCTTGTGCACATCGCCCTTCTTCACCTTGCCTCGCGGGATCGCTTCCTTCACGGCCACCACGATGATGTCGCCGACCGATGCCCAGCGACGCCTAGAGCCGCCGAGTACGCGGATGCACTGCACACGGCGAGCACCGGAATTGTCCGCGACGTCGAGATTGGTTTCTGACTGAATCATGGCTGCCGCCCTCTACCCAACTATGCTCGCCTCAGGAGGCAGGCTCCAAGATAACTTCCCAACACTTGTGCTTGGAAAGCGGCCGACACTCGCGGATCTTGACGATGTCCCCAGCCTTGAACTGGTTCTGTTCGTCATGGGCCGCATACTTCTTCGACCGGTTGATATACTTCTTATACAACGGATGCATGACCCGGCGGTTGACACTGACCACCACCGTCTTGTCCTGCTTGTCGCTAACGACAGTTCCTTGTAATACGCGCCTTGGCACGGCCTCTCTCCTTAGCTCGCACTGGCCTGGGCCGGCTGGGCAACACCAAGGATCGTCTTGATCCTGGCGATGTCCCGCCTGACCTCGCGCACCCGCGACGTGTTTTCGAGCTGCCCAGTGGCCTTCTGAAAGCGCAGATTGAACTGCTCCTTCTTCAGGTCCAAGAGCTGCTCCTTCAATTGGTCCGGGGTCTTGCCCCTCAATTCTTCGGCCTTCATGCTGATGCCTCCTCGCCCGGACGCACAATGAATCTCGTCCGCACCGGAAGCTTGGCTGCACCTCGCTTGATCGCCTCTTCAGCGAGATTGGCGGGTACGCCATCGATCTCGAACATCACACGGCCGGCCTTGACCGGGGCGACCCAGTATTCCACCGAGCCTTTGCCTTTACCCATGCGCACCTCGGCAGGCTTCTTGCTGACCGGATGATCGGGAAAAATCCGGATCCACACACGTCCGGCACGTTTAAGATGCCGGGTGATCGCCCGTCTCGCCGCTTCGATCTGCCGGGCAGTAACCCTGGCATTGGTGGTCGCTTTCATACCGAACGCGCCGAAGTTCAGAGCCGCACCACCTTTGGTGATGCCGTCATTGCGCCCTTTGTGGCGCTTTCTGAACTTCGTTCTTTTTGGCTGCATCATGGCGCCGAACTCCTAACCAATTCCCTCAGTTGCCACGCATTGCCGACGGATCGGCAGCACGCTTGTCCTGAGCCATCGGGTCGTGCTCCATGATCTCGCCTTTGAAGATCCAGATCTTGACGCCGTTGGTCCCGTAAGGCGTGAACGCGGTCGCCCGGCCGAAGTCGACGTCGGCGCGAAGGGTGTGCAGAGGCACCCGGCCTTCGCGATAGGTTTCACCGCGCGCGATTTCGGCGCCACCGAGGCGGCCGGTGCAATGCACACGAATGCCGAGCGCACCAAGCCGCATGGCTGATTGCATCGCCCGCTTCATCGCGCGGCGGAAGGTGACGCGACGCTCAAGCTGCTGGGCGATATTCTCGGCCACCAGCTTGGCATCGATCTCGGGCTTCCTGATCTCGACGATGTTCAGATGCACGTCACCGCTGGCCATCTTGGCAAGCTGCTTTCGAAGGGTCTCGATCTCCTGCCCCTTCTTGCCGATGACCACGCCCGGACGCGCCGTGTGAATGCTGATCCGCGCCTTCTTCGCCGGCCGCTCGATCACGATTTTGCTGATACCGGCCTGCTTCAGCCGTTTCTGCAGAAACTCGCGGATCTTCAGATCCTCGGCGAGAAGATCGGCATATTGAGCATCAGCGAACCAGCGGCTATCCCAGGTCCGGTTGATGCCGAGCCTGAGCCCGATTGGGTTGACTTTCTGGCCCATCAGGCCGCCTCCTCTCGCTCTTCCACGACGATCCTGATCCGCGCAAACGGTTTTTCGATCCGCCCGGCGCGACCGCGCGCCCGTGGCTTGAAACGCTTCATGACCAGCGACTTGCCGACACTCGCTTCCGAGACCACCAGGCTGTCGACATCCAGCCCGTGATTGTTTTCGGCATTCGCCACTGCGGACATCAGAACTTTCTTCACGTCGCGGGCGATCGCTTTCTTTGAGAACTGCAACTGGTTGAGCGCATCCTCAGCCTTCATGCCGCGGATCATCTCGGCAACCAGGTTGAGCTTCTGCGGGCTGATCCGCAAAAGGCGCGCCATGGCCATGGCCTGATTATCCGCCAGCGCGCGTTCCCGTTTTTCCTTACCCATCTCGGAACAATCCTTTCGCTAGCGGCTCAGCGCCGCTTGGCCTTCTTGTCGGCGCCGTGACCGTAATAGGTGCGGGTCGGCGAAAACTCGCCAAGCTTGTGCCCGACCATGTTCTCGGTGACGTAGACCGGCAGAAATTTCTGACCGTTGTAGACGGCGAACGTCAGGCCGACGAACTCCGGCACGATAGTCGAACGGCGAGACCAGGTCTTGATGATCTCGTTTCGCGACGAGGCCCTCGCCTTCTCGGCCTTGTCGTAGAGATAACCATCGACGAAAGGCCCTTTCCAAACCGAGCGTGCCATCTGCTCAGCCTCCTCTCTTCTTTGCCTTGTGGCGTGAGCGGATGATCAGATGATCGCTCTTCTTGTTCCGGCGGGTGCGCGCACCCTTGGTCGGCTTGCCCCAGGGCGTCACCGGATGGCGGCCACCGGAGGTCCGGCCTTCACCACCACCATGGGGATGATCGACCGGGTTCATCGCAACACCACGAACAACGCCCTTTCGACCAAGCCAGCGGGAGCGTCCCGCCTTGCCGAGATTGATGTTCTGATGATCGGCGTTGGAAACCGCGCCCATCGAGGCCATGCATTCCTGCCGAACCCGCCGGATCTCACCGGAGGAGAGACGGACCTGCGCATAGTCGCCATCACGACCGACGAGCTGCGCATAATTGCCGGCGGAACGCGCGATCTGTCCACCCTTGCCGACCTTGAGCTCGACATTGTGGATGATGGTGCCGATCGGAATGTTCTTGAGCGGTGCCGCATTACCCGGCTTCACGTCGACCTTGTCATCGGCGATGACCTTGTCACCGACCTTGATGCGCTGCGGCGCCAGGATATAGGCGAGATCACCGTCATCATACTTGATGAGCGCGATGAAAGCCGTGCGATTCGGATCATATTCCAAACGCTCGACCGTGCCCTGCACACCGAACTTCGAGGTGCGCTTGAAATCGATGATACGGTAGCTGCGCTTGTGACCGCCGCCGCGATGCCAGACCGTGATCCGACCGGTGTTGTTGCGCCCACCCTTCTTGGAGAGCCCTTCGGTCAGCTTCTTGACCGGCTTGCCTTTCCAAAGCTCCGAGCGGTCGACGATGACCAGTTCGCGGAGCGACGGTGTGGCCGGCTTGAATGATTTGAGTGCCATGCCCGTTCCTCGCCTCAGATACCTGTGGTCACGTCGATCATCTGGCCCTCTTCGAGGGTCACGATGGCCTTCTTGACGTCGTTGCGCTTGCCGAGGCGACCGCGAAAGCGCTTGACCTTGCCCTTTTGATTGAGGGTGTTCACCGCTTTCACCTTGACGTCGAACAACATCTCGATCGCCTGCTTCACCTCCGGCTTGGTCGCATCCTTGGCGACCCGGAAGGTCACCTGGTTGTGCTCGCTGCCTTGTGTCGACTTCTCGGTGATCACCGGCGACAAGATGACGTTGTACATCCGTTCCTTATTCATGCCAGGCGCTCCTCGAGGTCGACAACGGCCGACTTCGTCAACACGAGAGTATCTCCGTGGAGAATGTCGTAGACGTTTGCACCGACCGAAGGGAGAACCTTCAGTCCGGCAAGGTTCCTGGCGGCGAGCTTGAAATTGCCGTCGATCTCGGCACCGGCGATCAGGGTCGTGCGACCCCAGCCATGCTTGGTCACACTTTCCGCCAGTTGTTTGGTCTTGGGCTCGCCAAGAACAGCCTCGTCCAGCACCACCAGCTTGCCTTCCTTCAACTTCGCCGACAGCGCCGCTTTCAGGCCGAGCTTTCTGACCTTCTTTGGGAGGTCGTGGCTGTAGTCCCGAGGCTTCCGTGCAAAAGCCTGGCCGCCACCACGGAACTGGGCGACGTCAGCCGAACCGTGACGCGCACGGCCGGTGCCCTTCTGCTTGTACATCTTCTTGGTGGTCGCCTTGACCTCACCGCGGGTCTTGCCGCTGTGGGTACCCTGGCGCTGCTTGGCCAACTGCCAAACGACCACCTGATGCAGAATATCTTTCCTAACCGGCTGCTCGAACACCGAAGCGGCGAGCTCGATCTTGCCGGCGTCCTTTTGGGACAAGGTCGTAACGGCGACCTCCATCAGCTTTGCTCCTCACCACTCTCGTTTGCGGGTGCCTCGGTCGTCTTGGCCTCGACGTTTCCGACATCGTCGATCGCCGTACCTTCGACCTCACCTTCACCGACAATCTGGGTCGCGGTCGAAACCGTGCCTGCCGGGAACGGGGCCTCGGAGGGCAGCGCCTTCTTCACGCTATCGGCAATCTTCACCCATCCACCCTTGGAACCGGGAATACCGCCCTTGATCAGCAGCAGACCACGATCGGGATCGACACCCATCACCTGAAGGTTCTGCGCGGTGCGCGTCCTGGCCCCCATATGGCCCGCCATCTTCTTACCTTTGAAGACGCGGCCTGGGTCCTGGCATTGACCGGTCGAACCGTGGGAACGATGCGAGATCGAAACGCCATGGGAAGCACGCAGGCCCTTGAAGCCGTGGCGCTTCATGCCACCGGCGAAACCTTTACCGATCGAGGTGCCGGAGACATCGACATACTGACCGACGACGAAGTGATTGACCGAGAGCTTCGTGCCCGGATCGATCAGCCCGTCCTCGTCGACACGGAACTCGGCGACTTTCTTCTTCGGCGTGACCTTCGACTTTGCGAAATGACCACGCATCGGCTTGGTGACCCGCTTGGTCTTCGCCTTGCCGACACCGAGCTGCACGGCATTGTAGCCGTCCTTGTCGCCGGTACGGGTGGCGGTCACCTCACAGTCGTCAACGCGCACTACCGTCACCGGCACATGCTCGCCATCAGGCGTGAAGATCCGCGTCATTCCCAGTTTTTCGGCCAAGAGCCCAATACGCATCGTC
>JBPCVQ010000111.1:0-28052 GCA_051010395.1 Geminicoccaceae bacterium | reverse complement strand
GAAGTCGAACCCGTCGTCGATATGCACGATCCTGGTCTTCTCGGGCGATAAGGACAGACCCCGTTCGTCCAAGAAGACTTCGATCAACGCTTTTGCTTCCTCCAGCACGTCTTGGCTTGTGCCGGTGACAACAAAGTCGTCGGCATATTTGATCAGGTTGACTTTGTTTTTATAGCCTTTCCTGCTGCCCTTCTTTCCGAAGTGTTGGTGCAGCATCGTCTCCATGCCATCCAAGGTCATGGTGGCGATCGTCGGTGAGATAATACCCCCTTGTGGGGTTCCCTCGTTCGTTGGAAAAAGCCGGTTCTTCCACACGAAGCCGGATGTTAGCCATTTCCTGAGTATCACCCGATCCGTCGGAATGTGGGCTTCAAGCCAGGAGTGACTAATTTTGTCAAAACAGCTGGAAATGTCCGCGTCGAGAACCCAAGGAGCAGAACTCCTTTGGCTCAGGGCAGTATGGCATTGCACCGCGGCATCCCGACATGACCTCATCGGTCTGAAGCCGTAGGAATTTGGGTCTGCCGTGGTTTCGGCGACCGGTTCGAGCGCCAGTAAATGTAGGGCTTGCTGAGCCCTATCAAGCAATGTCGGTATGCCGAGCGGACGGGATTTTCCATTTGTTTTCGGGATGAACACCCGTCTCAAGGGTCGAGGCCGATAACCCCATCTCTTGAGCGACTTCAAAGCGTTGGCTTTCTTCGCCGGTGTGTCCCAGACCTCGCCGTCGACACCCGGCGTTTTCTTGCCTCGGTTCTCCGTAACCCGCTTTACAGCAAGAGCCTTGCCGCTGAACGAGTGGGTCAAAAGCCATTGTAAGGATTTCACCTTGTTCCAGCGTTTGTCCCGAACCGCCTTTGCAATACGCACCTGCAGCCTTCTGACCTGTCGGTGCGCCTTGGCCCAGTCGATGCTGTGCCAGACCACTTCAAAGCCGGAGGCCGCACCCGTCATGACCGAAACCATGGCCGTCATTTGCCTGTCCTCCTGAAGAAGGTTCTCCAAACTCTTTTGCAACCAGAGACCCATCGGAAGTCTGCTCCCTTTCGGGCGGGATAATGTCAGGTTGCCCTTCAATCCCTATCCGCCCTATTACAGAACGGCCTTCGCTTTCTCCGACATCCTTTACCCGCACGCCCATCAG
Source organism: Geminicoccaceae bacterium (assembly GCA_051010395.1). GTDB lineage: Bacteria > Pseudomonadota > Alphaproteobacteria > Geminicoccales > Geminicoccaceae > JANQPX01. Next base: position 26,908 of record JBPCVQ010000111.1, on the reverse strand, counting down.
CGTTCCTTACAGTCGGCCTGCCCCGTGGGGCGGATGTACGGGCTTACCGTGTTCCGAGTGAGTGACAACGGAAGGTTAGGCGCCGGCTCTTCCCCGGTGGGATATTCGTCCTCGCTTTGGCAAACTGGAGACCAAAGACCATCCACCTACCTTTTGGTTCATGCCTGTCAGCATCTTTGGCATGTCCGTGCTAACGAGGTTTATCACCGATTCACATGTGTTCGCCTTACTTCCAAGCTTAGCCCCCGAGCCGCGTGATGCTCGCCGCTTCACCTTGCCCTCACGGGTTCGGTTTCGCCCTCTCGGGCGGGGTACGTCATCAGGATGGCTTCGGACAAAGCCGTTACCAGCCTTGCACGCATCCTTAAGCTACTGCCGGAGGAACGGCAGGTTTTGTCATGGCCTCATGCAGTCGCCTCCATAAATTCATGCAAAACAATCACTCACACGACTTCACGTCGCACTCGGCAAGACCCATATGCGGGCCGATGCCGCCGGCATGGCGAGGCTGGGTCTCGTACCTGACAGCATCATTGGCGCACGGGTGGCCGAATGCGGCTTCGACGTGTTCGAGCGCGACGATGGGATGCGTCCGGAGGGGCCGGATGGTCCTTACGATCCGAAAGGTGTCGAGGCCTATAACGACTATCTTCGGGGCAAGGGCTACCGATCGAAAAACCCCTGGCATGATTTTGCGAATGCCGGCGTCGATGAGACCGGAGACATCGCGTCCGGCTGGTTCACGAAGAATGCGGACAAGCCTGCCAACATCGCCGAGGAGGATAGCGAAACCCCTTACATGACGAGGCGCGGCATCGACTTCATGCAGCAGGCCGGAGAAAAACCCTGGCTGTGCCATCTTTCTTATATCAAGCCGCACTGGCCCTACATCGTGCCTGCTCCCTATCACGATATGTACGGTCACAACCAGGCCCTGCCCGCGATGCGTGACCAGAAGGAACGGGAAAACCCGCACCCCGTCTATGAACAGTTCATGGCCAATGCCATCGGCCAGGCGTTTTCGCGAGACGAGGTGCGAGAGAAGGTCGTGCCGGCCTATATGGGACTGATCAAGCAGTGCGACGATCAGATGGGCGTATTGTTCCGCTGGATGGAGGAGATCGGGCGGATGGAGGACACCATGATCGTCCTCACCTCCGATCACGGCGACTATCTCGGCGATCACTGGCTTGGTGAGAAGGATCTGTTTCACGCGCCGTCCGTGAAGGTGCCACTGATCATCTACGACCCATCGAGCGGTGCTGACAGCACCCGTGGTACGGTCTGCGACGCATTGGTTGAAAGCATCGACCTTGCAGCCACCTTCATTGAGGTCGCCGGTGGTGGCGTGCCGGACCACATTGTCGAAGGCCGCTCGCTACTACCTTTCTTGTACGGGCGGTCGCCCTGCGACTGGCGAGATTACGTGATCTCCGAGTACAATTATTCGGTCACGCCGATGGCAGCTAGGCTGGGCGTCGAGCCCAGGGACGCTGTCCTCTTCATGGTGGCCGATCACAAATGGAAACTTATCCATGCGGAAGGTTTCCGCCGGCCGATGTTGTTTGATCTGGAGGGTGATCCGAACGAGTTCGAGGATCTGGGTGAGAGCCCGGTGCATGAGGACGTGCGCACCATGATGTACGAAAAGCTCTTCCTATGGACGCGGCGCCACGCCCAACGGACCACGCGCTCGGAGGCCGACATCCTGGGCATGCGCGGTAAGTCCCGAAGAAGAGGCGTTCTGCTCGGTGTCTTTGACGGCAGCGAGGTGCTGGCGGAGCTGAGTGCTCAATATCGAGGCAGGGTGAAATAGGGGAGGGCGTTCGGTCAGCTGTCAGCTCTCAGCCGTGGTCATCGGATGGACCGATCCAGAAAAAGGGGTTGTGGGCGATTTCCCAGAGATGGCCGTCCGGATCACAGAAATAGGCGTGATAGCCGCCCCAGTCTGCGCGGGTCGGAGCTTTGATCAGCTTGGCGCCGGCTTTGATCGCCGTCTCGATGAGCTGATCGACTTCCTCTTCGGTTGAGACATTGTGGGCGAGACTGAACCCAGAAAACCCGTTCCCCTCAGCTGAAACGCCGGCATCGCGTGCGAGGTCGGCCCGTTCGGAGAGGCCAAGCCACGTGCCATTCAGGTTGAAGAAAACAACACTGGGCGGTCCGTCCATTCTCGGCAAGCCAAGACCGTTCTCGTAAAACCTCCTGGATCTGGAGAGATCTTCGACTGCCAGTGCGATCATGCTTATCCGTGGCTTCAAGGTCGCCTCCAATGTTGTGTTTACAGCTGAGAATCCCTGGTGAAACCTGGCCCGCAGCGCAGGTCATGCTTATTCTCGGCAGGCATCGTAGCGAAAACAGTCAACAATGTGATCGTTGACCATGCCGGTGGCCTGCATGAAAGCGTAACAGATGGTCGGACCACAGAATTTGAAGCCTTTTTGCTTCAACGCCTTCGACATGGCGGTGGATTGTGAGGTTTTGGCAGGGACGTCTTTCAACGTCTTGAAGCGATTGACCACAGGTGTGCCGTCGACGAACTGCCAGAGGTAATTTGAAAATCCATCAGGCCCCGCCATCAACTCGAGCGTCGCTTTGGCGGATTGCACCGCGCCTTCGACTTTGCCGCGGTGACGAACGATGCCCTCATCTTGAAGAAGGCTCTCGATTTTTGCCTTATCGTAGCCGGCGATTATCGCCGGATCGAATCCATCGAAAGCCGCGCGGAAGCTGTCTCGCTTGCGCAATATGGTGATCCAGGAAAGGCCGGCCTGGAAACCCTCGAGCATGAGCATCTCGAAAAGCTGGCGATCATCCCTCTCCGGCTTACCCCATTCGTCGTCGTGATAAGCGACATAGAGTGGATCGTCTCCGCACCAACTGCAGCGGACCTTGTCGTTGCCTGCCATGTCCAATCTCCTCGCTCTATTCGGTGGAGGAGGGAATGGCCAAGCCTTGCTCCAGGGTCAAGGGTTGGTGGTATGATCGACACGAAGAATATCCGAGGTCTCATCGAGAATAGTTCACATGGCCCTGAAATTCTTGGTTTCTTCTTGGAAGGCGGTGGGAGTCCAATGGAGTGGACACCACTGGGAAAGGTTCAGCCGCGATGCCGACGGCCCAGGCGGTTGATGGCGCTGCTCTCGGGAACGAAGGGCGCCTTCTCCCTTATGGCGGTGACGCCAAGATTGGATAGCATCTCCTCGATGACGTGGTCATAGCGAAGGCGAAGCCGGCTATCATCGAGTATTTGGATCGGCAGGTGGCGGTTGCCGAGAGTCCAGGCAAGACGAATGGTGCGTTCGAGGTCCTGCACCTTGACCTCGAGCACATCCTCAGGCGCTGCCTTGATCCGGATCCAGCCCTCATCATTCTCGATCGCCAGGCCGTCGCCGTCGTCCAGCGGCTGCGGCTTGGTCAGATCAAGCAGAACGCTCTCTCCCGCCTCCGTGGTCAGGCGAAGCCGACGGCGATGCCTGTCGTCGAAGCCGAGGGTCACGCTGTCGACGTCTTCCTTGTCCGGCCATTCGCCGGCTTTTGCCACCATGATTAAACGCCGCATGTACACCTCTAAAACGAAATTTTTTGGATTAGGATCACCTAAGCCTAGTGTGAAGGGATTAACAATCAATTAATAGTTGAAATGTGAATCTAGATGAAATCATTGCTGCCGGGCGGCAGGCTGGCAGCTGCTCGAAATGCTGACCGTCAAGCAGCCTGATCGCCCCTCAGTCCGAGGCCCAGTCCATGGTCGAGCCGGCCTTATTCGCCTTGCATTTCAAAGCGTTCTGCTTGCCGGTGACGTTGATATTGCCCTTCGGGTCGACCGCCACCACGCAGGTGGCATCACTCTCGGTTGCACCGATCGAGAGCTGCACGTCAACCTTGCCGATGGCACAGTTTTTATCTTTGGGGCTGCAGCAGGTTTTCGTGTTGTTGGCGATTTCGACTGCGAACGCCGCCGTGCCGCCTTCGGCTTCGACGCGGATCGGAGCGCCGGTATCGTTGCGGATGCAAAAGGCGTTTGCCGGTTCAATACTCAGCCAGCCGGCTGCAGCTAAGATTGACACGACCGTGCAATATCGTCCTGTTCGCGCTAAAGCGGTCATATTCGCCTCCCAGACTTCCGTCGATCGTCAAGTTTTTTTTCTCAAGCAATACTGCGTGGATCGGCGGTTCCTGTACAGGTGTAGGAGATCTTGAAGCCAGGCTGGACGTTGGTCCATGCAGATGCCTAAGCTGTCTGTCGTCCAGGGCGGAGAGAAAATGGGTGTGTTGCATGAACCATCTTGACCATCTGACGTCGCTGATCGACCTTCAGGGCCTTTCAGCCATCGATATCGGGGCTGGCAATGGCAAGTTTGCCCGCGCTTTTGCTCGCCGGGGCGCGAAGGTGACGGGCATCGAGATCGATGACGAGAAGGTCGAGATCGCCAGGCAGGCTGAGCATCCTGATGTCCGCATTCTGCTGGGACGGGGTGAGGAGTTGCCGCTCGACGATCACTCCAGCGATCTCGTCTGCTTCATGTTTTCCTTCCACCACGTGCCGCAGCAGCTCCAGGACGAAGCGCTGGGTGAGGCTTTTCGCGTGTTGAAGCCGGGCGGGCGCCTCCATGTCGTCGATCCCAGGCCAGGCGGTCAGATGAGCCAGGTGCTTGCACCGCTTGATGATGAAACCGAGGTAAGGACGAAATCTCAGGCGCGCCTCGATGTTCTCGCCGAGAAAGGCCGCTTCTCTCTCCTATCGAAGGTTGAATACGCGATCAGGCGTGCGACGCCGGATTTTGAGAGTTATCTGGAGAGCATGATCGCAGTCGATCCCAGGCGCGCAGAGAAGCTGCCGATGGTTAGGGCCGAGATGCAATCAATCTTCGAGAGGATCGGTGAGCGCACGGAGGATGGGATCCTCCTAGAGGAGCCTTGCGTCGCCTATCATTTCGAGAAGGCCGGCTAACGGTCGACGAAGCAGCATGACGCTCAGGCAGCTCTCGCCACCGGCAGTTCAGGCACTAGAGCGAGTGCCGCCTCTATAACCTCGGGCCCAGCATCCGCGCACATCGCATTTTCGGACAGATGCCGCCGCCAGGCACGCGCACCTGAAAGACCGTTGAAGAGCCCGAGAATATGCCGGGTCATGGACTTGAGAGGGACACCGGCGGCGCGTTTGTCGTCGACATAGTTCAGAAATTGCCTGACGATGTCGTGTCGTGTCTTCGGCGGTTCATCGCCACCGAACAAAGCTCGCTCCATGTCGATCAGCGCATAGGGGTTTTGATACGCCTCACGACCGATCATCACGCCATCGACATGATCGATCTGTTCCATGATCTGTGGCGGCGTCTTCAGGCCGCCGTTCAGGACGACGGTGATATCGGGAAAATCCCGTTTCAGCCGTCGGACGCGATTGTAGTCGAGTGGCGGGATTTCCCGGTTTTCCTTGGGGCTGAGACCGGCAAGGATGGCTTTTCGCGCGTGGATGACGACATGGTGGCAGCCAGCCTCCGTGATCTGGCCAACGAAGTCCCGCAGAAAGCCGTAGTCACCTCGATCATCGATGCCGATGCGCGTCTTGACCGTAACCGGTAGGTCGATCCGATCGCGGATTCTTCGGACACCTTCTGCAACCAGATCCGGTTCGGCCATAAGGCAGGCGCCGAAGCGGCCGTTCTGTACCCGGTCGGACGGACAGCCGATATTGATGTTGATCTCGTCATAGCCGAATTTTTCGCCTTCTGCCGCGGCCTCGGCCAATGCCTCTGGCTCCGAACCGCCAAGCTGCAGCGCTATCGGATGCTCGGCCGCATCGAAGGTTAGAAACCGCTCCTTGTCGCCGTGGAGAATGGCACCCGTGGTCACCATCTCGGTATAGAGCCAGGCCCGCTTCGCGATCAGCCGCAGGAAAAACCTGCAGTGGCGATCCGTCCAATCCATCATCGGCGCCACCGCCAGGATTTTTTCGTACTGGACCTTGCTCATTTCGGACACGCTCGTTCAGCCTTGTGCCATAGGCAGAGCGCAGAGCATTTCGTAGAGGAGATTGGCGCCGATCAGCGCGGTGTTGCCGGTGGTGTCGTAGGGTGGGGAGACCTCGACCAGGTCGCCGCCGATCAGGTTGAGGCCGGTGACGCCGCGCACGATTTCCAGCGCCTGGATCGTGGTGAGTCCGCCGATCTCGACCGTGCCGGTGCCGGGCGCGAAGGCGGGATCGAGGCTGTCGATGTCATAGGTCAGGTAAAGGGGCGCATCCCCGATCTTCGCGCGGATGTCGGTCATAAGAGGCTCGAGGGATTTGTGCCAGCAGTCATGGCTTGGCACGACGGTGAAGCCGCGCTTGCGGCCCCAATCCCAGTCATCGGGCGAATAGCCGGTGCCGCGAAGGCCGATCTGGAAGACCTTGTCGTTGATCAGCAGGTTTTCTTCGAAGGCGCGGCTAAAGGGCGTTCCATGCGCGATTTTCTCGCCGAACATCACATCGCTGGTGTCGGCATGGGCGTCCACCTGAATGAGCGCGACGGGCCCGTGCTTTTTCGCGATGGCGCGCAGGATCGGATAGGTGAGCGTGTGATCGCCGCCAAGGGTGAGCGGGACCACGCTGTGCTTCAGGATCTCGTCGTAGGCCGCCGTGATGATGTCGGCCGTGGCCGGAAGGTTGAACGTGTTGATGGCGACATCGCCGATATCCGCCACCTGCATCTTTTCAAAGGGAGCGGCGCCGGTCCCCATGTTATAAGGGCGAAGCATGCAGCTCTCGGCGCGGATCGCGCGCGGGCCATGGCGGGTGCCGCCGCGATTGGAGGCGCCGATATCCATAGGCACGCCGACGAAGCAGGCATCCAGGCCTTCCGCCGTATCCTGGGTCGGCAGACGCATCATGGTGGCGGGACCGCCAAAGCGCGGCATTTCATTGCCGCCAAGCGGCTGATTATAGCGATGCGGGTTGTCGGCGGTCATGATTTGTCCATTGCCTCCTTGGGAATTGGCGCCTGTGCGAGGATATAAGAGTCTTCACGTCGGAGCTTCAATGGCTCGAACACCACTAACCGGCCTCGACCTCGTCTTCGGGCACGATCCAGGGTTCCTTCAACGCTTCGGTCTCCCATTCCTTGAACCAGGCTGAACCCAGCACCGCTTCGGCATAGCGCTCCGATGGCTCATCCATGAGGTCGACGGCATAGGTGCGGAACCGGCTGGCCACCGGCGCGAACATCGCATCGACGGCACACCAAGCCCCGAAAAGAAAGTCACCGCCGCCGGCCGCCGCCGACCGGCAGCCTCGCCAGATCTCCGTAATGCGCCGGATGTCCTGGTCGACACCCGGTCCGCGGCCGAGGCCTGGCAGAGATCGCCGGATGTTCATCGGCATCGCTGATCTGAGCGCGGTGAAGCTCGAGTGCATTTCGGCCGCGATCGATCGCGCCCGCGCGCGTTCCCTTCGATCTTCGGGCCAGAGGTCGGCATCGGGAAAGGTTTCGGCGAGATATTCGATAATCGCCAATGTGTCCCAGACTTCGTGTCCTCCATGGATCAGCACCGGCACCTTGGCGGCTTTGGATTGGCGACGAAGCTGGTCCTTGAAGTCGGCATCGCCGAGATTGACGAAGACCTCTTCGAAGTCGACGCCAGCCTGTTTGACCGCAAGCCAGCCGCGAAGAGACCAGGATGAATAATTTTTGTTGCCGATGACGAGCTTGGTTGCGTCCATAAACGATCAGTCCCCGCTCTTGTCCTGGTTCCCGTCCTTCGGCATCAGATTGAGCGATGCCGAGTTCATGCAGAAGCGCTGGCCGGTCGGCTCGGGCCCATCAGGAAAGACGTGGCCAAGATGCGCATCACATTTGCTGCATAGCACTTCGGTGCGGGACATCAAGAGGCTGTGATCGGCTTCGGTCGCCACCGCGTCCTCGTCAATCGGCGCATAAAAACTTGGCCAGCCGGTTCCACTATCGAACTTGGTGTCGGATGCGAACAGCGGCCGCCCGCAGCAGACGCAGACATAAGTCCCTTCGGCCTTGCTGTCATTATATTCGCCGCTGAAGGGACGCTCCGTGCCTTTCAGCCGAGCCACCCGATACTGCTCCGGTGTCAGTTCCGCTTTCCACTCGGCATCGGATTTCTTGATTTTATCCGTCATGGTGCCTGTTCTCCCAATCCCCGTGCCCGATCAATCTGAAAGTAAACGAACGCTGCCAAAGAGATGGTGGCGGCGAGCGCAAGGTTAAAGGCCCTCGAGTCGCCATGCTCGGCGGTTGGGGTAGACCTTGCGGACCATCACTTCCATCATGCCGAAATCAGGCTTGGCGGGAGGTGAGCACGTGACTGATGACGATAATCTCGGTTTCGACCGAGAACGCCTCGAGCGCTACCTCCGTGACGTTCTGCCCGATCTCGACCACCGCCTCCGGCACATCGAGAAGATCGGCGGTGGCCAGTCGAACCCGACCTTTCGCCTGATCTTCGGTGAGCGCGATCTCGTCTTGAGAAAACAGCCGCCCGGCGACCTTCTGCCGTCCGCCCATGCGGTCGATCGCGAATTTCGGGTCCAAAAGGCGTTGGCCGGGACCGACGTTCCGGTGCCCGCTATGCTCCATCTTTGCGAGGATAGAGCCGTTATCGGCACGCTGTTCTATGTGATGGAGGCGCTGGACGGCCGCGTCTTCCACGATTCGATCATCGCCGACGTTTCGCCGGAGGAACGAGCCGCCATGTACGGCTCGATGAACGATGTGCTTGCCAGGCTGCACAAGGTGGACTGGCAGGCGGTCGGTCTGGGTGACTTCGGCAAGCCAGGCAGCTACTTCACGCGCCAGCTCAAGCGCTGGACCAGGCAATGGCAGGCCTCCAAGACAAGGGAGATTCCGGAGATCGAGCACCTGATCGCCTGGCTTCCTGAACATGTCGGCGAGGACGACGAAACTACCATCGTGCATGGCGACTTTCGTCTCGGTAACCTGATGTTTCATGAGCATGAGCCGCGCGTGATCGGTATCCTCGACTGGGAACTCTCCACGCTTGGCCATCCGCTCGCTGATCTCGCCTTCAACTGCATGCTCTGGCATGCCACGCCGTCAATGTATCTGGGGATCGCCGGGCTTGATCGTGAAGCGCTTGGTATTCCCACGATGGAGGCCTATGTCGCGAGCTATTGCCAGGCGACAGGACGAAAGGACGGTATCACCACCTTTCACCTTGCCTTTTCGATGTTTCGGTTCGCCGTTATCTTCGAAGGTATTGCAATGCGCGCGCGTCTCGGCAATGCAACCGCCGACAATGCAGAAGAGATCGGCGGCCTCAGCGAGGCTTACGCCAAGCTCGCTTGGTCATTGGTCGAGAAAGGTTGAGTAGGCATCAAGCAGGCGATGACGTGACTGGCATGATGAAAGTCGCCTGATGTGGTCATACCACTAGAAAATCGGGCGGCGCGACGAGTTCCTCGTTGGTTCGGAAGAGGGAGTTTCGGGAACTGACGGCTTCGCTGCTGCCTCAGCCTCGCGCTTCTTCTCTGTCTCGGTGAGTGGACCGCCTTGTCCCGATGAGCGTTCCGCGGTTCGGAGTTGCTGAAGATATCCGTCGACCGCAGGGTGACGGCGCCAGCCTTCAAGATCGAACACGGGATCGAGGTCTTGCCATTTTTCATGCCTTGATGGCGCCTGCAGGTCGCCGAGATGCTGCAGGAAGCTCCCGACGAAGCCGGCAATCGGAGGGTAGCGCTCGTGATCGACCGGCCAGTTATAGGCGGCCAGGACCAGCGGGACGGCCAGCGTCTTCACCATCTGCTTGCCAAAAACCAAAGTAGGATAGTCCTCAACGGTCAGATCGGCCGGCCGGTAGAAGCCCGATCCGCCAAACTCGGAAAGAGACAGAAAGCGCAGCCCGTCGCGCACTTCGACATTCTGAAACAACGGTACCGGCTTCGGCGCCACGTGGATCATGGCTGCGATGTCACCGGCTTTCAGCTTCTCCAATGCCTGGGCATGTCCGAAGGACGTCTGTTTGATCGATAGTCGCAGACGGTTGAATAATAGGGAGGCCGTCACCTCGCCGCCGCTGCCTCTAGGGCCGAAGTTCACGGGCTTATCACTGAGATCCTTGAGATCGAGAATGTCGTCCCGGACCAGGAGATGGATTTCGGCGTCGGCCCATTTGGTGATGTAACGGATATTGTTGATCAGGTCAGGGTAAACGCCGCGCTCTTGCTCACGTTCCAGCGCATCGGCCTGCAACACGCCGATATCAATACCGCTTAGATAGAGGAGATCGGCGAGATTATGCGCAGCGCCTCTGCCTCTTATCGGCAGCACCCGCACTTCGCCGTCCGCCGCCATGACATCCAGAAGATCGTCGACCATCAAATCCGACGTCCCGTCTTCCGTCGTCATCAGCTTGACGATGCCCTTTTCGATCCGCTGCCTGATGGCGGCGGAGGAGGGAAGATCGCTGCCGAACAGGTCGTAATCGCTTTCAGCTATGACGGCCTCGTCTAGATCCAGCCGAATTTCCTCATAATATCGAATAGCGCCTGGATGGAGCGGGACCGGCAGGCCGGTAAGCGCGCGATCGGGTGAAAGGAACTGAAAGGGCGCATGCAGGCGTTTCAAAAAGGGAAGGTTCTCGAAGGCCGCCTTGGTGATGGCGTAGACCACCTCCTCGTCGACATCGGCACGGACAGCCAGGAAGTTCGGCTGCGCGATCGTCTCGATGGGTGCGTTTTGGCCGGGATAGGTATTCGCCGGAATCGTGAGCGGCGACCAGAGGCCGAGGCCGCCATCTGCCTGCTGCAATTGCTCTTCCGACCAGTTCAGAATAGCCGCCTCCGGACCGAGTTGGCCCATCAATTCGATGAAAGCCGGCACAGGCGTGCTTGCGGGCAGGCTGAGGCCGTCGATCTCGCCGCGTCGGAAAGCGGCAACGCTCGGCCTGAAGGACAGAAGAGCCTGATCGACGTCCCGTCTGATATCGAGACCGAGATTGCCGAGAAGGACCCGGTTCGATTCGACCGCCGATCGTTCACGGCCAAGCGAAATTCGTTTGCCTTTCAATGCCAGGAAGTCGTCAATCGTACCACTCTTCATCAGGCTTTTTCTGATGATGAAATGCTCGACATTCGGCCAAAGCATCATGACAGCGCGCAGGTCGCGCTGTGCGCCGAGATCAGTCGCGATGCCGGTGCCCGAGCGCGCATAATTGCCGAGCAGCGACTGGACGATCGCGAAATCAGACGTGCCGTCTCTGAGCCTGGCGATATTCTCGAGCGATCCCGATGAATTGCTGGTCGCAAGATCAATCCGTTTTTCAGGCAGAAGCTTGATCTTGATCAACGCCGAGAGGCTGACGCCGCCTTGATGAAACGCTCCACCAGTCGATGCTGTCGACAGGAGCAGGCTTTCAGCTGCTGGCTCCACATCGCTTTGTGCACGCGTCGAAGGCGCTTGCGTCGTCAACAGCAACAAGGCGGCAAAAATCATCGATGGCAGGAGGCCTGCTGACGATGCCGTTCGTAGCATTCTTTTCCGGAGCGCCGATGCCATTCGTCGACAGGAGAATGTACGGATGATGCTCATGCTTGACAGACTACTGCAGTTTTTTGTGTTAAGATATTAGTATTCAGGGCCATTTCCTATGTCTATAGACCTCGTTCGTTGGTCGCGCCAGCAGCGTTGCCGACTCTGCGTATCGAGTCACCTCATTTTCCAGCTTCAGGTCGCGTTACTCAACCGTGAACATTCACGGTAGCCATATCTAAGTCGATATGTACAACGCTGTTCGGCTATGTCGAGCCGTGGGGGAAGTTTTCGATACTGGGATACATCTAGAGGAGGGGGGGGAAGATGTGGCGCCCAATTCGCCACGTTTCCGACGCATTCATCCACGGTGACGATTCCGAAGGGTATTTGGGGTAGATAACATCGATTTTTGATGAACTGCGCGCCGAGCAAGAGGAGCGTATTGTAGCTTTGCTTCTTGGCGGCGGAAAGGCCTAGTTGGACCGAAGAAGAAGGAGGCTTCTCGACCAATTTAGCATGTCGCCGCCGACGGCTCAGACAACTCCAATCGCCTCTTAGTCTGGCCTGAGACGTGATGATACGAAAATACTAACCAACGCCGTCATGCCTTCAGCAAACGGACAAATATGATTCGAAAGGTAGAAGTGGCGTGACACTGGCGCTTGCAAGATTGTTCACGACGCCAGGAATACAGCGCTTCTTCTCCAAGCTCCTACTCAAGCTGAAAGCCAGCATAACCTTCGCATGACTGTGATCACGATTGACGGCGTGAGTATCAGGCTAAGATAACTATCAGTCATTAGAGAGTATGAACAATTCACGCAGGAGTATTTCTTCGATGAATCCAATGTCAGCAGGTTCATATCGTCGATCATCATGGATCGCGTGAAGATGTCGTTGGATATTTTGTGAACGGTTCGTGTTCTCGCAGAAGTCGCTAGCTCGCGGGGCGAAACGGTTTGGCGAGTGATGCCGGAAAGTTGAGCGCCAGCATCTGACGGTTACGGGAAATGAGCACCAGCACGACGATGGTGGCTATATAGGGCAGGCTGGAGAGGACCTCCGATGGCCAGGCGAGTCCGATTGCCTGGGCTTGAAGCTGGAGGATGGTCATGCCGCCGAAAAGCCAGGCGCCGAGCAGGACTCGAAATGGCCTCCAGGTCGCGAAGACGACCGATGGCATGGGCGGCATCAGGGCTTTCGCCTATCGTGCGCACCACCAGGCCCGCTTTGGTCCGATACAAGAACCAGGTGATCAGGCCGAACAGGAAGAAGGAGAAGTAGACCAGGGCGTCGTAGCTGAAGAACAGGGGGCCGATGAGCGGGATGTCGCTCAGAACCGGTATGTCCAAAGGCTTTAGCGCTTCGATCGGCGTGCTGCCGAAGCCCCGGCCGATAAAGGCGGAAACGCCGGTGCCGAAAATGGCGAGCGCCAAGCCGGCGGCGTATTGATTGGTCAGGAAGGTCAGCGCCAGCATGGCGAACAGCAGGGAAACGAGAGCGCCGCCCAGAACTGCGGACAAGATTGCGATCGGCATGGGAAATCCGGCGAAGGATACCCAAACACCGACAGCGGCGCCAACCAGCATCATGCCTTCGATGCCGGCGGCCCCACCGGAAATCAACAGGCCCGCCCAAATCGAGCCCGATTCTTTAAATCCTGCATAACGCGCCGCCATTGGCGCAGCGCCACCGACCGACATTTTATAGCCGAAGAAACTGCGCTCGGTGAAAATCCACATGGCGATGACCGCAATCACCGTGATGACGATCGAGGTATTCAGGCGGTAGGCATAGTCGAACAGCTCGAACATGGCGGTATTGGGAAGCAGAGCCGTTTGCGGGTAGTTGAACCCATCGGGATCGCGCCAGGGCCCGTGCACCAGCAGCGAGAGAAAGAGCGTTGCCACATAGGTCAGCATTAGGGTGACGAGGATCTCGTTGGTGTTCATCCGTGCGCGCAGGAAGGTGAGGATCGCAGCCCATGCCATGCCGCCCAACATGCCGGCAACGATCATCATCGGCAGCAGCAGCGGGCTTTCAGGATCGGGATAAAACAAGCCGACCCCGGCTGCTGCAATCGCGCCCATGATCAGCTGCCCTTCAGCACCGATGTTCCAGACATTGGCACGAAAGCCTATGGCGAGGCCGCACCCGATCAGGATTAGCGGAGACGCTTTGAACAGCCATTCGGAGACACCATTGATCGAGGTCAATGGCTGGATGAAGAAGGCATGGAGGGCTGCAAACGGATTTTGGCCAAGGAGGCCGAACATGATCGAACTGGTGATCAGGGTCAGCAGAATGGCGATGACCGGCGCGCCGATACGCATGGAGGCAGACGGTTCGGTTCGTTGTTCAATCCGAAACAGCATTAGGGCCGGCTCCTGGTGGGCTTGGCGTTGTTCAGGCCGATCATCAACAGGCCGATCTCTTCGAGGTCGGTCTTCTCCCGCTCAAGGGGTGATGAAAGCTGTCCCTGGCAGATGACCAGCAGGCGATCACAGATTTCGAACAACTCGTCCAGCTCCTCCGAGATCACCAGGACAGCAGCGCCCGACCGGCTGAGATCAATCAGGGTCTGCCTGATAAAGGCGGATGCACCGACATCCACGCCCCAGGTTGGCTGCGAGACCAGCAGGACCCTGGGCGCAAGTTCGATTTCCCGGCCAACGATGAATTTTTGCAGATTGCCGCCGGAGAGGCTTTGCGCAGCCGTTTCGTGACCATTGGCTTTGACGCCGAATTTCTTGATGACGGCAGACGCGAAGTCGTCAGCCCTGGCGCGTTTGACCATGCCGTTTTTGATCATGCCCTGGCGGTGCCCGGTCAGCATGGCGTTGTCACTGAGATGATGGATGGGAACAGCACCCCGCCCGAGCCGTTCTTCCGGGACGAATGCCAAGCCGGCCTCGCGCCTGTGACCGGCATCGAGATGACCCACCGGCTTCTCGTCGATCTGGATGCTCTCACGGTTCGCACAGATCTCTTCCCGCTGAGATAAGCGACCAGCTCCGATTGGCCGTTCCCGGAAACGCCGGCGATGCCGACGATCTCGCCGCCATGCACATCGAAGGAAATATCTTTCAGGCTGACGCTGAACTGATCCGGCGCTTCTGCCCTGGGGTTCACGACTTGCAGCAGCGGCTGCTCGCTGCGTGTGCCGGGATCGAGCCTGGTTTCGGGCAGTTCGGAGCCGACCATCATGCGGGCGAGATCGATGGCGGTCGACTGCTTCGGTTTGGCTTGGCCGGTGACTTCGCCGTTTCTCAAAATCGTTGCGCTGTCGCAGAGCTGCTGGACCTCATCGAGCTTGTGGCTGATGTAAAGAATGCTGCAGCCTTCATCGGCGAGCTGATGCAGGGTCTCGAACAATTTCTGGACGGCTTGCGGCGTCAAAACGGATGTCGGCTCGTCCAGGATCAGCAGTTTGGGATCGCGCAGGAGGCAGCGCACGATTTCGGCCCGCTGACGTTCGCCGACGGAAAGATTGTGCACGAGCTGATCGGGATCGATCGGCAGGCCGTATTTTTGCGAGACGCTGCGAACCTTGTCCTTGAGGGCGTCGAGATCGAACGGTCCCGGCGTCGACAAGGCGATGTTCTCGACGGCCGCTACGGATTCGAACAGCGCAAAATGCTGGTAAACCATCTCGATACCGAGTGCTCGCGACATGGCGGGCCCATGCTCGGCGATGGGCTCGCCGTCGAAGATCATCACCCCTTCATCGGCGTTGGTCGCCCCGTAGATGATCTTCATCAAGGTGCTCTTGCCAGCGCCATTCTTGCCGAGGACCGCATGAATTTCACCGGGGAGAACCGAGAGGCTCACATCTTGGTTGGCGACAACGCCAGGATAGCATTTGCAAATGCCGCGAAGTTCCAGGCGCGGTTTCATGACGGATGTCCACCCCGTTCCAGGGTCACCGATGAGGTCATGCGTGGTGCGGCCACATCGAATGGTTCATGATACAGCCATCAACTCATTGGCGTTGAACGGCTATCGCGATGCTTTGATGAACCAGATGATGTGGCCATGCCACTAGCCGAGATTGCCGATCATGCCGTCGACGAACCAGTTGAAGCCGCGGATGTCGCCATCCGCCAGAACCGATCCGGCTTCCACTTTGACAGTGCCGTCCTGATCTTTCAGCTCGCCGGCATAGGGGTGGATGGCTCCCGATGCCACCTCTTTCTCTGCCTTGCCGACGGCGTCCGCCACATCGGCGGGGAGGTCAGGATTGAGTGGCGGCAGCTTGACCACACCTTCGGAGAGGCCTTGCCAACGCTCGCTGGTGTCCCAGCTTCCGGCTGCCACCGCCTTGGCGGCGGCGACATAGATGCTGGACCAGGCGAGCGTGAAGGCGGTCAGATGTTTACCATTCCCGAAGGGGGCCATGTCGCTGGCATAGCCGACCGACCAGACGTCCTTTTCGCCGGCGACCTGAACACCCGTTGCGGTGTCGGTCATCGAGCAAATCACGTCGCAGCCTTGGGAGATGAGCGTGTTCGCGGCTTCCTTTTCCTTGCCCGGGTCGAACCACGAATTCAGGAAGATGACGTTGCAGGTCACATCCGGATTGACGCTTTGCGCGCCGAGCAACAGCGCATTGCCCGGGCCGACAATATCGGGAATTGGAAAACCGCCAATGAAGCCGACCTTGGCGGATTTCGACATATGTCCGGCGGCAACCCCCGCAACATAGGTGCCCCCGTAATATTTCGCTTCGAACGTGCCGAGGTTCTTCAGATGCTTGATGCCGGAGCAGTGTTCGAAAGCCACGTCGGGAAAACGCGGCGCCACTTTTTGCATCGGTGCGCCGTGCGAGAAGCTGGTGCCGAAAATCAACTGGTGGCCGCTCGCCGCCATCTCTCGAAAGACGCGCTCCGCATCTTGAGGCTTGAAGACATTGTCGATCGCCGTGACTTCGACCCTGTCCCCGAATTCGGCCTTGATCGCGTCGACGCCGAGGCTGTGCTGCTTGGTCCAACCGATTTCCGAGATCGGCGACACATAGACCGCGCCGACCTTCAGGACTTCGTCTGCGGATGCTGTGCCACTCTAACCTCCAGTCGCAAGCAAGGCGCCGGCCGCCCCGGAATATTTCAAGAGATCGCGACGTGTCGTGTTGTTGTTCATATCAGTCCTCCCTTTTTGCTCCAAGATTTCGATCGCCTGGTTTCGATGGAGTGTTTGTCCAGGCTTGGGATTATACCCCTGTTGGCCAGCCATGCCCGACCAAGCCGGAGCCGTTGCTGGTTCGGCTGCCGGATTTTTTGAGGGGTGAAGGCATCGGGTCTGCGATTGGTCGAGAACTTTCTCGATATGGGCCACTTTCCCTTTGTTCACACCGATTATCTCGGGGTCGAGCCTCATACGGAGGTGCCGCCCTACAAGGTGGACATCACCGATGATGACGAGGTCTGGGCGACGGACTGCAAATTCTTCCAGCCCCTTGCCTCGCCGAATGCCGAAGGCGGCTTCATGGTCGATTATATCTACCGGGTCATTCGCCCCTATACGGTCGCCCTTTATAAGAGCAACCCGATGCAGAAGGATCGGATGGACTCGATCTATCTGTTCGTCCAGCCCGTTGACGAGGAGACTTCTGTCGCGCACCCGTTCCTTTGCTATCTTAAGGACGACATCGACGAAGCGACGATCAGATGGTTCATGCAGCTGATTTTTGCCCAGGATAAGCCGATACTGGAGAACCAGTTTCCAAAGCGGCTGCCGTTGGACACGCGCGCCGAGACGCAGATCCGCGCCGACAAGTCAGCGATTACCTATCGCCGCTGGCTCAGCAGGAAAGGCGTGACCTACGGGGTCATTCCGGCCCTGGCCTGAACAGACATGAGACAAGTGATGGACAATCTGGAAGAGCAGCAAAGACATTGGTATCCGATCGCATCAATGATGGGGCGGAACTGAAGTGCCAGTATCACGGCTGGCGCTACGCCAATCGCACAGCTGGGTGCACCTACATTCCAGCCCACCCAGCCGATGCGCCGGCGCGCACGATCTGCAACCGAACCTACCCTTCGGCCGAACGCTATGGCCTGGTCTGGTCGGGCGAAGCGCCCGACGGCGAACTACCTGAAGTCTCGCCATTGGAAGCCGGAACGCCGATTGCCCTTCGCGGCATCCCCGTCAATGCAACGCCTGAACTCACGCTCCGCATGCTCCGGGACTACAGTTTTCAGCCGAACGGCGCCATCGACGGCGAGAACGCTGAAACCACCGTCAAGTCGGTCGGGGATGACAGGATTTTTCTGACCTCCGCCGATGGCGACGCGACGACGAGCATCGTCATTTTCGTGCAGCCGGTAGACGCCGGCAGATCCGTGACCAGAGGCGTGCTTTGCACAGCACCGTCGGCGGCTGCCGAATTGGCCGTGCTGATGCACCACAACCAGCACATGAGTGCGCTGCGCGAACGGATCGAAGACGAAGCTGCAGCTTTGCCGATGCCCGAGCCTCTTCAGCCCATCATTCATCGCGTGTCCGCAGAGTTGGCTGCCATGCCCGGGCGGGCTTCATCTGGACGGTCAGCACCGCTTCGGGTCGCAGTCACGAAGAAATGGGTGGCTGCTGACGGCATTGCCGGTTTCGAGCTGACATCGGTCGGCCGGGGTCTTCTGACATTTCAGCCGGGCGCGCATATCGATGTGCATATGCCGAACGGGATGATCAGGCAATACTCCATCATGAACGGGCCAGACGAGCATCAATGCTACAGGATCGGCGTGAAGCTGGAGCCGGACTCGAGGGGCGGTTCGGCCTGCATGCATCACGACGTGCGCGAAGGCGACGTTCTCGCGATCTCGGAACCGCGCAATAACTTTCCGCTCAGGCGCGATGCGATCAGGACGCTGCTCATCGCCGGCGGCGTGGGCATCACGCCGCTCTTGTCGATGGCGAGAGCGCTCGATCATTCGGACCTGCCGTTCGAGCTGCACTACTTCGTCCAGTCGAAAGAGCATATGGCGTTTTCGCCGGCCCTCGAAACCCTCGGTAACAGCATGAAGCCGCATGCAGGACTTGATCCCGATGCCACCGGCAAGGCGCTGGAGGCCATACTCGAACATTACGAGCAGGCGATGCATCTCTATGTCTGTGGCCCCGGCCCCATGCTCGATGCCGCGCGAACGATCGCTGCGAAGATGAACTGGCCGGAAGAGGCAGTGCATTTCGAGTATTTCAAGAACACCAATCAGATCGACGACAGCAGCAGCTTCGAGATCGATCTCGCCCGCTCCGTCATGACCCTCAAGGTGCCAGCCGGAAAAACGATCCTCGAAGTCCTCCGGGAAAACAGTGTCGACGTTCCCAGTTCATGCGAGCAGGGTGCATGCGGCACTTGCCTTCTATCCGTGATTGAAGGCGAGCCGGATCACCAGGACGTCTATCTGAGCGACGGTGAAAAACAGAGCGGCAAATGCATCATGGCATGTGTGTCCAGAGCCAGGTCAAGCCGTCTCATTCTGGACATTTAGTGGCAATTTTCGATGATCAAACTCTACGACTACGAACTCTCGGGCAATTGCTACAAGCTTCGCCTCCTGATGAGCATGCTTGGCGTGGGATACAAAGCCGTACCCATCGACTTTTATCCGGGCAGAGAACACAAGTCGGATTGGTTCTTGAAGATCAATCCGCTGGGACAATTGCCGGTCCTCAATGATGATGGCCTCGTCTTGCGCGACGCGCAGGCGATCCTGGTCCACCTCGCCAGCAACTATGACCAAACGGGACGATGGTATCCTGCGGACAGCCCGCGGCTGCTCGGTCTGATCAATCAGTGGATGGCCTTTGCCGACGGCATCACCTCGACGGCATCAGCCGCCCGCCTTCACGATGGGTTGTTCTACGACTTCGACATTGAGGCCTGCCGCTCCGGTGCTCATCGGCTGTTCCGCATCCTGGACGAACATCTCTGGTTCGCGGAAAGGCAAGATGGCGCCTGGATCTGTCCAGCGGACCACCCGACGATCGCCGACATCGCCTGCTTTCCCTATGTGATCCTCTCCGAGGAGGGCGGCGTTGCCCGGCAGGACTATCCAGCGATCCGAAGATGGACCGATCGGGTCAAACGCCTTCCCGGCTTCACCGTGATGTCGGGTATCTTCCCTGCCGGCCCAGGGCCATGATCAAGCCAGCCCCCATCAACCTTGCTTCACTCGTTGCGCTCCGTCGCGATCTGCACAGAAATCCCGAACTCGGTTTTGAGGAGGTCCGCACGGCGGACATCGTTGCCAAGCGATTGCGTGCGTTGGGGCTGGAGGTCACCGAAGGCGTCGCCGGGACCGGTGTCGTCGGAAGTTTGCGCAACGGCGGTGAACGCGCCGTCGGTCTGCGCGCCGATATGGATGCGCTGGCCATGCCGGAAACCGGGACGCCGCCCTGGGCGAGCCAGGTGCCGGGCAAGATGCATGCCTGCGGTCATGACGGCCACACGACGATGCTGCTCGGTGCGGCCGAAGTCCTTCTGGCCGATCCGCCCCTGGGCACGGTTCATTTCATCTTCCAACCTGCCGAGGAAGGGCGGGGAGGGGCCAAGCGCATGGTCGAAGAAGGCCTGTTCGAACGCTTTCCCGCTGATATGGTGTTCGGGCTGCACAACATGCCCGGTCTTGCCACCGATCAGATGGCCGTCGTTTCAGGCCCCCAGCTGGCCTCCTCCGATAGCTGGTGGGTTACGTTTCGCGGTATCGGAACCCACGGCGCCAAACCGCATCTGGGGCGTGATCCGATCACGGCGGCAGGGCAATTCCTGGCCGGCTTGCAGAGCATCACAGGCCGGGTGGTCGACCCGCTTCAGCCCGCCGTGATCAGCGCCTGTTCTCTCGCTGCCGGCGACGAAAAGGCATTGAACGTTATCCCGGACAGCGCTCGCATCGGAGGTACGGCGCGTGCTTATACGCCCGAGGTGCGTGATCAGCTGGAAAGCGAGATCGGCAGGCTGGCCAAGGGGATTGCTATGGCGATGGGCGTGGAGGCTGATTACGAATTCATCCGGCGAATCCCGCCCGTGGTGAATGATGCCCACGTGACCGATATCGCCCTGGAAGCCGCAAGGACCGTCTCTGCCGACGTGCTGACGGATTTTCCGCCATCGACCGCCGGTGATGACTTCGCCTTCTTCGCGGAGGAGACACCTGGCGCCTATGTCTGGCTTGGCAATGGTCCGGCTGTTGATGGCGCACTGCATCACAACACTGGCTATGACTTCAACGATGAAGCGATTGGGACCGGCGTAGCGTTCTGGGCCGAAGTTGCGCGGCGCGCCCTGTCAGCTTAGTCCATCCTCGAGAACCGGCGACGCCATCAAAATCCCGGCCTCGGGATCGGCAATGCCGAGGTCGGTCTGGTGTGGCCCCGCATTGCAGGCGAGCGTTGCGCCGACCAGCGCCTTGAAGCTGAGGTAAGGCGGCTGCCATTCGACGACCTGACCCATGGCATCGCGCACGGCAGCGAAGGAACGGGCTACGTCATCCAATGGCTGAGCTGAAACCAGCCCCGCCACGGATAGCGGCAACAAGGCAGTGACTTGGCCCTTTGCCGCCACCGCCATGCCGCCGCCCGCCTTGATCACCGTATTCGCGGCCTCTGCCATATCCTCCGGATTACCGCCAAAGACCGTCAGGTTGTGACTGTCATGGCTGACCGTCGTTGCGAACGCGCCCCGCCACTCACCCCAGCCCTTCAGTAAACCAAGGCGAGGCCTCGCCTCTCGGCCGGCGTGGCGGTTCACGACGCCGATCATCGTGGTGCCCGGGGGCGGATCGATACAGCCGTCAACGACGATTGCCAGCGCCTCGCCCCATTTCGTGAACCGTGGCTTGTCGATAGTGGCGACGCGGGCTTTGGGGCCGGCGGCTTTGATCGTGAAATCTGTCGGGGCCAGTGGATCGAGGTCGCAGGTTTTCAGAAAGGCCTCGGGGAATGCCGCCGGTCGAGCACCTTCCTCAAGCGGCTGGCCGTTTCGCAACACATGTGTGGCGTTGAGGGATGTCAGATCGTCGAACAAGACGATGTCGGCCCGCCTTCCGGGGCCGATCAGCCCCAAGTCGCGGCGGTTCAGGCGGATGGCGGCGTTCAGGGTCGAAGCCTGGAGCCCGCGCATCGGGTCCAGCCCAAGCCTGATCATCTGGCGCAGCATGTTGTCGACCCCACCGGTGGCTAGGAGGTCATCGGGGAAAACGTCGTCCGAGCAGAAAGTGACCGTAGGCGGCATCTGTGGCAGGGACTGCAGTACGCTTGCAAAGTCGGCGAGAAGATAGGGATGTGAGCCGCGCAATTCGATCGTCAGCCCGGCACGGATCTTTTCGATCAGATCATCAGCCGACGTAATCTCGTGGTCCGAGCATATCCCGGCGGCGGCATAAGCCTGCAGATCGGGGCCGGTAAGGCTGCGGGCGTGGCCGCAGACGAGTTTTCCCGACCGCAACCCCGCATCGACGATGCCGCGCATCCGCGACGAGCGGGAGGTGACGGCCTTCATGTCCATGACCTCGGCGAGGCCTTCGATACCGTCCCGTTGCAGAAGCTCAGCGATGATCTCATCGGTGAAATCAGCGCCTGCGGTCTCGTAGCCCGGCGCCGAGGGTACGCATGAGGGGGCGAGCGGCAGGATGCGCAGTGTTGAACGTCCGGCGCTCTCAAGTGCGTAGTCGACCCCCGCCAGCCCCGCCACATTGCCGAACTCGTGAGGGTCCCAGACGATCGTGGTCACGCCGCGCGGCAGCACGGAGGCTGCATAGGTCTCGGGCGTGACCATCGAGCTTTCCACATGCATGTGGCTGTCGATCAGGCCGGGTGCTGCGACCATGCCCGTCGCGTCGACCATGTCGTGCGCATCGCTGCTTGCGCCGGGCGCATGGACCGAGGCGATCAGGGAACCACAAATGCCAATGTCGGCAGGGCGCAGCTCGCCGGTGGCGACGTCGGCGAGTGTTGCACCGGTGATCAGGAGATCGAAGGATGCGTCGCCACGCGCGGCCGCAACGGCGCGGTCCCGGAGATCGATGTCATCGAGGTCATGCGGCTCGTTCATCGCTAGTGTCCCATGCGCATCAATCAACCCGCGCCAGCTGGACGGCGGTGTTCTCGGGGAGGTCGAAGGCGACCTTTTGACCGATCTCGTAAGGTGCCTCGTCGACCGGCCTTTCGGCCTTGATCACACCCAGCTCGCTGGTCAGCACATATTCGCGGCGTTCTCCAGCGAAAGAGGCGCCGCGGATCTCACCCTGATGTGACCCCGATCCCAGAATGACAGCACTCGGACGCCATGCCAGCCCACCGCCTCTTTCATCGGGCAGGATTGTCTCGAAACCCATAAAGTCGGCAGCGAATCCGGATACGGGATGGTTATAGATCTCTTCAGGCGATCCCAGTTGCTCGATCTCGCCCTCGCGCATCAGGACAATGCGATCCGCCAAGGCGAGGGCTTCGGATTGATCATGGGTCACGAACACCATGGTGACGCCGGTTTCTTTTTGCACACGCTGCAGCTCGGTGCGCATCTCCAGGCGAAGGCGCGCGTCGAGATTCGACAAGGGTTCATCGAGCAGCAGCACTTTCGGCTGCATCACCAAGGAGCGTGCCAGGGATACGCGCTGCTGCTGGCCGCCGGAAAGATCGGCAGGCTGGCGCTTGGCGAAATCGGTGAGACCCACCGTCTCCAGGCCCGCCATGACCTTGGCCTCCAGCTCCTTCTCGCGCCGCAAACGAAGGCCGAACGCCACGTTCTCGAAAACGCTGAGATGGGGGAAAAGCGCATAGGACTGGAACACCAGACCGACTTCGCGCTTGCTGGGCGAGACCCGCGTGACGTCCTTGCCATCAATGCTGATCCGACCGGATCTTGGCGTCAGCAGCCCGGCGATCGCGCGCATGGTCGTGGTCTTGCCGCAGCCGGAAGGGCCGAGCAGCGCGATCAGTTCGCCCTTCCTGATGTCCAGGTTCAGGGAACTGACAATTACGGTCTTCTCATAGGCAAGGGTGAGATCGGCAAGTGACACATAATCAGACATAGCGGGACAGCCCGATGAAACGCTCGGCAGCAAAGACGATGGCGATCGACATGAAGGCCAGGAGCGCTGAGAGCGCTGCGACCGAGGGGTCGTAGTTGATTTCCATGTAAGCGATCATGTCGATGGGCAGGGTGCGCAGCCCCGGACCGGAGAGGAACAGGGAGACAGGCACCTGGTTGAAACTGGTGACGAAGCCGAGGATGAAGGCGGCGAGAATGCCGCCTCGAATGTTCGGGAGAACGATGCGTCTGAAGGCGCCGAACCGGCTGCAGCCGAGAAGGACTGCGGCTTCTTCCATATCGACACCGAGATTTTCCATGCTCGCCGACACGACGCGCACGGCATAAGGCAGTACCAGCGCCGTGTGTGCGAGGAACAAGGCGCTTCCGATGCCAACGCCGGTCGGGATCACGAGATAGCGCAGCAATGCGAGGCCGACGATGATGCCAGGTACGATGATGGGGGAGGAGACGATCAGTCTCACCATCTCGGCACCCGGCACCTTGTAGCGGGTCATCGCATAGGCCGCGGGTACTCCGAGGGCGAGGGCGGCCAAGGTGCCGAAAATGGCCAGGAACATCGACACGCCGAAACTCGCGCGAAAACTGTCGACCTCGAAGACCTTGATGAACCATTTGAGCGACAGGCCCTGGGGCGGGAAGGCGAGGTTATTGCCCGCGGACAAGGCGGCCGCGATGATGATCAGGAAGGGGCCGATCAGGAAGGTCAGGGTCAGGCCGAGGATCAGCCAGGTGGAAAGGCGGCTGTTCATCGGGGCTTTCTCGCCGTAGCGATACGCTTCAACAATAGATTGGCCGAGAATGCCATGACGATCAGGATCATCGCGATGACGCTTGCCGAGACGAAATCATTGGCGACGGTGACGCGCTGATAGAGCAGCGTTTCCAGCATCAGCACCTTCGATCCACCGAGGATCGCCGGCGTAATATAAGCCGTCATCGACCCGGTGAAGACGAGCGTGCCGCCGATCACCAGGCCCTCACGGGTCAAAGGCAGAATGACGCGCCAAAAAACCGAAAACCAGCTAGCCCCCAGAATTCGGGCGGCGGGGACGACGTCTTTCGGCATGTTCTCCATGGCGGAGACCAGGGAGATGATCATCAGCGGCATGAACAGCTGTAAGAGGCCGATGAAGACGGCGGTTTCGGTGAAGAGAATGCGGAGCGGTGTTTCGGTGATGCCGAGATCGACCAGGATCTGATTGACGAAACCGGTGCGCCCGAGGATCACCAGCCAGGCATAGGTGCGCGCCACCGGCGAGATCATCAGCGGCAACGTCACCAAGCCGAACATGCGGCCGCGCGACGAGGGCGGCAGGCTGACGATCGCAAAAGCCGCGGCGTAACCGATGACCGCGGAGACCGCAGCCACCAGCACGCCGAGCTTCAATGTGCGAAAGAAGACCGTCTGGTTGCGCGCACTCTGGAAGAACTCGACATAAGCCCAGGCGGACCAGCCGGTGTCGGTGCGAAACGCTTCGGACAGCAGAATCCCCACCGGCAGCAGAAAAAGCGCTGCGGCGAAGGCCGCCGCCGGCAGGGCAAGCGCAAGGCCGACGGCCCGGTTTTCGAACATTCCTTATGTCAGGACTATGAGTTCACGACCCCCTATTTCAGGACCGTCGCATTCCAATCCTCGAGCCAGCTTTCGCGGTTGTCCAGAATCGTGGCCGGTGGCAGCAGGTCCAGGTCCGCCACCGTATCAGCACCATAGGTGAGATTGGCGGCGACCTCGTCGGACACCGTCACCTCGGCATTGGCGGGGCTGTCGATCAGGCCCTCGGCGAGCGCCGTCTGGATCTCGGTCGAAAGCCAAAAATCCATGAACTGCAGCGCCAGATCTTCATTGCCGTTATCAGCGGTCATCACCATGACGTTCATGCCACCGGTCTGGCCTTCCGCCGGTGTGGCCCATGCCATCGGCAGGCCATTGTCCTTGAACCGGCCCCAGGCGAAACGGCCCACAGGCGCCGCCCAGATCTCCTCCTGCTGCATCAGCTGCGCCAGCTGTGAGGAACGGACATAGAAGGTGACGATGTCATCGGCATGCTCGCCCACCTTGGCGATGGGGGCGGAAAGATCCGTTGCCGTTTCGCCCATCGCTTTACCGAGCATGTGCAGCGTCGGCGGCCCCTGATTGGTGGTCACATCGGGGAGAGCCACGTTACCTGCCAGTTCGGGCGAAAGCAGGTCGGCCCAGCTGTCGACGGTCACCTTGTCGGTGCGATAGACGATTGAGGTCGCATAGAAGGTATAGCCCACGCCCATATTGTCGCCGAGCGGGTCCTTGGCGATGTCATAGAGTTTTTCGTAGTTGGACAAAGCAGACACATCGATCGGCTGCAGCAGCCCTTTTCGCGCGGCCCCCAAGGCATCGTGGGTGGACAGCACCGCCATATCGATCACAGGCGCATCCTTGTTCGCTTCGATCTTGGCCAGCCGTTCGACGGAGTTGCCGGTTTCCACGACGATTTCGCAGTCGCAGATCGTCTCGAACGGCGTGTAGACCAGCTCTTGAAACTCGTCCTGCGAAAAGCTGTAGACAGAGATGGTCAGTGTGCGGTCCGCAGCTTGCGCGCCAGCTGCGATGGCCAGTGAAATGCCCCCTGTGAGAATGAATTTCTTTAGCATTGCCTCTTCTCCTTGGTTATGGGCCTTTGGATTTTAGAAGGCATGATATCGATCGAATGCCAATGATAAGCCGCATAAGAACGCTCTGCCATGCCTGTGGCAGAGCTCCAATCGAATCAGAAGATGATGCAAGACACATCTGGCGATCCGGGGAGTGTTTATTCCTTATGTTGTTCGCATAGCTGCGATGATAGATGCGCTGCTGAGATCGTCAAATGAAGCCCTCTTGAGTAGCTCCAAATCGGTCATATCGGTTGTCACCGCCATTCCTGACGTTGCTCCCTGAAGGCGGACCAGGGCGTTCTTGATCTATGCAGCCTTTGCCACGGTGATGTCCATTCTTGCTTGCGCTGGTGTCCGGTAGGCGATGCTCGAGTGGCGTTGTCGGCGATTGTAGAAGATCTCGATGTGCTCGAAGAGTGCAGCCCTGGCTTCACGGCGTGTGGCTAACTGGGTTCGATGCTTGATCTCGGTTTTAAGTGAGCCGAAGAAACTCTCCATGGGAGTGTTGTCGAGGCAATAGCCTTTGCGGCTCATGGAGGTCTTGATGCCGTGGAGCTTGAGCAGCTTGCGATAGTTGCCGCAGGCGTATTGGGCGGATTCAAACGGTCGTCGCAACACCTCGATGAAAGAGGTTGTTATGGCCAAACGAAAGCGCGTTTCAGATCGTTGTTTGCGAGAAGCCCTACGTTCTCCTGGGCGTCCCTCGGTGACACGACGC
>JBPCVQ010000110.1:0-13791 GCA_051010395.1 Geminicoccaceae bacterium | reverse complement strand
AGATTCTCCCAGAGCTTCAGGGAGTGTTCGTAGAACTCGCGATTGCCCGGCATCATGTAGTTGGAGCGGACGATCGTCGTGTTGCGCCCGGCATTGCCGCCGCCGAGCCAGCCTTTCTCGAGCACGGCGACATTGGTGATGCCGTGGTTCTTGGCGAGATAGTATGCGGTAGCGAGTCCATGCAGCCCGCCGCCGATGATGACGACGTCGTATGTCTCCTTAGGCTCGGGATCACGCCATTGGCGGGACCAGCCCTTTTGCCCGGTAAGGCCGTTCCAAAAGACATTCCAGGCTGAAAATTTCGTCATGGTCTCAAGGCTTTGTCCAGAATGACGTCGTCGATGGCTTTCGGATGGTGGGTGATCTGTTCGTAGCCGTCCTCGGTCACGATGAAGCTGTCGCCGACCTGCGCGCGGAATGACTTGGCGGCGGTAACCGAGCCGTCCACCGCAAGGACCATGCCCGGCTGGATGACCGTCTTGTCGCCCGTCACCAGCTCCGGTTTCTCCAAGAAGCTGTAGCCCGTCGCCCGGCCGCAGCGGAACGGATAATCGAAACCCGCTTCTTGAATCACTTCCGCATAGGCCGCATGAACCTCTTCGGCCGTGACCCCCGGTTTCAGGACTGCAAGCGCCGCCTTCTGGCTGGCGACGGCGACGTCGTAGATCTCTGCCTGTCTTGGATCGGTGATCTCGCCGATCCAGAAAGTGCGATCGAACCCTAGCTTGAACCGATGGAAATTGGTCATGCCGCAAAAGCAGAGAAAAACCGGCTCGCCCCGTCGCATGATCCGGGTCGAAGCGCGGTGATGCGGCTTGGTGATCTCCTTGCCGGAGGCCATGATCTGCAGGAAATGGGTGGTGGGCGACATGCAGCCGTCGTCGTAATGCGCCACCAGCAGCTCGGCCGCCTTGCGCGTTCCGGCTTCCGACGTGGCGAGCGCCACTTCGAATTCCGCAACCCCGTTCCCGATGGTTTCTCGTCCGGCCGCCATCATCGCCATCGCCACCTCGCCGGCATGACGGGCAAGCCCTAGTTCCTCTGCCGTCTTGATCATGCGCATGTCAGCTATGATCGGCGTGACATCGCCCAGCCTGTTCGCATCCACTTCTCTGTCAACATAGTTGCGCACCACCGGCGGCATTCGGTCCGGCTCGATGGCGATGCGCTTGGCGCCGGCCAGTACGGTCGGGAGCTCTTCTCGCCACTCATCGCCAAGGCCATCATTCCAGGCAGCGATACGGTCCACCCGCGCCGCCGCTTCGGCCATGTCCATTTCCATGGAGGGCGTAATCAGCAGGGATTTTCCATCCTTCGGCACCACCAAGATCGTGGGGCGGCCGAACTCCATGTGCAGATAGTCGTAATAGCCGGTGAAATAGTAGACGCTGTCGTCATCGGTGATCAGAGCCGCATCGAAACCGGTCTCACCCAATTTCGCTCGAAGGCGCTTCATTCGTTCGGTAAACACCGTCTCTTCCCACATCTGTTTTTTTTTCGAGCGGCTTCGTCATCCTGTATTTGCGAGAACGCGACACTATGGACAATAAGTTTCCGAGCTTATGATGGCGATCGCCAATTGAGAAAGCCTGAATGTAGAATTTTCAGAACTCGTGATTTCTTCGAGCCGCGAAACTGAGGCACTCCTCGTCCGTGGGTTTGCATCATTCCACGGAAGCCGTTATCGTTTTTCCAACGACAAAGAGGACGACAGGGAGGCTCGGACGTGTCAGGGGCTCGATAGGATCGTCAATTCCCGACGCGTGGCGAGGCCGGTGGGGGCCTAATGCTCGAAGGGCGCTTGCAGGAAAGCAAGGCGGGGAGTGCCCGGATAGGGCAGGGTGCTGCGGCTGACAATCGTTCAGCTCTCGGCACGCGATCGCTTTCCGACTGGCTGAATGACCAGCGAGCGATCGGCATTCTTTTCGTCCTTCCCGCCCTTGCCGTTCTGGCTTTCGTCGTCGTCTATCCGTTTCTCACCGCAATCTGGATGAGTTTTCAGAACAAGATGGTGGGCGCGCCCGCGACCTTCATCGGTTTCGGCAATTACGTCGAGCTGTTCGGTGATCGGCATTTCCTAAAGACCATCAAGAACACGCTCGTCTACACCTTCTTCGCTGTCGGCATCAAATTCCTGCTCGGCCTTGCGATGGCCATGGTGCTTGCCCAGCCGCGCCGGCTGGACTTCATCTACCGGACGATCCTGTTCGTACCTTGGGCCGTGCCGACCATCGTCGCAGCGCTCTCGTTCCGCTGGATCTATGACGACTTCAGCGGTCTCCTGAACAATTTCCTGATCGGCGTCTTCGGCATGCAGGACGTCATCTCCTGGCTCGGCGATCCCGATTACGCCATGGCTTCGGTGATCGCCGTCGTCGTCTGGTCCGGCACGCCCTTCTACACCATGAGCTTTCTTGCCGGTCTGAAGGCAATCCCGAACGAGATGTATGAAGCCGCGCGCATTGACGGCGCCAATGCCTGGCAGGAATTCTGGTACGTCACCATCCCGCAGATGCGCAAGGTGTTCACCGTGGTGGTGATGCTCTCGACCATCTGGACCTCGACCAACCTCGTCATCGTGCAGGTGCTGACCAATGGCGGTCCCGCCAACACCACCCAGATCCTGCCGAACCTTGCTTACAAATATGCCTTGTTCGCAAGTCGCCTCGGCATCGGCTCTGCGGTCAATATGGTGTTCTTCCCGATCCTGGCGGTGCTGATTTACATCCTGTCCCGCCGGATGCTGGCGGAGCGGGAGTAGCCGATGGCAGGCGTGAAGAGCAGCACCGACCGCCAGCTCAAATGGCTCGGCAATTTTTTTCTTCTCATCTTCATCATCTGGACGTTGGTGCCGTTCTACTGGATGTTCGTGACATCCCTGAAGAAGCATAAGGAGATCTACGGCACCGAAGCCACGCTCTGGCCGAAGGAGCCGACGCTCGAGAGCTACCACACCCTCTTTTTCGAAACCGATTATTTCCTGTTTTTCAAGAACAGCATGATCGTGGCGCTCTCGACGACCTTCTGGACGGTGCTCTGCGCGTCTCTTGCCGCCTATGCGATCGCCAGACTGGACTTTCCAGGGAGAAAAATCCTCGCGCGAGGAATGATCTACACCTATCTCGTGCCGCAATCGCTGCTGTTCATTCCGCTGTTCGCGATCATGGTCGCCGTTGGCCTCACCAACACCTTGACCGGCCTGACGTTCGCGCATCTGGGCTTCACCATCCCGTTCTGCACATGGCTGCTGATGGGCTATTTCGTCTCGATCCCGAAAGAGCTTGAAGACGCGGCACTGGTGGACGGCTGCACGCGTCTCGGTGTGCTTTTCCGCATCGTCCTGCCGATCTCGCTGCCGGCACTCGCGGTCGTCGCCTTCTTCTCGTTCACCCTCTCATGGAATGAGTATCTCTATGCGATCGTGTTCAATTCAGCGCCTTCTGTTCTGACCATCCCGACGGGGCTCAGCAATTTCGTGGTGGAGGACGTCTTCTTCTGGGGGCCGATCATGGCGTCCACGATCTTCACCGTGATCCCGCCGCTCGTCGTCTACTTCTTTTTCCAGCGCTGGCTGATTACCGGCCTAACCATGGGGGCGGTGAAAGCCTAAGCGCCTCCGACAACATCAGGGAGAAGCACCATGATCAAAAAAACCTATAACCGGCGAAGTGCCCTCAAGACCGGTGCGGCCGCCGGCGCCCTTATCTCGGCGCCGATGATCCTGACGCCGAAAAAGAGCTGGGCGCAGCGTGCCGAGAAGTTGATCTACTGGCATCTCCCCGCCTTCACCCCCCTTGCCGACGATGCCGCGCGAGAACATTTCGACGAGTTCGCGAAGATGGCGGGGTTGAAGGAAGGCGAGGCTGCGTTCGTTCCTGTCTCCAACAAGGACCTGGTTCCACGCCTGTCCGCGGCGCTCGAAACCGGTACACCGCCGGATGTCTGCCGCCTCTATGAAAGCTACGTCCAGCTCTATCGCTCCCAGGGCCATATGATGGACGTCACCGACATCGTCGAGAAGATGAAGGGCGAGAGCGGCGGCGTGTTCGACAGCAGCCTGACCGCGGTCGCCTATGACGGCAAGTTCTGGGGCGTGCCGTTCGCGATCAACCCCTGGCCGATGCATGTCAGGATGGATGTGCTGGAGGAGCACGGCCTTGACTATCCGCGCACCTGGGATGCCTTCGTCGAGACCTGCCTGAAGGTGCAAAAGCCACCGTTCTACGGTTTCGGCATGGACCTCGGTCTCACCGCCGATGCCACCGACAACATCATGCAGCTCTGCTGGTGCTTCGGCGGCAAGACTGTCGATGAGGGCGGTGCGGTTGTCTTCGACAGTCCGGAAAACATCGCAGGCTTCAACTTCATCAACGAGATGTACAACACCCACAAGATCATTCCGAAGGGCGTGGTCGGTAATGGCGAGACGTCCTGGAACAACAAGGCCTATCAGTCAGGCCAGGTCGCCTTCATCAATAACCCGACCAGCGTCTACGCCTATCTCGCCGGCGAAGACCCTGAACTGATGGCCAAGACCGGGCTCTTCGGCGTACCGGCCGGACCTGCGGGTGCCGTCAATCAGATCGATACCTGGTCGCTTGGCGTCTTCAGCGCAGCACCCGAGCCCGAGCTTGCCAAGGGCCTTGCCGAACACATGATGGCGCCCGAGCGCTACAACCAGGTGATCACCAACACCAATGGCCGTTTCGTTCCCGTTTATCCGGAGCTCTTCAACGATCCCTGGTGGACCGAGCGTCCTGAGTTCTCTGAATTTATCGATATCGCTTCAACCGGTGTGCCGATCTCCTACGCCGGCCCGCCGACCGCTGCTTCGGGTGAAATCCTGGCAACCCATGTCATTCCCGAAGCCCTGCAGCTCCTCCTGGTCGAAGGCGTCGATGCCGCCGAGGCCGTTGGCGAAGCGCATCAGAAGATCGCCGCGATCTACGAGCGCCTGGCCGAATAATCTTTCTTGGGGAGGGAGGCTCTTGCCGAGAAGCACGAGCCTTCCCCTCAACGCTCCTCTTCAAGTCGACGATCCGCCCGTGGCGGCGGTGGGGTGGGTGAGGGCGGTCATGATGCCGCGGAGTTCGGCGAGGCCACGCAGTCGCCCGATGGCGGGATAGCCGGGCTGAGCCTGGCGCTGCAGATCGTCCAGGATGTCCTGGCCGTGATCCGGGCGCATGGGGATGGCATGATCGGCGCGTCCCGCCTCGCGCCGTCTCGCCTCCTCCTTCAGAATGGCGGCAATGAGCGCCACCATGTCCGTATCGCCACCGAGGTGCTCGGCCTCGTAGAAGGAGCCGCGGATCTCCGATGTCTCGCGTTTGACGTTGCGAAGATGCAGGAAATGCACGCGATCGCCCAGGCGTTCCATCATGCCGGGAAGATCGTTGTCGGGACGAGCACCCAGCGAGCCGGAGCAGAGCGTGATGCCGTTAGCCCTGCTGTCGACCGCCTCCATGATCGCCTGGTAATCCGCTTCGGTCGACATGATGCGCGGCAGGCCGAGGAGCGGGAAGGGGGGATCGTCCGGGTGACAGCAAAGGCGAATGCCGACCTCGTCCGCGACCGGCACGACCTCTTCGAGAAAGGCCGTGAGATGGCCGCGAAGTTCGCTCAAAGAGATGTTTTCATACTCGGCCAGATGTTCGCGTACGTCTTCCAGCGTGAAATGCTCGGCCGTCCCCGGCAGGCCGCAGACGATGTTCTCGACCAGCATTTCTTTGGTCGTATCATCCATCCTGGCAAAGCGCCTGGCGGCTTCCTCTGCAATCTCCGTCGAGTAGCCGCTGGCCGCGTCGGTCCGGCGAAGGATGTGGATGTCGAAAGCGGCGAAGTCGGCATAGTCGAAGCGCATGCAGGTGGCGCCAGTTCGAAGGCGCCAGGCGAGATCGGTGCGTGTCCAGTCCAGGACCGGCATGAAATTATAGCAGACCACCTTGATGCCGGCAGCCGCGAGATGGCGGAGGCTAACCTTATAGTTATCGATGTGGCCGCGCCACTCGCCCTTTTGCTTCTTGATGTCTTCCGAGACCGGCAGGCTTTCGACCACCTCCCAGCTGAGGCCGGATGGCGAGCCGTCTTTCATATGTCCGATCTCGGTCTTCCGCGCCTCGATCTTGTCCGCCGTCCAGACGGCGCCGGTCGGTATGTGATGGAGTGCGGTGACCACGCCCTCGACGCCCGCCTGCAGCATGTCGTCGATCGACACCAGATCCTTCGGCCCGAACCAGCGCCATGTCTGTCTCATGATGTCTGTCTCATGATCTTCTCCCAAATCACCGGCGATTGTCTCGTCAGCTCAGGCTATCATCTGATATCAAGGAAAAAGAAGAGGCTCCCAGACACAACGCATCGGATCGGACACCATGGAAACGCGCGTTTGCCGCCTCTACGATAAATATGACCTCCGGATCGAAAGCGACGATGTCGCCGAGCCAGCGGCGGGCGAGGTTCGGGTTGCGATCGGAGCGGGCGGTATCTGCGGCTCGGATCTGCACTATTATCACCGAGCGGGCTTCGGGCCGATCCGCGTCAGGGAGCCAATCATTCTCGGCCATGAGGTCGCCGGCACGATCGAGGCGATCGGGCCTGGCGTTGCCACGCTCAAAGAAGGTGACCGTGTCGCCCTCAATCCGAGCCGTCCTTGTGGAGATTGTCGCTATTGCGAGGAGGCGTTGTTTCAGCACTGCCTGAACATGCGCTTTTACGGTTCGGCCATGCCTTTCCCCCACGAGCAGGGCGCTTTTCGCGAACGCATCATCGCCGATGCCTCGCAGTGCGAACCGGTGAGCAGCGTCACGACCCATGCCCAGGCGGCCTGCGCCGAGCCGCTTGCGGTCTGCCTGCATGCGCGCAACAGGGCAGGGGATGTTCGCGGCAAACGCGTGCTGGTGACCGGCGCTGGGCCGATCGGTTGTCTTGTGACGGCGGTTCTCAAACATGCCGGTGCGGCGGAGATCGTGGTAACCGACCTCGAAGAGGTGCCGCTCGCCGTCGCGCGAAAGATGGGCGCTGGCCGGACGATCAATGTTAAAGAGGACGTTTCGGCGCTCGACCCCTACTGCGCGGACAAGGGCAGCTTCGACGTCGTCTTCGAATGCTCGGCCGCCGAGCCGGCGATCAGGACGGCGATCGCAGCCGTTCGGCCACAGGGCACGATTTTGCAGGTTGGCGTGACCGGCGATCTGCCGCTGCCGATCAACCTTATCGTCGCCAAGGAAAGCAGTTTTCGCGGTTCCCATCGCTTTCACCCTGAATACGCCGAAGCGGTCCGCCTGATTGATGGCGGCGAGATCGACGTCCGTCCGATCATTACGTCGAGCCATCCGCTGGAAGACGCGATCGCCGCGTTCGATACCGCCGGCGATCGGGAGCATTCGGTCAAGGTGCAGCTGACATTCGCCTGAGCCACTCGATCACGACAGCGGCCGTCCCAGCGCCTTTGCCATACGATTGAGCGCCGACATTGCGAGGACGGCATCGTCGATGGTCGGCGCTGTCGAAGGCTTGCCGCGCATGGCATCCAGGCTCGCCTCCAGGAGAGCGCGGTAGCCCTTGTGATCCTCGCTCGCAGCGACGGTCATGTTCGGCGTCCAGCAAAGCGTATCCGCATTGTCGTCGAGCCCGGCGTCCGGGACGTCGACCTTGAACGCCGGGTCGCGCGTAAAGCTGACATCGGTGACGTTCCTGATCTCGACTTTTCGATGATCGCCCATGATCTGAATGAACTCGACCGGAGCACCACGAGATTGCATCGTTCCCATGATCAGTGTGCCAAGCGCGCCGCTCTCGAAGGTGAGGCCGAGATGGATCAGGAGTTTTCCCGGACTAGGCTCGATTTCTCGCGCGTCGAGTGCGGTGATCGGCGAGCCCATGAGCCAGGGTGCGAGATCCAGATAGTGGATGCAGTGGTGAAGAAAAAAGCCTCGGTAATCCACTTCGCCCTCGAAATAGGTGGGGGCGGTCATGTAGCTGCCGAGGAAGCTGAGCGCAGGCCCGAAATCATGCTGGAGGACATTTCTCCCGATCTTGTTGCCGCTGGAAAAGCGCTTCATGAAGCCGACCAGCACCGGCCTTTTCGAACAGGCCGCTGCCGATGCGAGTTCTTTCGTACCTGCGAGATCAGGAGCGGGCGGCTTCTCCATGAAAACCGGAAGGCCGCGCGCCGATGCTGCAAGACCGATCTCCCGATGCATGGCGGGGCCGACTGCGATGCCGATGCCATCGAGATCGGGGCTCGCCAGCAGATCGTGATAGTCCCGAAAGGTTCGAGCCACGCCGTAACGCCTGGCCGTTGTCGCAAGAGCGGCATCATCAATGTCGGCGAGGGCTGACAGCTCGACGTCCTCGATCATGATCAATTGCGGCAGCAGCATCTCGCTCGCCTGACGTCCGCAGCCAATCCAGCCGATTCGAAAGGTCATCGCCGGTGCCCTGCCATGGCGAGTGCTGCGCGCATGAGGGTGAGACTTTGCCGGAGTTTCTCGCTCTCATCCTCGGCCGGTGGCCGCCAGTGGGCGATCGGTATGCCGAAACGATCGTCACCCCGGCGAAACGGTTCGAGTGACACCGGACCTTGATAGCTGACATCGTGGAGCGCTCTGGCGATATCGCTCCAGGGAAGATGGCCGGTGCCGGGGAAGCCACGGTGGTTTTCATTGGCCTGAAAATGCACGATGCGCGGCCCTGCTTCTCGGATGGCATCGCTGATCGAACTTTCTTCGATATTCATGTGGAAACTGTCGAGCAGCAGGCCAAGTGCCGGGCTGTCGACATGGTCGACGACATCGACGGCCTGGGAGACGGTCGAGATGATGTCGGTCTCAAACCGATTGAGGGGCTCCAGCGCCAAACGCACGGCGGCTGCGGCCGCATCGGCCGACACCTTGGCTAGCCCTTCGATGCAGCGCTCGAAGCGTGCTTGGCGTTCTTTCTCCGTGATCGGTGCCGGCCGAACGCCGGCAAACACCAGCGGTCCGCCATAGAGCGGCCCGCCGATGATATTAGCACCGATGGCCGCGGCGGCATCGATACATGTTTTGAGATAATCGATGCCTCCCTGTCTCGCCTTTCGATCGTCGCTCACAATGGATCTCTCGGTGTTTACGCGTGCCGCGAGGACGACGCCGAGATCATTGTCCAGGAGGGCCGTTCGGATTTCACCGAGATCCAAACCGTCCTCGGGTTCGGGCATCAGGAGTTCGATGAAATCGAAACCGAGCGCTTTTATCGTTTCGAACAGTTCCAGGTTCTTCGTCGTGAAGGGCCGGACAAACTGCATCGAGATGATGCCGATCGGGTTTTTCAATTTGCTGTCCTCACTTTCTCGATGTTGAGCTGGTTCCGTCAGAGGCGATCAGTCCGAAATGATCCTACACGGTTGCTTTGGAGAAAAAGACCGTCAAGACTGACGGTAGGCCATGGATGTGGCGATGCTTGGACGTTGCAAGGAACCAACGAGAAAAACGCATGGCGGCCCTTTCTTCTCTGATGCAGAAATATCCGATGATCGACGATCTCATCCCGATCGCTCATCGACGTGTTCCACTCTACGCTATCGACTATCTGGAGCATGGGGCGGGCCGCGAGAGGCTCGTTCAACGAAATCGGAGAGCCTTCGACGACGTCCGGATCATGCCACGCTATCTTCGGGATCTGGATGGCCTCGATCCGTCGGCAGAGTTGTTTGGGCGTCGATATGATCTGCCGATCGCGATTGCGCCCGTCGGCATGGGAAGCCTGATCTGGCCTGGCGCTGAGATGATCAATGCCAAGGCGGCGGCAAAGAACAACATCCCGATAACGCTCAGCACGGTCGCCTGTGCCTCCATGGAGAGCATGGCCGAAGCGACCGGCGGTCGTCTTTGGTATCAGCTCTATTCCCCCAGGGATGAGGCGATCCGATGGGACTTGCTCAAGCGAGCCGAGGCGGTCGGCATCGAGGTGATGATCGTGACCGTCGATGTACCGGTACCGCCAAGACGAGAGCGGACGTTAAGAAGTGGTCTGTCCGTCGTGCCGAAAATCACGCTTGGCAATGTTGTCCGTGCGGCCATGCGCCCTGTTTGGTCGCTTGAAACCCTTCGTCATGGAATCCCGCAGTTTCGGAATTTTTCGCGTTACATCCCCGAGGGATCGTCCTTTCAGGAAGCGGCGAATTTCGTCCGTGGCCAGTTCGGCCGCGCGATCGGCCTGGAGGAAGTGAAAGCGATCAGGGATCGCTGGCCGGGAAAACTGATCGTGAAGGGCATCCTGCACCCGGATGACGCGGTGGCCGCCGTCGATATCGGTGCTGATGGCGTCCTCGTTTCCAACCATGGCGGTCGCGGCAGCGATGCCTCGCCGCCGAGCATCGAGGCCTTGCCGGCGATCGTCGATGCCGTTGGCGATCGAGCGGCCATCCTCCTGGACAGCGGCATTCGCAGTGGTCTCGACGTGCTTCGAGCCTGCTCGCTTGGTGCCGATTTTGTCCTGCTCGGACGGCCGTTTTTTTATGGTATAGCAGCACTCGGTGAACATGGCGCCGACCACGTCGCAAAGATTCTCCGGGAAGAGTTGATCCATGCGATGCGCCAGCACGGCTTCACACGCAGCCAGCTGCAAGGCCTCAGCTGCTGACGAACGCAGCCAATCTTCACCTTTGATCTGGACGAATTGGTGGCTGACAGAGACAGGCTTTTGCTATTGTGGGGCGGCCCTTGACCAAAACTCGCCTTTTAGGAGCGGACCATCGCGCATCAAGATGCCATAGGCACGAAGACCAGCAAACGCATCTTCTGTACCGATGATGCGCAGAAGCTGGCGCGATCGCGGCTGCCGAGGCTGGTGCTCGATTATATCGAGGGGGCTGCCGGGCGTGAGGTGGCGGTCAAGCGCAACCAATCTCGCTTCGATGACATCATGCTTCAGCCTCGGGTGATGAACAAAGCGCAGAATCGCTCAGCCGTGACCCACTTCCTCAGTAGAGATTATGGCCTTCCGTTTGGTATCGCACCGATGGGAATGTGCAATCTTTCCTGGCCAGGGGCGGATCGTTTTCTGGCTGAGGCTGCGCGCGATTTCAATATTCCGATCTGCCTGTCCTCGGCCGCCTCCAGCTCGATCGAAGAAATGCGCGGGTGGGCAGGCGACAAGGCGTGGTTCCAGCTCTATGTCGGCCCGTCGATGGCTCACTCGCTCGAATTGGTGGAGCGGGCGAGCGAGGTCGGGTATGAAACGCTGGTGCTGACCGTCGATGTGCCGAAGGTGGCGCGTCGCGTCAGGGATCTGAAGAACGGCTTTCAGATGCCGTTCTCGATCGGTCCAAGACAGTTCATCGATTTCGTCCGCCATCCGAGATGGTCGCTGGCCACGCTGATGCAGGGGGCTCCGAAGCCGAAGAATTTCGCCGGCGACGGCAATCGATTCGACCGTCACGGGAGCCGTGAGGGCGCGGATTGGGATTTTCTCGATCGGTTGCGCGGGCTTTGGAAGGGGCGCTTGATCATCAAAGGCGTTACGTCCGTGCCGGATGCACTGCGCATCCAGGCGAGCGGTGTGGACGCCATCTACGTGTCCAATCACGGCGGTCGCCAGTTCGACAGCGTTCCGTCCTCCATCGATCTATTGCCGAGGATACGGGCGGCCGTTGGCCCGGACTACCCGCTGATCTTGGATAGTGGTGTGCGCAGCGGCGAAGATGTCGTGAAGGCGCTGACCCTGGGGGCCGATTTCGTGATGCTCGGCCGCCCGCTTCTCTATGCCCTTGCCGCCGAGGCGGACAGAGGCCTCTATTCGCTCATTCGGGTCTTTGCAGAAGAAATCGATCTCGCCATGACCCAGCTTGGAATTGGCAGCATTGCCGATCTCGATGCGAATTCCCTGTTCGTACCAGCCGAGGTATCAGTGCCTGATACAGCCGAGGACGCGGCCCCTTTCGCAATTCAACAAGTTAAGTCTTCAAGGAGGCAACGCCGGACATGAAGGGAGAGATCGAAGCCAGCACGGCAAGGATCCGCGGCGGGGCGATCCTCGCTCGCGCGCTTAAGGAAAAGGGCGTCGAGCATGCGTTTACGCTGGCGGGCGGGTTTTGCAATCCGGCGCTGGAAGGGTTCATGGAATGCCAAATGCCGGTGATCAACTGCCCCCATGAGCAGGTGGCGGGACATCTCGCCGACGGTCACACGCGCATTACCCGAAAGCCGTCGGTTTGCTTGGTGGGGCCAGAAGGGTTCGCGAATGCTGTGCCGGCGATGCTGGAAGCGGGCGGAGAGCGCAGCCCGGTGATCTTCGTGACAGGATCCTCGACCCTGAAACGCCAGGGAGCAGGCGGCTTCAAGGAGATCGACGACGTCGCGATTGCAGCACCCCTGGTGAAATATTCCGTGCAGATCACCGATGGCGAGCGCATCAGCGAGTTCGTGGATCGCGCCTGGACGGCGGCGACCACCGGCTATCCCGGCCCTGTTCATATCGCTCTCCCGGTGGACATCATGTTCTCGACTTTCCCAGAGAACGCGGGGCGTGACGAGCGCCCGTTCGATCGCAGCGATCGTCCGGTCCCGCGCGCCTGGCCCGAGCCAGCAGCGCTGGCAGGTGTCCTGGATCGAGTGCGCAAGGCCGAGCGCCCGCTGATCATCGGCGGCCACGGCATCTGGTGGTCGGGAAATGAGGCGAAGCTGGAAACCGCAGGCCGGACGCTCCGGCTGCCTGTCTTCAACGTGCCCTATCATCAAAAGCTGCTGGGTGAGGAATGCGAAGCTTATATGGGCCTCGCTGATTTTCATCAATATCACCCCTCCAAACAGGCGATCCATGAGGCCGACCTTGTGCTGATGATTGGTTGCCGGCTGGATAACCAGATGAATTTCGGCAACCCGCCCTTCATCCCCAAACAGACGACGCTGGTCTGCATCAATGGCAGTCACGAGGAGCTGGACTACAATCGAAGCGCCGACCTTCTCTTGCTTTCCGATCCCGGCGCTTTTCTGGACGCGCTGATCGACGTCGGTAAGACTTGGCCGGCCTGGTTCGATCTGCAACGAAAGCGCCGCGGCGAATGGGTGGCGGAATGGACGGCTCATATCGAAAGTGAAACCAGAGCAGACCAGGCTGCAGGTCGAAAGATGCATCCCCTGCAGCTGGCGCTGGATGTCCAGGCTGAGATGGGGGATGAGGACTGGCTGGTGTTCGACGGCGGCAACACCCATTTTTGGAACGAGATCGCTGTCAACCTCGCCGGCTGGGAGGGCAAGAAGCTCGGCGGCATCATGCATCCTGGCAACTACTCGCTGCTCGGCGTTGGCGTCTCCTTTGCGCTCTCTGCAAAAAACGCCCACCCCGACAAGACCGTGGTGGTGATCTCCGGCGATGGCGCATTTCTTTCGGGCGGGCTTTCGATCGAGGCGGCGTTTCAGGAAAACCTGCCGATCATCGTGGTGATCGACAATAATGGCGGCCTCGATTGCATCAGCCAGCAGCAAGAGCGGCTCTTCGCGAGCGGCCAGCATTTCGCGACCGATTTTCGGGACATTCCTTTCCATGGCATGTTCGAAGGTCTGGGCGGCCATGGCGAGCTGGTGACGAAGCGTGAAGAACTGGTCCCGGCCCTTCGCCGTGCGATCGCGAGTAACAAGACCGCCTGCGTCAATGTCAAATGCCGAGGCGTGATCAGCCCCATCGTCGCCGCCACTTCCGACAAACGCGATAAGGCCTCGATCGAATGACCGTGACCCTTTCCTCCCACACTTTGAACGGTGTCGACGGCACCCATGCCGGCGGGATCGGGCTCGATTTGTTTCGTCTTGC
>JBPCVQ010000109.1:0-3310 GCA_051010395.1 Geminicoccaceae bacterium | reverse complement strand
CCCGGTGCTCCTCGAAGGTCATGATGTCAGCCATGATCTGGCAGGGATGCGAGAAGTCGGTCAGGCCGTTGATCACGGGCACATCGGCGGCGTCAGCGAGCTGCACGAGCTTTTCGTGGCTGTCGGTTCTGATCATGATCGCGTCGACATAGCGGGACAGCACTCTCGCCGTATCCTCGATCGTCTCGCCGCGGCCGAGCTGCATGTCCTTGGCGTTGAGTACGACCGCATCGCCGCCAAGGGCCTTGATCGCGACTTCGAAGGACACGCGCGTGCGGGTCGACGGTTTGTCGAAGATCATCGCCAGCGTCTTTTGCGGCAGGCGTCCGGCCGCCGTCCGACCGCCTTCGCCTTTCAAGTCGCAGGCGAGATCGACGATCCGCCGGAGTTCATTGCTTTCCAGCTCGTGGATATCGAGAAAATGCCGGGCCGTCATGACGCCGCCTCTGGCTGGTCGCCACTCTCATCGACAAGCTCCTGAAAAAGCTCCTCGATCGACGAGATCGCTTCCTCGATTTCCGCCTCGCCGATGATCAGGGGTGGCAACAGGCGGATCACATTGTCGCCCGCGGGCACGGTCAGGAGATTTTTATCGAGAAGCTTCGCGACGATGTCAGCGCAGGCATAGACATCATTCAGGCGGAAGCCGAGCATAAGCCCCTTGCCGCGCACCTCGTCGACGATGTCCGGATAGGCCGCCATAAGGCGACGCATCTCGCTTTCAAGACGCTCCACGGCCTGCATGACCCCATCGAAAAAGCCGTCATCCAGGATCACGTCGAGCACGGCATTGCCAACGGCTGAGGCGAGCGGATTGCCGCCGAAGGTGGAGGCGTGGGTGCCGGGCGCCATCGCGCTCGCGACCCGCGCGGTCGCAAGGCAGGCACCCATGGGGAATCCGCCGGCCAGCCCCTTGGCGAGCGCCATCAGGTCGGGGGTGATCTCGCTCCATTCATGGGCGAACATCTTTCCGGTGCGGCCAAGCCCAGTCTGCACCTCGTCGAAAATCAGCAGCAGATCGTTCTGATCGCAAAGCCTGCGGAGGCCTTCGAGATAGCCGACATCAAGGGCGCGAAGCCCACCTTCGCCCTGCACAGGCTCGATCAGAAGGGCGGCCGTCTCGGAATCGACCACCGCCTCGACTGCTTGCAGGTCGCCCGGGCCGACTTTTTGGAAACCCGGCAATACCGGCGCAAAGCCTTCGAGATGCTTGGCCTGGCCACCTGCGGAAATCGTCGCCATGGTCCGACCGTGAAAGGCGCCATCGAAGGTGATGATCTTGTGACGCTCGGGCTGACCGCGCTCGTGATGAAAGCGCCTCGCCATCTTGATCGCGCACTCCAGCGCCTCGGCGCCCGAATTGCAGAAGAAGACGGTGTCAGCGAAGGAGTGCTCGACCAGCCGGTCGGCAAACTGCTCCTGCGCTTCGATTCCATAGAGGTTGGAACAGTGCCAGAGACGTTCGGCCTGCGCCTTCAGGGCCCCGACCAGATGCGGATGCCCGTGGCCGAGCAGGGTCACGGCGATGCCGCTGCAGAAGTCGAGATAACGGCGGCCGTCGCGATCGAAGAGATAGGGACCTTCACCGCGCTCGAATGTCACTGGCGCCCTTTTATAGACCGGAAGAACGGATGGCATGGGTGCATTCAGCATGACGGTGTCTCGATTGGAGGTCAGCGTCGAAGCGGCTCTGGACGGGTATCATCCGGCACAAAGCAAGGCCTTGACGCCAATCAGTTCAAGGGAAACGAATAGAATTGCGGGGAAGTGCGCGCCCTGTCAACGGTCGGGTATGGGGGCTGGTGGAGCGGAGCAGACCTCAGCCTGGCCTGCTACGAGTGAACGCTCAGCTCTCCCGCTCCTGCGGCAGGCGCACCACGCGAAACCAGTGGTCCTCGATCGAACGTATCACCTCGGCGAACGCGTCAAGCTCCATCGGTTTGGAAATATAGGCGCTTGCCTGGAGACGATAGCTCTTCAGCATGTCGACGCTGCTTTCCGACATGCTCATGATGATCGTCGGGATCGATTTGAGGTCGTCGTCGGCCTTGATCTGCTCCAGGAACTCATGGCCGTTCATTCTGGGCATGTTGATGTCGAGAAAGATCAGATCGGGGCGCTTCGCATCCTTATGGGAGCCCTCGCGCCTGAGCAGTGAAAGCGCCTCCTCGCCGTGGCGCGCAACCTGGACCTGGACGGGCGTCCCGCATTTCTTGAGCGCTCGTTTGGCCAGATAGATGTCGGACTGATCGTCGTCGATCAGCAGCAGCTCGATGGGCATCTTGTTGGGCAGGGCATCATTCAATGAAGGCGCTCCCGAGGCGACCGATCCAAGGGTTGCCTCGAACGTTGGACAAGATGAGCCAAAGAAAAATCATAGGTAGCAATTCAATGAATTATAATCAACCACTGGCGTTTTCTGATGTCACGCCTTGATGCGATAGCCCTGGTGCAGAAGGCGGAGGGAAATCATCCAAAGAGCTGCGTTGATCGCGCTGACCACGAGCATGCCGATGAGAATGGACCCGTCGCTATAGCCGACCAAGGCGAAACGAAGACCGTCGATCAGATAGAAGAACGGGTTCAGAAAAGCGATCGCCTGGAAACTCTCCGGCAGCTGGGTGATCGAATAGAAGGTGCCGGAGAGGAAGGACAGCGGGGTGATCAGGAAGTTGGTGACAGCCGACATCTGATCGAATTTCTCAGCCCAGAGCCCGCCGAGAAAACCGAGCAATGAGAGCATCAGCGAGCCGGACAGCGCGTAGAAGAGGGCGAGCGGCCAGGACGCACTGCCGACATCGATCACGAACAACATCGCGACAAGAACCACCAGGGCGACCAGAACACCCCGGGTCACACCACCCGCGATGATGCCGAACAACAGCTCGGCAGTCCGAAAGGGCGGCATCAGGACGTCGACGATATTGCCCTGGATCTTGCCGATCATGATCGAGGACGAGGTGTTGGCGAACGCGTTCTGAATGATCGCCATCATGATCAGACCGGGCGCCAGAAAATCGAGAAACGGCACACCCCCAATGGTGCGCCCGGAACGCCCAAGCGCCACCGAAAACACCAAAAGGAACATCATCACCGTCACCAGCGGTGCCGCCACCGTCTGCAACGGCACCTTCAAAAACCGCCGCACCTCCCGAAGATAAAGCGTCCAAATCCCAATCAAATTAAGCCCAAACATCCCCCAGGGTGGCGCGGCCACTTCGTTGACTTGGGTTGGGTGCTCGATGGGTTGGTCCGCGCTCAACTGCCGCAAAGCTGGTCCTCTTCGGTTGTTCGATGCTTAGGCAGACAT
>JBPCVQ010000108.1:0-5350 GCA_051010395.1 Geminicoccaceae bacterium | reverse complement strand
ATTGGACGAAGTCGCTCCGCGACAGAAGTTGGCAGTGTGTGGCGTTTTGATGGGGCTGAATTGGCAGCTTTTGTTGCTGACTAGTTAAGTGAACCATGGCGATAGCCGCTGATGTTATCGGCGGTTTGGCGTCTCTTCTCGGGATCACAATGACCCAAGGAGGAGATGTCCATGTCAATGACCCCACTTCGTCGCCAGATGATCGAAGACCTCAGCGTGCGCGGCCTGGCCGAGAATACCCACAAAGCGTATCTCCATGCCGTCAGTCAGCTTGCTCAATACTACAATAAGCGTCCGGACCAATTGTCGACGCGTGAGGTGCAACGTTTTTTGGTGCATCTCCGGGAAGAGCGGGGCTTGGCATGGAGCAGCTGCAACCTCTATGGCCACGCACTTCGCTTCTTTTATCGGGTCACGCTCAGTCGCTGCGCTACCGATTTCTACATTCCCTGCGCCAAGCAAGAACAGCGTCTGCCGGAGATCCTGAGCAGGCAGGAAGTTCAGCGCCTGTTTCAGGTTGCTGCGAACCGGCGCGATCGAGCCTTGCTGATGACCGCGTATGGGGCTGGCTTACGGGCAAGCGAGGTGATCTCCCTCAAGATCAGCGATATCGACAGCGATCGCAT
Organism: Geminicoccaceae bacterium; assembly: GCA_051010395.1. Taxonomy (GTDB): domain Bacteria; phylum Pseudomonadota; class Alphaproteobacteria; order Geminicoccales; family Geminicoccaceae; genus JANQPX01. Next base: position 4,724 of record JBPCVQ010000108.1, on the reverse strand, counting down.
GGGTTTGCGGATCGACCAAGGCAAAGGCAGGAAAGATCGCTACAGCCTGTTGTCCGACCGGTTGCTGTTGGAATTGCGCGGTTATTGGTTACGCTATCGCCCTGAATTCTGGTTATTTCCTGGCGGACGAAAAGGATGTCCGATCACGCGTCAAAGGGCCCTTGGCATCTATCATCAAGCCAAGGACGAAGCCGGGGTCGATAAGTCCGGCGGCCTTCATAGCCTGCGTCATGCTTTTGCCACCCATATGCTCGAGGCTGGCGCCGACCTGCTTACGATCCAGCGTCTTCTCGGTCATCGCAGCCTGCGCAGCACGATGCGCTATTTGCATGTGACTGAGCGCCGTTTGATGACAACCACCTCACCCCTTGAGTTGCTCGATCATCTCGACGAATAAACGGTGTGTGTCACGCCGAAGGCGCCGCGGCGGGTTGAAATTGCCGATATCTTTCGGCGCTTTGGGCCGGCCTATCGAGCGACCAGGAGCCTGCATCCTCGGCAACACCAGGCGATGCGGGCGATCGAGCAATGCCGCACGCCTGCCATGGGCGGTCACCTTCAGGCATGTGACCACTGCAACACCATGGTCGTGCGCTTCCATTCCTGTCTTATGGGCAAAATTCGTAATGGGGAGTTGTTGGTCGTCGAGGCGCTCGTATGGGTGTATTTGAACCGCATTTCCAGTAAGCGACCTCGGTTCTTGTCTCCATAAAACCGAAGTCCACCGTGCTCACGCTTGGCCACTGATGGCCAACCACAAGCGGGGACATGGAATGTTGGAGACATATTTTTCGGCGCCAAAGATGCTTGAGCATCTGCGGCGTGGGCCGAGCGGGCCGTATCTGGATGGTTTCGCGGCCTCGCTCGAACGAGACGGTTATAGTCCCGCCATTGCAGTGCGCTATTTGCGGGCGGCGGCTCATCTCGGCCATTTTGCGCACGAGCAAGGCGGAACCTTGGCCGATATCGATCTCTCGGCTTTCGGCAAGCATTTGCACGTTTGCCGATGTCCGCGATCAAAAGGCGGGCGGCGTAATCACCACACCATTTTTGGCGCCAAGCGTTACCGTGATTTTCTTCTGGCCATCGGCGTTTGCCGACCCACCATGACGACGCCGGAGAGTAGGCAGGTAGAGCCGGAGATTGTCGTCGGCTTCAGACTGTGGCTGCAAAAGCATCATGGCGCCGCCGACTCGACGATCAGACAGTACACTTGCCACGCTATCAGCTTGGTAATGGCGCTCGGAGATGATCCCGGCTGCTGGGATGCGACGGGTATCCGTGCCGCCTTGATGGAGTGTGCCGGTCAGTCCGGCAAAGGCTCGGTGGAGAAGCTGATCACCGGCCTTCGGGCTTTCTTGCGCTATCTCGCTGTCGACGGGAAATGCCAGGCGGATCTCGATAAGGCTGTGCCGGCATATGCAAGGTGGCGCCTGGCTGAATTGCCAAGATATTTGACGGCGACGCAGGTAGGCAGCTTGATCGCGGCATGTGATGGCGATGCGCCCGGATGCCACCGCGACCGGGCGATCCTTTTGCTATTGGTGCGTCTTGGGCTCCGGGCTGGCGATGTGGCAGGGCTTCGCCTTGACGATATCGAGTGGCAGACCGGCTCACTTCGGGTCTGCGGAAAGTCGCGCTATCAAGTTCGTCTACCGCTTCCGCAAGATGTCGGGGACGCGATCCTCGCCTATCTCGAATGTCGGCCTTCCTCCTGTCAAAGTGATCATGTGTTTCTTCGGAATATCGCTCCTTATCGGTCATTCCGGAAAGGCGACGGCGTGTCGTCGATCGTGAAGCGTCTCATGAAGCGGGCCGGCGTGGTGGCGCCCGTCAAAGGCGCCCACGCGCTACGGCATACGGCGGCGACCGAGATGCTGCGCCATGGCGTTCCGCTCGAGCAGATCGGCCTGGTTCTCAGGCATCGGGGTGTCGACACCACGGCATACTACGCCAAGGTCGATATTAATCTGCTGAAGCAAATTGCCCAGCCATGGCCGGAGGCGCTCTCATGTTGAACGCTGTCACGGCTTACCTTGCTCTCCGCCGTACTGCAGGGTTTACGATGCTCAATGCGGAATATCTGCTGAAGAGCTTTGCCCATTTTGCCGCCGAGCGCGGAGAAACCCATGTTCGCATGCAAACCGCAATCGACTGGGCGGCTCTCGGGCCGTCTGTGGCGCAATGCGATGCACGGCTGAAGGCTATCTGCCGCTTCGTACGCTACATCCGCGTCGAAGATGACCGGCATGAGGAGCCTCCTGCAGATCACTTTGGTGCCCGTAAAAAGCGCCGCTCACCGCATATCTACTCAGTGGAGGAAATCGATCGCTTGATCGAGGAAGCCCTTCGGCTTCACCCCAAAGCTGGGTTGCGATCCCAGACCTATGCGACGTTGATTGCATTGCTTGTGGCCACGGGATTGCGGATCTCTGAAGCGTTGAAGCTAACGATGGCCGACATCACCAAGGACGGGTTGCTGATCCGGGAAACCAAATTCCGGAAAAACCGCTTGGTGCCACTGCATGACAGCGCAGTAGCGGGCCTGGCGCGTTATCTGCGACGGCGCCAGCCACGGTCAGGCGATGATCCGGTCTTCATTGGCTATGATTGCCAAGCGCTCCGATATCAAAGGGTCAGAGACACCTTCCACAGATTGGTGAGAAGGGCTGATATTCAGCCAACGCCAGGCAGGCGCCGCCCTCGGCTACATGACCTGAGACATAATGCCGAGTTCCGGATTATTCCGAGTTCGGTTTGGTTTGTCGCAGGACTGCTGGCCTAATCCGGTCGACATATCGGCATAATCAGAGGTTCCTGAGAAAGGCTAAGAGCTGATCGTCGGGGCGATAGCGCTGGGTACTGGCTGATGTGGTGGCGGTTTTGTCGAGCGCCTTTTCTTTGATGGTCATGTCGGCGTGCAGGTAGATCGATGTGGTTTCCATGGATTCGTGACCGAGCCAGAGGGCAATGACAGCACGGTCAACGCCACTTTGCAGGAGCTCCATTGCCAGGCTGTGGCGCAATACATGGGGCGTCACATGTTTGTCGGTCAGCGACGGACAGTCACGACGGGCGACGGCGAGATGCTTGGTCAGCAAACATTGCAACGCATCATGGCTCATGGTTGTTCCCCGCACTGTCGGGAAGAGGGGATCGGATGGTGCGCCCCGACGTTCTCGTAGCCAGCTGCGCAGCACGGCGACTGCATCGCGGCGCAGCGGTGTGCAGCGGTGCTTACGCCCCTTGCCCTGGCACCAGACGTGGGCAGCAGGTCCCAACACGATATCCTGACAGCAAAGCGAGAGGAGTTCTGAGGCGCGAAGCCCGGTCTGCACCGCCAGAAGGAGCAGGGCGCGATCACGGCGTCCGTACCAAGTCTTGAGATCCGGCGCGGCCAAAAGGGCATCCATCTCAACGCGGGTGAGGAAGGCGATGGGTCGGCGCAGGTAGCGCTTGCTCGGCATAGCGAGCACGCGCTGCGCCAGGGCGCTGTGTTCGGGGGCCTGCAGAGCGACGTAGCGGAAGAATGAATGGATGGCGGCAAGACGGACATTGCGACTGCGGGCGCTGTTGTTCCGCTCCTGCTCGAGATGATCGAGAAAGGCACCGAGCAGCGGCGTATCCAAATCTGCCAACACCATGGTCGAGGGCGCTTTGCGCAAGCGTTGCTGCGCGTACTGCAGCAGTAGACGAAAGGTGTCCCGGTAACTGACCAGTGTGTGCGGGCTCACCTGGCGCTGGCGCAGCAGTCGATCCATGAAGAAGCCTTCGAGCAGGACCGGGAAGGAGGTTGATGCCGTCATGATGGCCGCCCCCACTCTGAGCGCTCGACCCGTTGCAGGGCTTGGTGCAGCAGCTCGGGCGTAGCCGTCAAATACCAATAGGTGTCAGTGACATGGGCGTGACCGAGATAGGTCGCCAGCTCGGGCAGATGCTGCTCGACATCGACACCTTGGCGATACCAGTTCAGAAGTGTGGTGATCGCCAGTCGGTGGCGGAGATCATGTAGGCGCGGCCCTCTTGAATCACCGGGGCGGCGCAGGCCGATCTCTTGGGAGAGTTTGACAAAGGTCCGGCGGACGGCACACTCGGTCAGGCGGATGCCGCGCTCCGAGAGGAAGAAGCTTGGACTCCCAGGCGCGCGACAGAGACGATCGCGGTGCGCGGCATAGCCCTGCAAAGCGCGTTGGCTTGAGACATGGAGCGGCACGTAGCGCGACTTGCCGAACTTCGTGCCGCGAACCGTGAGCACACCATGGACGAGGTCAACGTCATCGCGGTCAAGCTGCAAGGGTTCGCTACACCGCATGCCGGTCGCTGCATACAAGCCAAAGAGTGTGGCATAAGTGTAGGATCGAAGGCCGGTCGCGGATGGCAGCCGCCGAGCCGCTTGAAGCAAGTGGATGATCTGGTCGTCGCGATAGATGTAAGGTGGTGGACGACGGTATCGATGGGGAAGAAGATCGGGGGCCGGCACCATCGTGCGAGGGTCGATCGCGCTGCAATATTGGGCAAAGCGACGGACCATACCTAGACGGTTCGTCCACTGAGCCGGTTGAGCCTCGACCGGCTGCATCGCCCAGTTCAAAGCAAACTCCGTTGTGATGAACTCGGCCCCGGCGCGGTCGGCGAAAGCGACGAAACGCTGCAATAGACGCCCCGACAGAACCAGCTTGTGCCCGAGCGCGCGACGCATCATCAAATAATCATCGAGCATGCTC